>NZ_JBILUK010000049.1:0-17000 GCF_044371015.1 Phenylobacterium sp.
GTAGGGCCCCTTGCCGGCCCGGCAGTGTTCGCAGGCGCGCTCCGCCGCCGCCTTGACGGCCAGCACGTCCATCCCGTCCACCGGCTCGCCCGGGATGTTGAACGAGATGCCGCGCTTGTAGAGCTCGACCTCCGAGGTCGACCGGTCGATGGCCGTGCCCATGGCGTACTGGTTGTTCTCGATCACATAGACCACCGGCAGCTTCCACACCGCCGCCATGTTGAAGCTCTCATAGACCTGGCCCTGGTTCGAGGCGCCGTCGCCGAAGAACGCAAAGCTCACCTTGCCGTCGTTGCGATAGCTGTTGGCCAGCGCGAGCCCAGTGCCCAGCGCCACCTGGGCGCCGACGATCCCGTGGCCGCCGTAGAAGGCCGCCTCGGTCGAGAACATGTGCATCGAGCCGCCCTTGCCCTTGGACGATCCGCCGGAGCGCCCGGTCAGCTCGGCCATGACCTCGCGCGGGTCCATGCCGGCCACCAGCATGTGGCCGTGGTCGCGATAGCCGGTGATGAACTGGTCGCCCGGCCGCTTGGCGGCCTCGCAGCCCACGGCTATGGCTTCCTGGCCGATATAGAGGTGGCAGAAGCCGCCGATCAGCCCCATGCCGTAGAGCTGCCCCGCCCGCTCCTCGAAGCGGCGGATGAGCAGCATCTCCCGGTAATACTTGAGGAGCTCGTCCTTCCCGCCCGCGTCCTTCGCGGTCTTGGCCTTTCGGACGGTCTGCCCGCGCGCCATGCCCTGCTCCGTATGTCCCAGCGAACCGCCCGGGCCGCCGCGAAGCAGGCCTTACGGATCCATCCGGATGACATAGTCCCTGGGATCGGCGAAGCCTAGCAGGGAGCGTGCGCGCTCCTCCAACAGATCCGCCGAAAGGCTCTCATCGCGCAGCAGGCGGGCGCGCATCTCCAGCTCGTGCCGCTGGGCGGTCACCTTGGCCAGTTCCTCACGCTTGGCGATCAGGGTGGCGTCACGCACCTCGGACTGAAGCAGCCCGCCCTCGCCGATGAAGCCATGCACCGCGAAGTAGCAGATCAGCGCCGCCAGCAGGGCCGTGGGCAGGAAGGGGCGGATGGCGGCGAGCACGATGGGTCCCGGTGAGTCGATGTACGACTCTAGTCACCCGGATGGTTAAGGGGCGATAACCAAGCCGAAGGTTCCACGGAGACCTCGCGCGGCGAGATCCGGCCAAAGAGTTGGGGCTGATGCCGCCCTAACCTCCCCCGCGAAGCGGCGGGAGGTCTGGTCCTACCGCGCGGCGCGGTACATCGGGATCAGCGGGGGGAAGTCTTCGGGCTGGATCACGCCCATGACCTCGAAGCCGAAGCGTTCGTAGAGCGGCACGTTGCGGGGGTGGGAACTCTCCAGATAGGCCGGGAGGTGGTCGGCGTCGACGCGGGCGAGACCGGCCTTCAGCAACGCCGAACCCAGACCCAGGCCCTGGCGCGCCGGATCGACGCCGATCATTGAGAGGTACCAGTGCGGCTCGTGCGGATGATAGCGGGTGATGCCTTCCACCACCTGGCCCATGACCGGCAACTTGGCCTCATCGATGAACTCGCCAATCACCTCGCCCATGGCATCGCTGTCGGACTGGAAACCGGGCGGCAGCCAGAGCGCGGCCGCCGCACCGCCTTCGGCCAGCCAGGCGCCGCCCGCGCCGGCCCCGCCGCCGCCCATGGCGCGGGCGAACCGGGGATAGCCCGCCAGGTACGCCGCCGGCCCGCTGAACAGGTAACGCACCGGCGGATCGGTGGCGAAGGCCAGGGTCAGCGTCTGAAGGACCGCATCCAGTTCCGACGCCTCGGCGACGCGCACGTCGAACATCTTGCCTCTCCCGATCCTGACGAAATCCAGGCAGACAGGTATCTCAAATGAAATCGGCGCGTAACGCCGAACTGTTGCAACATCGCGGCGGGCTCAGGCCCGTTCTGGAAGCTGGAGCCCCATGAGCCTCGCCGCCAACGCCCGTCGTCGCTTCCGCATCCCCCGCCCGGTCCTGATCGGCGGCGGGATCGTGCTGGTCTTCCTGGCGATTTTCGCCGCCTGCCAGATGCGGCCCAAGCCGCCGGCCGAGCCCTATCGCTTCGGCGCCGTGGAGCGTGGCGATGTGACCCGGGCGGTCTCGGCGTCGGGATCCCTGCAGGCGCTGATCACCGTCGATGTCGGCTCGCAGATCTCCGGGCTGGTCACCCGCGTGCTGGCCGATTTCAACGACAACGTGCGCGCCGGCCAGACCCTGGCGGTGATCGATCCCCAGACCTTCCAGTCCCGCGTCGCCCAGAGCCTGGCCGACATCAACGCCGGCGAGGCCCAGGTGCGGCAGGCCCAGGCCACCCTCGCCAACGCCGAGGCGGACTTCGCGCGCAAGAAGACCCTGGTCGACCAGGGCATCAGTTCTCCGGCGGTGCTGGATCAGGCGACCGCGGCGCTCGGCGTGGCGCGCGCCAATCTCGCCGCCGCCCGCGCCCGGGTCGGGCAGAGCCAGGCGACCCTGCGCATTCAACGCGCCGACCTGGTCCGCACGACCATCGTCTCGCCGATCAACGGCGTCGTGGTCGACCGCAAGGTGGAGCCGGGCCAGACGGTGGCGGCCAGCTTCCAGGCGCCGGTGCTGTTCACGATCGCCCAGGACCTGTCGAAGGTGGAGGTCCGGATCAGCGTCGACGAGGCCGACGTGGGCCAGGTCCGCGAAGGCCAGGCCGTGCGGTTCACGGTCGATGCCTTCCCGGATGACGCATTCACCGGCGTGGTCACCCAGGTGCGCAAGCAGCCGACCACCACCCAGAACGTGGTCGCCTACACGGTGATTGCGGAGGCCGACAATCCGGCCCGAATGCTGCTCCCCGGCATGACCGCCAACGCCGATATCATCATCGACGTGCGCCGCAACGTGCTGAAAATTCCGGCCACGGCGCTTCGCTGGACCCCGCCCGCGCCGCCGCGTCGGGGCCCCGACAACGCCGACGCGAAGCCCGCGGCCCCGCCGCCGACCCGGGCGCCGCCCTCGGCCGACGGCATGCGCCCGGGAACGGTCTATGTGGTCCGGGACGACGCGCCCAAGGCCATCGCGGTGCGGGTCGGCGCCACCGACGGCACAGTGGTCGAGGTGGTGAGCGCCGAGTTGAAAGCCGGCGACCAGGTGATCCTCGGCGGCGGACCCAAGGCCGGACCGCGCGGGTTCGGCGGCGGCCCGCCCCCCAGCGTCCGGGCGCGGTTGGGCGAATGATCGAGCTCTCCGGCCTCACCAAGGTCTACGTGATGGGCGAGGAGCGGGTCGCCGCGCTGGCCGGCGTCGACCTGAAGGTCGCGCGCGGCGAGTACCTGGCCATTATCGGGCCCTCCGGCTCGGGCAAGTCGACCATGATGAACATCCTGGGCGGTCTCGACCGACCCACGAGCGGTCGCTACGCCTTCGAAGGCGAGGATGTTGGCGGGTTCGACGACAACAGCCTGGCCGACTTCCGGCGTCGCCGGATCGGTTTCGTCTTTCAGTCGTTCCAGCTCCTGCCCCGGCTTTCCGCGCTGCAGAACGTCGAGCTGCCGATGGTTTACGCGGGCATGCCGCGCAGCGCGCGCAAGCAGCGTGCGGCGGAACTGCTGGAGCGGGTTGGCCTGGGATCCCGCATGGGCCATCGGCCGACCCAGCTCTCCGGCGGCCAGCAGCAGAGGGTGGCCATCGCCCGGTCGCTCGCCAACCGGCCCGACCTGCTGCTCGCTGATGAACCGACCGGCGCGCTCGACAGCCACACCGGCGAAGAAGTGCTTCGGCTGTTCACAGAACTCAACGCCGATGGACTGACCCTGGCCATCGTCACCCACGACCCGGACGTCGCGGCCCAGGCCCAGCGCCGGGTCGCCTTCCGCGACGGTCTGATCGTCTCCGACGAGCGCTCGGCGGTGACCGCATGAGCCCCTTCGAACTGGTCCGCTTCGCGATCGGCGCGATCATCGCCCACAAGATGCGCAGCGTGCTGACGTCGCTCGGGGTGGTGATCGGCGTCGCCGCCGTGGTGATGATGACGTCCATCGGCCTGGGGGCTCAGGCGCGGGTCACCGGCGCCATCTCCGGTCTCGGATCGAACCTGATCATCGTGACGCCCAACTTTCAGCGCGGGCCGGTCTCCCAGGGCGCCAATGTCGGCGCCACTCTGCGTGACTCGGACGTCGAGGCCATCGCCCGTCAGGTGGAGAACATCGCCGCCGTGGCGCCCCAGGTGCGGGGCCAGGGCCAGCTCTCGGCCGACGGCGCAAACTGGAACTCCCAGATCCAGGGCGTGACACCGGAGTATCTGATCGCCCGCGACCTGGTCATCGCCTCGGGCCGAATGTTCGATGAACGCGAAGCCCGCCAGGGCCGCAAGGTGGCGGTGATCGGCCCGACGGTGGCCCGAGAACTGTTCGGCGAGTCCGACCCGCTCGGTCGCCGCATGCGGGTGCGCAACGTCCCCTTCGAGATCGTCGGCGTGCTGGAGAGCAAGGGCCAGTCCGGATTCGGCCAGGATCAGGACGACGTGGTCCTGGCCCCCCTGCCCGCCGTCCGATCCCGCATCGTCGGCCGCGGCATCCGGGCCGACAGCGTCAACACCATCTATGTGAAGGCCATCGACGAGGACAGCCTGGATCAGGTGCAGGAGGATCTCACCAACGTCCTGCGCGACCAGCACAAGATCCGGCCCGGCGAGGAAGACGATTTCCAGAGCCAGAATCTCGCCTCGGTGCTCGAGGCCAGCCAGGCCGCCATCGGAACCTTCACCGTCCTGCTGTCGGCTGTCGCCGGCGTTTCGCTCGTGGTGGGCGGCGTCGGGATCATGAACATCATGCTGGTGGCGGTGACCGAGCGAACGCGTGAGATCGGCCTGCGGATGGCCGTCGGCGCCAAACGCAGCCAAATCCTGATCCAGTTCGCCCTGGAGTCGGTGGCGCTCTCTCTGGTGGGCGGCCTGATCGGGCTCGCGCTCGGCGTGGCCGGCGCCTGGGGCATCGCCAAGCTGGGCGACTGGCCCCCGGGCATTCCCGCCTGGGCTGGACCTCTGGCCTTGGGTTTCTCCATGGCGGTGGGCTTGATCTTCGGCGCCTATCCTTCGTGGCGCGCCGCCCGTCTCGACCCGATCGAAGCCTTGCGCCGCGAATAGCCGGCGACCCGTGGAACGGGCGCCCGCGCGCCGCGTTCAACCAGGGCTAGGGCAGATTGGCCCCAGATCATCTGGGATCCGTGGATGCAGTCCGTTGAGGCATGGCGTGAGGCGATCGTCGGGCAGATTCCGGCCCTGCGCGCCTTTGCCTGGTCGCTCTGCCGGAATGGGGCCGACGCCGACGACCTCGTGCAGGACGCCCTGGTCAAGGCCTGGGCCAACCGCCACCGGTTTCAGGTGGGCACCAACCTGCGGGCCTGGCTGTTCACGATCCTGCGCAACACCTGGTACACCCAGGTTGTCCGCCGTCGCCGCGAGACGCCCGACCCGGACGGCGCCCATGCCGAAACGCAGATCGTGGAGGCCGGGCAGCCTTGGTCCGTGGCGATGACCGCCATGCGCGCGGCGTTACAGGAACTGCCCGAAGACCAGCGCGAAGCCATCATCCTCGTCGGCGCGGCCGGTCTCTCCTACGAGGAAGCGGCCGAGGTCTGCGGCTGCGCGCTCGGCACGATCAAGAGCCGGGTCAACCGCGCCCGGACCCGGCTGGCGATCCTGCTCGACGCCGAATCCGCCGCGGAGATGGCGGGGCGGCCGGCGCCGGCGGCGCGCGGGCTGGCGTGATCCCGTCCGCCAGGCGGTCCACCGCCTCGATCAGACTCGCGGGCGCCGGCCTGGCCTCCAGCGCCTCGAACATCGCCCGCAGGGCGGGGTCCACATCGTCGGGCTTCTTGCCGGACATGACCTATTCCGCCGGATAGACGACCGGCAGCACCAGCGCCGTCGGATGGGCCGCATCCATATGGATCGCGTTGGTGGCGACCCTTGGGGGCGCCTTGGCCGCCCCGGGCGGGTCGCCGGTGTTGGGGTTCACCTCGAACCTTGGCGCGTTCGACGAAGAGATGTGCAGGGCGATCCGGTGTCCCTTCTCGAAGGTGATCGCGGTCGGCCACAGATCGATCACCAGCTTCTCAGGCGCGCCGGGCGTCATCATCCTGATCTGGTCAGCGCCCCGTCCGTTGCGGAAGCTTGCGCGGATCGGCGCATCCAGGATCAGCGCCTCGTAACCGTCGGGATAGACATCCACCAGCTTGGCCACGAAGTCGGTGTCCGGCCCATCGGTCGAAGCGTAGAGCTCAACCGAGACCGGACCCGAGATGATCAGGTCCTTCTCCAGCGGCGGGGTCTGGAATCGCAGATAGTCCGCGCGCTGGCCAACCTTGCGCTGGTCTTCCGGCCCGCGCTCGAAGGTGAGGTTGGCGCCGCCGAAGGTCGGGGCCGGATTGGCCGGATCGAACTGATAGCTGAGCCTGGCCGGCGCCTCGGGAGGCGGTCGGGTGGAAAGGCTGAGGTCCGGGGCCGGATAGAACCGCACTTCCCGGTGCGCGGGAGGCCAGTTGGCCGAGGCCAGCATGCGGTTCTTGGCCGAATAGGCGCCCTTCCGAGCGCTGGCCATCATGAAATACTGGACGGGCGGCTCATCCATGATCCCGTTCGCCTCGCCCTTCAGCCAGTAGTCGAACCAGCGGATCTCCTGGTCGCCGCCGAGGCTCAGCCGGTCGGATCCCGGATAGGCCAGATCACCGGAGAGCTGTCCGTGGCCGAACGGCCCCATCAGCAGCTTCTGATTGCCGCGCGCGCCGTCGGCGCCCTCATTCTGCAGGTACTGGAAGTTGTCGACCGTGCCGCCGTTGAAGATGTCGTACCAGCCGCCGACATTGAAGATCGGAATCCGGATGTATTTCCGGTTGGTGGTCATCGCCACGCGGTTCCAGGACACGTCGTCCAGCGACCGCGCGCGGGTTCGATTGAGCACGTCTTCCGAAACGCCCTGCCCGCGCAGCCAGCCGAGGGTGTCCTTCTCCTTCAGCACGCCACCGGGATAGCTGTAGGAAAGCCGGTCGGCCGGCGCGACCACCACATAGGCGGCCTTCAGATGCGGCGGCGCGGCCATGGCGGCCGAATTGGCGGTGATGCCCAGGGCCGAGCCGCCGGTCATCCCGACCTTGCCGTTGCTCCAGGGCTGGGTTCCGGCCCACTCGACCGCGTCGTAGCCATCCTCGATGTCGTTTTCGAAAGCGGCGTAGAAGCCCTGGGAGCGGCCCTTCCCGCGCACATCCTGCAATACGAAAACATAGCCGGCGTCGGTGTAGCGCTTGGCCTGGCGCGCCAGCGCCTCGCCGGGCTTGGGGACGTCGGCCGTAACGCGCCCGTCCTTCAGGTAGGGGGTCCGCGACAACACCACGGGCCAGGGGCCCTTGCCGGCCGGCTTGTAGACGTTGGCCGCCAGCTTCACGCCGTCGCGGAGGGTCATCGTCTCCTCGACGGCGCCGGGCGGAAGCCCGGGCCAGCGCTCAGCCTGCGCGGCCGAGGGCGCGCGTTGCGCCAGGACCGGCCCGGGCAGTCCGGCCGCGAGCGCCACAGCCGCCATACCGGCAGCGACCAGCCCACGCCATGCACCTTGATCTCGTCCCATCGGTCTCCCCCCTGACTTTACGCCATCAGAACACGTCATCAGCTTCGCGTTCTTTCACGCCCGAAACGTCCGACTCAGCGATTGCGCCATGCCCAAGTCACACTAACTGTTGCGCGCCGCGGGCGATCACAGATCCGCGCCAGGAAACGCGACAGGGCATGACCGAAGATCCGATCCAGCTGCTTATCGATATTCCGCAGATCTTCGGCCGTGAACAGGGCGCGCGGGTCGCCATTCACTTCGAGGGTCGCGACCTGAGCTATGGCGAGCTTGAACGCCGCTCCGACGCCGTGGCGGGGTTCCTGCAGGCCGAGGGCGTAAAGCCCGGGGATCGGGTCGCCTGGCTGGGGCGTCCCTCTGAGGCCTGGTTCGAGATTTTCTTCGGCGTCGCCAAGGCGCGGGCAGCCTTCGCGCCGATCAACTCGCGACTCGCCGTGCCGGAGATCGCCTTCATTCTGAAGGACTCCGCCGCCAATGTGTTCTTCGTCACCCCGGAATTCTTCGAAGCCGCGCAGGCGGTGCTCGAACAGATCGACCGACCGATCCGCACCATCGCGGTCGGCGGGACGCACCCGGTGTTCGCGAGCTACGCCGACCTGCGCGCGGCGGCGCCGGCGCCGCGGCTGGAACGCCCCCGCGCCGAGGATGACGTGCTGCAGCTCTACACGTCCGGGACCACCGGGCTTCCCAAGGGCGTGCGCCTGACCAACGCCAACTACAGCGCGTTCCTGGGCCTACGGCACCAGATCGGTGGCTTCAGCTACGACGCCGAAGACAGCGTGCTGATCCTGATGCCCATGTTCCACGTGGCCGGAACCAACATCAGCTTCGCGGGGCTGGCGTCCGGTGGACGGCTGGTGCTGCACGCCGAGTTCGTCCCGCCCGCCGTGCTGAAGGCCATCGAAGGCGAGCGGATCGCGCACGTCTTCATGGCGCCGGTGATGATCAACGTGCTGTTGCAGACGCCGGGCGTGGAGACCACCAACTATTCGAGCCTGAAGACGGTCTCCTACGGCGCCTCGCCCATCTCCGAGGCCGTGCTGGCCAAGGCGACTCAGACCTTCGGCTGCGGCTTCATCCAGTTCTACGGCATGACCGAGACCACCGGCGCGGGCACGACCCTGTCGCCTGCCGATCACCACGGCGAGTTCCTGCGGTCCTGCGGCAAGTGCTGGGCGGGCCTCGAGACCCGCATCGCCGACGAAGACGGCAACGCTCTGCCGCCCGGCGAGATCGGCGAGATCGAGATCCGCGGGGCGATCGTCATGGCGGGCTACTGGAACCGGCCGGAAGCCACAGCCGAGACCATCCGGCCCGACGGCTGGCTGCGCACCGGCGACGCGGGCTTCCGCGACGAGGCCGGCTTTTTCTTCGTCCATGACCGGGTGAAGGACATGATCGTATCCGGCGGCGAGAACGTCTATCCGGCCGAGGTCGAGAACGCGATCCTGGGCTGCCCCGGCGTGGCCGACGCCGCCGTTATCGGCGTGCCCGATGAGCGCTGGGGCGAGGCGGTGAAGGCCATCGTCGTACGCAAGCCGGGCGCCGACCCGACTCCTGCCGAGGTGATCGCCTGGGCCCGAGAACGGATCGCCGGATACAAGGCGCCGAAGTCGGTCGACTTCATCGACGCCCTGCCTCGCAACCCCTCCGGCAAGGTGCTGCGTCGCGAACTTCGCAAGCCCTATTGGGAGGGCCGGGATCGCAAGGTCGGCTGAGCCGGGGCGCTTAACCGCTCGTTTGCGGTCACGGGTCTAGGCTCACGCCCCATGAGCAAGGACATCGACGCCCTCCTCCGCGGCCCACGCGCCTATGACCTCGCCCGGAAGGCGCTCGAGGCCATGGAAGCCAACAACGTCTGGCCGACGGCGATCAACTTTGAATTGTGGCTGCACTATGTCACCTCCAAGGGCGGCAAAGTCGGGTCCGAGATCGACAGCATCATCCAGGCCGGCAAGCCGTTCACCGAGGCCGTGGGCGAGGCGATCGCCGCCCAGCACCTGCCACAGGCCAAGCTGACCAGCGAACTGCTCGACGCCGGCAAGACGCTCACGGCCGAGATCGACAGCGTCAGCAAGGCCCTGGAAACCGCCCGCGAGAACAGCGAGGCCTACGGCGCCACCCTCGCCACCGCCAGCGGCGACCTCAAGCCGGGCGAAGACACCGCCAATGTTCGCGAGATCGTCCAGAATCTCTCCCTGGCCACCGCAAAGGTCCGCGAGGAGAACAAGTCGCTGGAGGCGCGGCTGACCGAGACCAACGACGAGCTCGGCCGTCTGCGAGATCACCTTGAGCTGGTCCGTCGCGAGGCCATGACCGATGGGCTGACCGGCCTCTACAATCGGAAGGCCTTTGACGAGAGTCTGGCCAGCGCCTGCCTACATGCGGAGACCACCAGTGAGCCACTGGCCCTGGCGATCATCGATATCGACCACTTCAAGGCGTTCAACGACACTTGGGGCCACCAGACCGGCGACCAGGTGATCCGCTACGTCGCCAGCGTCATCGGCCGCGTCGCCACGCCGCCCCGCTTCTCGGCCCGCTACGGCGGCGAAGAGTTCGCCATGATCTTTCCCGCCGAGAAAATGGAAATGGTCTATGCGGCCCTGGAGGCGGCGCGCGAGGAGATCAGCTCGCGAGTGCTCAAGCGCCGCTCGACCAGCGAGGATCTCGGCGCGATCACGATCTCATCCGGCATCGCCATGTTCCGGCGCGGCGAAGGTCCCCAGGCGCTCGTCGAACGGGCCGACGCGGCGATGTACGCCTCCAAGCGTGGCGGACGAAACAAGACGACGCTGGCCGAAGCGGTCCTGACCGACGTCCACGCCGCCTGAGCCGCCTGCAAACCGGTTGACTGACGCCGCGACAGCGGCCCTCCCTGGGCGCTCCAGTTCCTAAGGAGATCGCCATGGACGGCGCCCAGGCCCCCGCCAAGGTCAAGACCGCCATCGACAACGGTGTCGGCATCATCACGCTCTACGACCCGGGTACGCTGAACGCGGCGGGCATGGAACTGATGGCCGACCTCAACGCCGCGTTCCAGGCCTTCGCCTATGACGACTCGGTGCGCGCCATCGTGATCACGGGCGAGGGTCGTGGCTTCTGTTCCGGAGCCAATCTGTCCGGCGGCGGCGGCGCGGCGCGGCCGGCGACCAATCAGGGACCCAACCAGTCCCTGCTCCAGATCTACAATCCTTTCGTCACCTCGCTTCGGCGCTCACCCAAGCCGCTCGTCGCGGCGGTCAACGGCGTCGCCGCCGGGGTCGGAGTGTCCCTGGCCCTGGCCTGTGATCTCTGCGTGGCGGCCGAAAGCAGCTACTTCCTGCTGGCGTTCCGTCGCATTGGCCTTGTGCCCGATGGCGGCGCCACCTGGCTGCTGCCGCGCCTGGTCGGCAAGGCGCGCGCCATGGAACTCATGCTGCTGGGCGAAAAACTTCCCGCCAAGACCGCCGCCGAGTGGGGACTGATCAACCGCGCCGTGCCCGACGCCGACCTCATGGACGCCGCCATGCAGTACGCCCGTGCGCTGGCCGACGGCCCCGCCTCGCTCGGCTTGACCCGCAATCTGGTCTGGGACGCGCTCGACGCGGAATGGGCGATTCAGCTGGAAGCCGAGGCCTATGGCCAGGGCGCAGCAGGCCGTACGTCGGATTCCCGCGAGGGCGTCATGGCGTTCATCGAGAAGCGTCCGGCGAAGTTCTCCGGCAAATAGGCGCCATGCTCACCGTCCATCACCTTGAGAATTCGCGCTCGCAGCGTGTCTTGTGGCTGCTTGAGGAACTCGAGGTTCCCTATGAGATGGTTCGGTACGCCCGCGACCCGCAGACCATGCTGGCGCCGGAGAGCCTGAAGGCGGTTCATCCGCTCGGCAAGTCGCCGGTCATCACCGACGACGGTGAGGTGATCGCTGAGACCGGCGCGATCCTGGAGTACATGCTGGAACGGCATGGCGGCGGCCGCCTGGCGCCGCCGACCGGCACGGCGGACCACCGCCGCCTGCGCTATTGGCTGCACTATGCGGAGGGCTCGGCGATGCCGCCTCTGCTGCTGAAGCTCGTGTTCTCGGAGCTGTCACCCCGCGCCCCAGGCCTTGTGCGCCCGCTGGTCAACATGATCGCCAGGACCGCGCAACAGAGCTTCATCGACCCGCAGCTCAAACTGCATTTCGACTACTGGGAGGGCGAGCTGGGCAAGTCCGCCTGGTTCGCCGGCGACGACTTTTCCGCCGCCGACATCATGATGAGCTTCCCGGTAGAGGCCGCCGCCGAACGCGCCGGCCTCCGGCTTGGGCGCCCAAGACTTGCCGCGTTCCTGAAAGCCATCCACCAGCGCCCGGCCTACCGCCGCGCCCTGGAGCGCGGCGGGCCCTACGCTTACGCCGCCGACTGAGCGCGGCTAGAAGCTCCAGCCGATCGATCCTGTGAACGACAGCGGGTCATAGCCCGCGTCGATCCGGCCACGGGGCCCCTTCAACGAGGGATTGTCGGCCTTAAGGTAGCGCAGACCGAGGCCCGCGATCGCGCCGCTCTCATAGCGCCAGCGCACCCCCGCGCGAAACTGATAGGCGAGCTTTCCGCTCTGGCTGAACTCGCTCGGGACACCACCCTTGAGGTCCGAGTCCACCTCTTCGACCATACCCAGACCGACGCCGACATAGGGCTTGAAAAGGGCGAAGTCGGTCTCAAGGCGACCCACGTCCCAGAGTGCGTTGCCCATCAGCACCAGTGAGGCGTAGTCGCCATCATTGGTGGCGGTGAGACCTGCGGCGCTGGCGCCTTTGACAGAATTGCGGGTGTATATGATCTCCGCTTCAACCCGGACATTCTCGTTTACCTGATAACCTACAGCGGCGCCGCCGAGCCAACCGCCGCCAACATCGAGCCGACCATTGGCCTTTGCGCCAGCCCTCGGCGTGAAGTCGAAATTCTGGTCACCAAGCGTTGAAGCGCCGCCGAAGATCTCCACGTAGGGGCCTAGAGATGCATCGCTTTCCGCCGCGACGACAGTTAGGGGGAAGCACGTAGCGACGCCGAGTACAGCTAGGCCGAACACTCGGGAAAACGGAAATGGACCGATCATGACTGGCACCTGGGTTGGGGAGGAGAATGGCCTGCAGCTAGGCGTCGCTCTCCGCCTGGGTCGAGCGCCGCCGCCGCTGTACTTCACGAGTGGCGGGCCAAATTCACGAGTGGTGTAACGTGAGCGGCGGAGACGTCACAAAGGGCGCTTTTGATCTGAGGGGGCGCTGGCTGTTCCCTGCCGCGGGACTGGCTTTGACCGGCCTATTGGCCCTTTCCGAGCCTACGCGGACCGTGGGCCTGACCCTCCCGGAGCGGATCACACTGGTCGCACTCAACGTCTGGCTGCCACTGGCGATCTGCCTCGCGGCCAGCCGATGGGTTATGGCGTCGCCGGCCGCGCGGCTGCTCCCCTACTGGCTGTGGCTGACCTTGATCGGCGCGGCGGCGGCTTGGATCTCGACGCCCGCCTTCGTAGCGCTTGAAGCCTGGTTAGGGCCATTGGACCTGGATGGCGGACCACCGCCGAACGCGCCGGACCTTCGGTCCCTTCTGCGCGACTGGCCATCGGAGGCCTGGGAAGCGGTCCGCGTGATCGTCCCGGTCTGGCTGCTGCTGAATCTTGCGGTGCGCTGGTCGCGACCGGCCCCGATCGGAGGCGAGGCGCAAGCGGATGGGCGACCCGGATTCCTGGCGCGACTTCCGCATCGATTGGGTGATGACATCATCAGCGTCCGCGCCGAACAGCACTACGTCCACGTTGAAACGACCCTTGGCGGCGAGTTGTTGTTCTGCGGTTTCGGGCGCGCTGTTCATGAGTTGACCACGCATGGGGCGCCCGGCATGGCGATCCATAGATCACATTGGGTAGCGTGGCCCCATGTGGCGGAAATCTACACCGTCGGGAGCGAGGTTCGTTGCCGCCTGAAATCGGGCCAGACTGTCCCGATCAGCCGCCGTCGAGTTCGGGAAGCGCGTGAGGCGTTCGAGGCGTTCCGTTCACTGCCCGCGGGTGCGGCGTAGCTTCTCGAGTTCCTCCTCGATCATCCTGTCGCGGATGCCATCGCCGTTGAAGTAGACCGAGGCGGCATGGGCGGCGAGGCCAATGCCCCAGCCGAGCATGGGCCAGATCGGCCAGAAGTAGTCCGACCCGGTCAGGAAATAGATCCCGACCAGACCCGCATTGACCATGACATACGACAGGGCATGGCTGCGGAAGGCGAGCTTCATGTCGGCCCGGCGCATGGCCAGCCGCCGCAGCTCCACATCATCGGTCATCGGAGTCTCCCGCAACGTTCAGAGCAACATAGGCGCCGTTGCCGGCCTCAGTCGAGTTTCGCTGGTGTAATGGTTACGCTCTCGCCGCACCCGCAGGCGTCGGTCTCGTTCGGATTGCGGAACACGAACTTGGCCGAGAGCTTGGTGACTTCGTAGTCGATCACGGTTCCGATGAGGAACAGGACAGCCTTGGGGTCGATGAGGATGGTGACGCCCTTGTCCTGAACCACTTCGTCCAGCGGCCCGGCGGTCTCGGCGTATTCGAGCACATACTCCTGGCCGGCGCATCCGCCGTTCTTCACGCCCACCCGCAGGCCCGCATAGGGCGTGGCGGCGGCCGCCATGATCTCCCGCACGCGCTCGGCGGCGGCGTCGCTGAGCGTCACCACCTGGGGTCGGGGCCGGCGGGCGCGGGGCGTCGGAGAGATGTCGAGGGTCTGCATGATCAAAACATGTTCAGGGCGAGTTTGGCCTCGTCGCTCATGCGCGAGGGGTCCCACGGCGGGTCGAAGACCAGATCCACCTTCACGTTGCGGACCTCGGGAATGACGCGCACGGCGTCTTCCACCCAGCCGGGCATCTCGCCGGCCACCGGGCAGCCCGGCGCGGTCAGGGTCATGTCGATGGCCACGTCCTTGTCGTCGGAAACATCGACCCGATAGATCAGGCCCAGCTCATAGACATCGACCGGGATCTCCGGGTCGAACACCGTCTTGAGCTGTTCGATCAGCTGATCGGTCAGCGCATCCAGCTCGGCCTTGCTCAGCGGCGGCGAGCGGGTCTCCATCGGGGCGGCGTCGTCCATCGGCTTAGGCTCTCAAGCGAAGAAGGCCTGGGTTCGGCTGAGCGCGTCCACGAACACGTCGGCCTCCTCCAGAGTGTTATATGGGGCGAACGAGGCGCGTGCGCTCGACGTGACGCCGAAACGTCGCATCAGGGGCTCGGCGCAGTGGGTTCCGGCGCGGACCGCGACGCCGTATCGATCCAGGATCTGCGCCACGTCGTGCGCGTGGGCGCCATCCACCGTGAAGCTCAGGATCGCGCCCTTGCCCGGCGCCTCACCCAGGACGCGCAGCCAGTTTGCGCCGGAGAGACCCTCGCGGACCCGCTGGTAGAGGCGATCCTCATGCGCCGTCATGGCCGCGCGATCCTGACCGGAAAGCCAGTCGATCGCGGCCTTGAGGCCGATCGCTTCTAGGATGGGAGGCGTTCCCGCCTCGAACCGGTGCGGCGGGTCAGCATAGGTGATCACGTCCATCGACACCGAGCCGATCATCTCGCCGCCGCCCTGATAGGGCCGCATGGCCGCCAGCCGCTCGGCCTTGCCGTAGAGCGCGCCGATGCCGGTCGGGCCATAGAGCTTGTGGCCGGAGAAGACATAGAAATCCGCGTCGATAGCCTTCACGTCCACGGGCCGGTGGACCACCGCCTGGCAGCCGTCCAGCAGGATCGGAGCGCCCACGGTGTGCGCCATGTCCGCCAGGGTGCGCGCGTCGTTGATCGTGCCCAGCACATTGGACATGTGGCTGAGCGCCACCATTCGCGTACGCGGCCCCAAGAGATCGCCGTAGGCCGCCACATCGAGCCGCCCGTCGTCGGTCACCGGAACCCAGCGCAGCACAGCGCCGCGCCGTTCGCGCAGAAAATGCCAGGGTACGATGTTGGCGTGGTGCTCCATCTCGGAGAGCACGATCTCGTCGCCGGGCCGGATGGTCTCGGCCAGTCCCGAGGCCACCAGGTTGATCGCTTCCGTCGCGCCCTTGGTGAAGACGATCTCCGTCGGCGCCGCGTTCAACAGCCCCGCCACCGCGTCGCGCGCGGACTCGTAGGCGTCGGTCGTCTCATTGGCCAGCGTATGCAGACCACGGTGCACATTGGCGTAGGAATGCGCCATCGCGTGGCTCATGGCCTCAATCACCGCGCGCGGCTTCTGGGCCGAGGCGGCGCTGTCCAGATAGACCAGCGGCTTGCCGTTCACCTGCCGCGACAGGATCGGGAAATCGGCGCGGATCGCTTCGGCGTCGAAGGCCATCAGGCGAGCCTCCCGGCCACCCAGGCCCGTACGCGTTCGCGCGCGTCCTCGTTCCAGATCCGGTCGATCACTTCGCCAACGAAGGCCTCGGTCAGCATCGCCCGCGCCTCGGCCTCCGGCACGCCGCGCTGGCGGATGTAGAACAGCGCCTGCTCGTCCAGGGCGCCGATGGTGTTGCCATGCGCGCACGAGACCGCGTCGGCGTAGATTTCCAGCTCGGGCTTGGCGTTCACCTCGGCGCGGTCGGACAGGATCAGGGCGTGATGGCCCATCCGCGCGTCCGTCTCGTCGGCGCCCTCCGCCACGACGATCCGGCCCTGGAACACGGCCCGCGCCTGTTCACGGACCACGCCGCGCGCAAGCTGAACGGTCGTTCCGTCCGGACCCGCGTGGGTCACGACACTGGTCAGATCGGCATGCCGCCTGGCGCCCAGCAGATAGACCGCGTCAAGCTTGGCGCTGGCCTTGGCGCCGGGATGGCGCACCCGCGTCTCGATCCGCTGGCGTCGCGCGCCGCTCGTCAGCACCGTCTGGCCGTACTCAGCGCCCGCGGCGAGGGTGACATCGGCCTCGACTACAGCCACGCTTTCGGCCGCCTCGTCCGACAGCACCAGACGCTCCACAACGGATCCCGTCGCCAGGGTGATGTCGAGCGCGGTGTGGGACAGGTATCCGCCCTCGCCCTCATGGCTCTCGAACAGCCGCAGTTTGGCGCCCTCGCCGAGCCGAATCGAAAGGCGGGCCGCATGCGACCCGTCTCCGCGCGACACGATCCGCAGCGCGACGGTCAGCCTGTCGCCGGACGGCACGACAATCTCCGCCGGCCCTCGCCCGTTGGCGATGACCACGGCGTCCGCCTCCGCCCAAGGCCCGTCGCCCAGACCCGTCGCGTCCAGCACCGGCGACGCCGGCGGCACCTCGCGGATCAGCCCGCGCAGATCCGTCCAGCGCCAGTCCTCATCGCGCCGGGACGGCAGCGCCGAGGCGTCGCGCCCCGCGATGGCGGTGGAAACGCTCAAGCGGCCCTCGCGTACTTGTCGTAGCCGTCGCGGGGGGGGGCGGGC
>NZ_JBILUK010000341.1:0-2626 GCF_044371015.1 Phenylobacterium sp.
GAGCTCGCGCGCCAGGTCGGGGCCGCCCGAATGCACGATGCGGCCGCCGGCCAGGATGTGCACCCGGTCGGGCCGGATGTAATCCAGCAGGCGCTGATAGTGGGTGATCACCAGCATGGCGCGGTCCGGTGAGCGCATGGCGTTCACACCGTCGGCGACGATGCGCAGGGCGTCGATATCCAGCCCGGAATCCGTCTCGTCCAGGATCAGGAAGCGAGGCGAAAGCACCGCCATCTGAAGGATTTCCATCCGCTTCTTCTCACCGCCGGAGAAGCCGACGTTCAGCGGCCGCTTCAGCATGTCGAAGTCCATTTTCAGCTCGGCCGCCTTGGCGCGGACCAGCTTCAGGAACGCCGGCGCGGACACCTCGTCCTCGCCCCGTGCGCGCTTCTGCGCGTTCAGCGCCGTGCGCAGGAAGGTGAGCGCCGGCACGCCCGGGATCTCCAGCGGATACTGGAACGACAGGAACACGCCCCTGGCGGCCCGTTCTTCCGGTTCCAGAGCCAGCAGATCCTGGCCGTCGAGCGTGGCGCCGCCGCTGGTGACATCATAGCCTTGGCGGCCGGTCAGCACGTAGGACAGGGTCGACTTGCCCGCCCCGTTCGGCCCCATGATGGCATGCACCTCGCCGGCCGGGATCTCCAGCGAGAGGCCCTTGAGGATCGAGGCGCCGCCGACGTCGGCGTGGAGATTGGTCACTTTCAACATCGGATTCACCCCACGCTCCCTTCGAGACTGATCGCCACCAGCTTCTGCGCCTCGACCGCGAACTCCATGGGCAGTTCCTGCAGCACGTCCTTGACGAAGCCATTGACCAGCAGCTGCACGGCCTCCTCCTGCGAGAGCCCCCGCTGGCGGGCGTAGAACAGCTGGTCTTCCGACAGCCGGGTCGTCGTCGCCTCGTGCTCGAACACGCAGCTGCCGTTCCGCGCTTCGATGTAGGGCACGGTGTGGGCGGCGCAGGTCTTGCCGATCAGCAGGCTGTCGCACTGGGTGAAGTTGCGCGCGCCCGTGGCCTTGGGGTGGGCCGAGACCAGCCCGCGATAGGTGCTGGTGCTCTTCCCGGCGCTGATGCCCTTGGCGATGATCCGCGAGCGGGTGTTGGCGCCGAGATGGATCATCTTTGTGCCGGTGTCGGCCTGCTGGCGGCCGTTGGTGATGGCGATGGAGTAGAACTCGCCCGAGCTCCCCTCGCCTCGCAGCACGCAGGAGGGATACTTCCAGGTGATCGCCGACCCGGTTTCGACCTGCGTCCACGAGACCTTCGAACGGTCGCCCCGGCAGTCGGCCCGCTTGGTGACGAAGTTGTAGATGCCGCCCTTGCCGGTCTCCGGATCGCCCGGGTACCAGTTCTGGACGGTCGAGTACTTGATCTCGGCGTCATCCAGCGTGATCAGTTCGACCACGGCCGCGTGCAGCTGGTTCTCGTCGCGCATCGGCGCGGTGCAGCCTTCCAGGTACGAGACGTAGGCGCCCTTGTCGGCAATGATCAGGGTCCGCTCGAACTGGCCGGAATTCTCGGCGTTGATCCGGAAATAGGTCGAGAGCTCCATCGGGCACCGCACGCCCGGCGGCACGTAGACGAAGCTGCCGTCGGAAAAGACCGCCGCGTTCAGGCAGGCGAAATAGTTGTCGCTCACCGGCACCACCGTGCCGAGGTATTGCCGCACCAGCTCCGGATGCTCGCGGATCGCCTCGCTCATCGAGCAGAAGATCACCCCGACCTCGGCCAGCTCCTTCTTGAAGGTGGTGACCACGCTCACGGAGTCGAATACGGCGTCGACAGCGTATTTCGGCGCGCCCTTGACCCCGGCCAGCACCTCCTGCTCGCGCAACGGGATGCCCAGCTTCTTGTAGGTCTCCAGAAGCTGGGGGTCGACCTCGTCCAGGCTCATCGGCCCGTCCTTCGCCTTGGGCGCGGCGTAGTAGTAGAGGTCCTGATAGTCGATCGGCGGAAAGCTCACCTTGGCCCAGTCGGGCGGATCCATGGCGAGCCAGCGTTCGAAGGCCGCCAGGCGCCATTCCAGCATCCACGCCGGCTCGTCCTTCTTGGCCGAGATGAAACGCACCGTATCGGCATCGAGGCCCTTGGGCGCGAAGTCCTGCTCGATGTCGGTGACGAAGCCGTGCTGGTACTTCTCCAGCTCCTTCACCTGCTCGAGGGTCTGTTCGACGGCGGGCATCAGGCGGCCTTCTCTAAACGCTGGTGGCGCGCATGCGCATCGGTCCAGGCGTCGACGAACCGCGCCCAGTCCTGCTCGGTGGTAGTCCAGCCGCCGGAGACGCGGATGCCGCAGCCGGCCAGATCGCCCAGGCCCATCGCTTCCAGCACCGGGGAGGCCTTGACCTTGCCCGACGAGCAGGCGGCGCCGGCGCTGACCATCACGCCCGCCAGATCCAGCGCCATGACCTGGCGCTCGGCGCTCCAGCCGGCGGTGGCGACATTCAAGGTGTTGCCCAGGCGTAGCGCATCCTGACCGATCACCACCGCGCCCAGGGCCTTGAGCCGCGCCGCCGCCGCATCGCGCCACGGCGCATTGCGCGCCACGGCCTCGGGTTCCGCCAAGGCGATCCTCGCCGCCGCGCCGAAGCCGGCGACGCCGGGCAGGTTCTCGGTTCCGCCGCG
>NZ_JBILUK010000215.1:0-5572 GCF_044371015.1 Phenylobacterium sp.
CTGCGCGCCTGGCGCGTGGTCCCCCTCCCGCCGCTGCGCGGGGGAGGTTTGATGCGTATTCTCCTCACCAACGACGACGGCATCCATGCCGAGGGGCTGGAGGCGCTCGAGAGGATTGCGCGGGTTCTCTCGGACGACATCTGGATCGTCGCGCCGGAGTACGAGCAGTCGGGCGCCAGCCGGGCCTTGACCCTTTCGGACCCTGTCAGGGTTCGTGAACTGGGCCCAAGGCGGTTCGCCGTCACCGGCACGCCGACCGACTGCGTCTTGCTGGGCGTCAACGACCTGATCGAGGGTGCGCGCCCGGACCTGGTGCTCTCCGGCGTCAACCGGGGCGCCAATCTCGCCGAGGATGTCACCGTGTCCGGCACCGTCGCGGGGGCGATAGAGGGCATGGCGCTGGGCGTGCCGTCCATCGCGCTCTCGCAGTGGGGATTCTACGACGGCGCGCACGGCGACTATGCGACCGCTGAGGCGTTTGGTCCGGGCGTCGTTCGCCGCCTGATCGAGATCGGCTGGCCGGCTGATGTGGTCATGAATGTGAACTTCCCCGGCGGATCGCCCGACGACGTGCGCGAGGTGGAAGTGACCCGGCAGGGCTTCCGCGACATGCAGATCCGCCATGCCGAGAAGCGCCTCGATCTGCGCGGGCGCGACTACTACTGGATGGGCTTCCGCCCGCTCCGTTCAAACCCGCCGGAGGGCACCGATTTGCGCGCGCTCTATGACGGTCGGATCTCGGTGACGCCACTGCACATCGATCTCACTCACACGCCGACGCTGCACGCGCTCAAGGGGCGCCTGGGCGGCGCGCCGCCGAAGGCCTGAGCCATGGCCGACCCCAGCAACCCGGCGGACGACGAAACGCCTGATACGCAGATGGCGCGTCTGATTCTGTCGCTTCGCTCCCAGGGCGTGACCGATCCCAAGGTGCTGAACGTCATCGAGACGACGCCGCGGCCGGTCTTCACCCAGGAGCTGTTCCGCGAACGCGCCTTCGAAGATTCGGCTCTGCCCATCGCTTGCGGCCAGACGATCAGCCAGCCGTTCGTGGTCGGGCTGATGACCCAGGCGTTGAAGATCGACCGGCGCGACCGGGTGCTGGAGATCGGCACCGGCAGCGGCTACCAGACCACGATCCTCTCCAGGCTGGCGCGGCTGGTTTACACGGTGGAGCGCTATCGGACGCTGCTGCGCGACGCCGAGGCCCGCTTCAAGGACCTGGGCCTGACCAACGTCATCACCCGCTTCGGAGACGGGGGCGAGGGTTGGCCCGAGCAGGCGCCTTTCGACAAGATCATGGTCACGGCCGCCGCACCGGATGAGCCCAAGGCGCTTCTGAAACAGCTCAAGCCCGGCGGCGTGCTCGTCGCGCCGGTCGGCAAGGGATCGGTTCAGAGCCTCCGGCGCTACACGGGCGACGGGCAGGGGGGATTCGTCGTGGAAGACCTGATCGAGGTGCGCTTTGTGCCCCTGCTCGACGGGGTGGCTCGCGAGCTCTGACCTTTTCGTGTTCGGCCAAAGGGTTGGCGGCGACCGGCCAGGACCGCCATCATTCCACCTCACGCGCCGATGATTCTCGCATTTTGACCGTTCCGGAGCGGTGATGACGTTATCGACTTCCCGACTGGCGCTCGCCGCCCTTTTCGGCGCCACCGCCCTGGCTGCCGGCGGCCTGCCCGTGGCCGCATGGGCGCAGGACGGCGCTCAACGCACCGTCACGACCCGCACCGTAACCGGCCGGGTGGTCGACGCCCCCGGCGCGCCGCAGCGTTACACGGTGAAATCCGGCGACACGCTGGAGCGGATCGCCAAGCGTCTGGACACCACCATCGAGGCCCTGGCCAAGGACAACGACTTGAAGTCGCCCTACCGGCTGCAGCCCGGCCAGGTGCTCGAAGGGCCGCGACGGCCCGCCAAGGCCTATGTGGTGGCCCAGGACGACACGCTGTTCGCCATCGCCCGCCGGTTCTCGGTTTCGGTCGAGGCGCTGAGGTCCGCCAATGG
The DNA here is from genome assembly GCF_044371015.1 of Phenylobacterium sp. Taxonomy (GTDB): domain Bacteria; phylum Pseudomonadota; class Alphaproteobacteria; order Caulobacterales; family Caulobacteraceae; genus Phenylobacterium. The sequence continues at coordinate 2,008 of NZ_JBILUK010000215.1, forward strand.
ACTCTCGCGCAACGCCCAGATCGCGCCGGGGCGGCGTCTGCGGCTGCCCGCCGGGTATCGTGACCGCGGCCCGATTGTCACGACCTCGACGGTCGCCGCCGCCGCGCCGTCGGCGCCGCCGGAAGCCGCCCCGTCGACGCCGGACGTGGTTGAACTTGAAGGGCGCCCGCTGCCGGAGCCGACGCCGACCCGCACCAGCGGCGAACGGACCGTCGTCGAACGCGCCGCCACCGGACGCGTGATCACCATCGATACGCCCGGCGAGGCCTATCGCGTGAAGTCCGGCGATACGCTGGAGAAGATCGCCGGCCGGCTCGACAGCAATGTGCGCGAACTGGCCCGGATCAACGGCCTGAAGTCGCCCTACCGCCTGCAGCCGGGCCAGACGATCCGGGGTCCGGGCGCCAGCGCCAAGGCCTATGTGACCGTGCGGGGTGATTCGCTGGATGAGGTGGCGCGGCGGTTCAGCGTGACCGAGGCCCAGCTTCGCGCGGCCAATGGCCTGCGACGGGGAGCCAGCCTCTCACCCGGGCGCCGGCTGAAGCTTCCCGCAGGTTATCGCGACCGCGGCCCGATCGTGACCACGACGCGGGTGGCCGCCGCCGAGCCGACGTCCACGCCGCCGATCTCCACGCCTCGGACGGAGGCCGAACCGACCGCGCCCGTCCGAACCGCGCCCCCGCCGCCGAGCCGGCCGACAGCGCAGCTTCCCAGTTCGCCACAGCCCTATGTCCGTCCGCCGGGCGGCATCCCCGGCGCGCCGGTGGCCACCCCGCTTCCCGGTGATGCTCAGATCGTCCAGATGGGGCGCGGCGTCTTCGCCTGGCCGTTGCGGGGCGAGGTGATCTCCGGTTTCGGGGTGCAAGGCCGCGGCCAGCGCAATGACGGCCTCAAGATCCGCGCCCGCGCGGGTGAACCAATCCGCGCCGCCGCTTCGGGCGAGGTGGTCTATGCCGGAGACCAGGTGCCCGGTTTCGGCAATCTGGTTCTGATCAAGCACGCGGACGGGTGGGTGACGGCCTATGGCCATCTCTCCGGCGTCGACGTCCGGATGCAGCAGCGTGTTGCTCAGGGCCAGCAGATCGGCGGGGCCGGCATGAGCGGCGGCGTCACGGAGCCGCAACTCCACTTCGAAATCCGCTACGCGCCCAGCCCGCAGGAGCGGGCCAAGCCGATCGATCCCGCGTTGGTGCTGCCGAAATAGGCCGCTCAGCCGACCGGAGGTTCGCGGTCGAGCTTGCTTTCCGGAATGCCGCCGGCCTCGACCAGGACGCCCAGAAAGCGCATCTCGCCGCCGACAAAGCTGATGTCGGATACGGCGAGCGACCCGTCACGCTTGAGCGCCGAGGCATCGCCGAGGGTCAGCCTCAGGCGCATTTCCTGCGCTGTGTGACCTTCAGCCAGCGCAGCGGCGATCTCGGCGGCGAAGTGGCGGCCGGGCGGCCCGCGGCGGGGCGGTGTGGGGGGCGGACGGCTCATGCGGGGTTGAAGTAGCCGTGCTCGCCGGACACCCGGACTTGCGAGGGTTGGCCGGCTTCCTGTGCGGCGCGGGCGCGGCGGTTGGCGGCCGCGCGGGCGATTTCCTTGTCGCCGCTGACGTCGGAATAGGCGCCTTCGTGCTCAACGGCCCAGCCGCCGGAGTGGCGCATCACGGTGAATACCGCGCGGTTGGTGAGGTCTCGCATCCAGGGCTCCCATCGGGCGCGGTCGTAGCGCCGCCGCGCCGGGGAAGGCCGTCGCGCTTTATGACCTTAACGTGAAGAGCGGGGTCGAGTCCCGTCTTTCAGCTGAATTATTTCCAGAAGTCTTGTTGTTTCGATGGAATGCTGTACGGTCTGTTCGTCGAATATCGCACTGGCTCGCGAGAATTTGGCTTGGACTTCTACGGATTTCCTCGCGCCATTCGCCCACGACCCGTTCCGAGAATTTGATCGAAACGCCGACTTTCGGCGCTAACTCTACCTACCCGGAAGGGGATATATTATGGCTATTGGAACCGTGAAGTGGTTCAACCCGGCCAAGGGTTTCGGCTTCATCCAGCCCGACGACGGCGGTCAAGACGTGTTTGTGCACATCTCGGCCGTTGAGCGCGCCGGCATGAGCGGCCTGAATGAAGGCCAGAAGCTGAGCTTCGAGCTGGAGCGCGACAAGCGCAGCGGCAAGACCTCTGCCGGTCAGCTGCAGGCGGCCTGAGCCTTTTCAGGCTTGACGAGATTTGGGGCCGTCGCGGCGACGCGGCGGCCCTTTCTCATGCGCTATTGCGGCAGGGTGCGGCCGAGCTCTCCGGCCAGATCACGGATGAACTGCCAGGCGACCCGCCCCGACCGACCGCCCCGCGCCTGAGCCCACTGCAGGGCCCGGCGATCCAGGTCCGCCACGGCGAGATCGTGTCGCGCCGCATAGGCCGTCACGGCCGCCAGATAGGTCGCCTGGTCCATCGGCGGGAAGCCGATCCAGAGGCCGAACCGGTCGGAGACGCTGACCTCCTCCTCGGCGTCTTCCGCCACGGCGACAAGCCCGCGATCCTCGGCGTGTCCGCGCGGCATCAGATGTCGACGGTTTGAGGTGGCGACGAAGATCACGTTCTCCGGCGGACCCGAGACGCCGCCCTCAAGGGCGGACTTCAACGCCTTGGCCGCAGAGGCGCCGGCCTCGAACGACAGGTCGTCGCAGAGCACCACAAAACGCTCGGCCCGGCCGCGGAGCTGATCGAACAGGGCGGGCAGCGCCTCGACCCGGTCGCGATCCACCTCGATCAGACGCAGCTTCGGCGCGGCGCGCGCCACATCCATGAACGCGGCCTTGGCCAGCGAGCTCTTGCCCGTGCCGCGAACGCCCCACAGCAGCACATGGTTGGCGGGCAGCCCGTCGGCGAAGCGGACGAGGTTCTCGCGGAACCGGACCTTCTGTCGGTCGACCCCGACCAGATCGTCCAGCGGCAGGCCGTAGTCGGGCGCGGCGTGGAACCGATCATCCCCGGGATCATGCCGAAAGAGCCGGGCGCCATCAAAGGCGGGCGGCGGGGCCGGCGGCGGGGCCAGACGTTCGAGCGCCGCGGCGATCCGGGCGAGAAGGGTGATGGCGTCGGGCTCCATGTGGGTTCGAATACACGAGGCCCGGGTTCCATTGCAAAAGCGGGTTGGCCCGCATAGGTTCCGCCAACTTTCGCGAGGGCCCTCTGGACGCCCCGCGCCATCGCCGACTCCGGAGAGGCCATGTTCGCCACACCTGCTTATGCTCAAGCCGCCGGCGGTGCGCCGGGCGGACCTGAAGCCATGCTGCTTCAGTTCCTGCCGCTCATCGCGCTGGTTGTGCTGTTCTACTTCCTGATGATCCGGCCGCAGCAGCGTCGGATGAAGCTGCATCGCGAGATGCTGGCGGCGCTGAAGCGCGGCGACCAGGTGGTGCTGTCGTCCGGCATCATGGGCAAGGTGGTGCGGGTCGAGGACACCGAGGTCGGCCTCGAGGTCGCGTCGGGCGTCACCGTCAAGGTCGTGAAGTCGATGATCGCAGACGTGCGCGCCAAGGGTGACCCTGCGCCCGCCAACGACTCCAAGGCGTAGAA
>NZ_JBILUK010000216.1:0-5570 GCF_044371015.1 Phenylobacterium sp.
ACCACTCTCCCAGCTTCGACAGCAGCAGCCCGTCGGGAAATCCATGCCGCGCCGCGTTCCCCTCCGGCACGGCGTGGAACCCGCGATGCTCGACGCTCACCCGGGTCTCATCCCCCACAGCCTCGAATCGAACCTCCGCCTCAGTAGAGAGTCCCGGCGGAAAGTTCGCCTGGCGCCAGGACACCACCAGCCGTTCCGGCGGCGTCCACATCTTCACGCGACCGATCTCGAAGATCTTGCCGTTGGCCAGCGTCTCGGTCAGCCGCCCGCCGTCGCATGGCTCCAGCGTGAGGCGGCCCGGCGCGCGGGGCGTGGTCTGGAACAACGGATCGGCCACCCACCAGTCGCCGATCTCGCGGGTGAACACCTCGAACGCCCGCTCGGGGGTCGCTTTCACCCGCAGGGCCACATAGACGCGGGAGGTCACGCGTCCCGCTCGACCTGCGCCTTGAACGCCGCCAGTTGCGTCGTCCACAGCCGCTCGCTGGCCTCCAGCCACAGCTTGAGTTCCGCAATCGGCCCGGCTCTGAGCTCATAGATTCTCACGCGGGCGTCGAACTCGGAGTGACTTTCCCGGACCAACCCCGCCTCGCGCAGCGTCCTCAAATGTCGACTCATGCTCGGCGGCGACAGATTCAGCGCCCTTGCCAGTTCCCCGGCCGCTCTGGGCCCTTCCGTCAGCAGTTCGACCGCCCGGCGCCGCGCCGGATCAGCCAGCGCCGCCAGCGTACGATCCAGCACCGCCGCGCCGCTCACACCCATCCCGTGATCCTGAGACCCGAAGCCGCCGCAGCTTCTTCCCGCGTCACCGCCTTCACCGTCTGGCCGAAGTCCAGATATGGCCTTCAGGGTCCCGTGCCCGATAGGTGCGGTCGCCATAGAACTGGTCCTCTGGCGCCTGGATGATCTCCAACCCCGCCGCCCGCGCCCGCCCGCAATGCGCGTCGATGTCGTCCTCAATGTGGATGTGGACGGTCTGCGTCGTCTTGCCTTCTAGCGACGCCGGGCTCTTGGTGGCCTCATCCCACTCCCGGCCGATCATGATCATCGCCTCGCCCCAGGCCATCTCCGAGTGCGCGAGGTTTCCGTCTGCATCCTCGATCAGCATCACCAGCTCGAACCCGAACGCCGCCTCCAGCAAGGCCAGCGCCGCCTTGGGGTCGCGATAGCAGAGCGCGGAGATCAGGGTGGGGCGGCGGCCGGCCATGCGTGTTGTCCTCTATGCGCGGGACCAAGTAATTCCCCAGAACCTCAATATTTGTCAATTGTTGAAATTAATTCCGCGCTGCTCGCAGCAACGCCGCACTCCACTCCGGCAGCTCTCGCAACGCCCGCGCAACCGCCACCAGGCTCGATCCGACCTCGCTCTGGGTCATGTCCCGGGCGAAACGGTGAAACGACAGTCCCTCGGCCACCAGGATGGGGTTGATAAATCCGGCGGCCGGAAACCCCGGCGGCGGCTTGTTCACATGCCGGACGTGCTCAAACCCCAGCGGCCTGAGCGCGCCAAGTCGCCAGCCGCACTCCTCCAGCACCTCCCGCCGCACCGCATCCTCGACGGTCTCGCCGGACTCCAGCCGCCCGCCTGGTGCGATATGGCGATAGCCGTCGCCCTCCCGAACAACCACCACCGCCCGGCGCCGAAACACCACCGCCCGCGCCGACCTGACCAGAGCGGCCGGCAGCGCTCGATCTGATATGTATGTCCGCGCCACCACCGGCGCATGGATGTAGTTCCCCGTCCGCTCGGCGATAGGCGTCAGGTCGGCGAGTGACGCGGCAAAGGTTTCGGCGAGATCATTCAGGCGCGACGGTGGCATCGCCAGAGTTTGGCAAGGCTGGCGGGAACGTTCAACGAGACCCCATCGGTTCACCGAACGAGGCCAGCCTCCAGTTCCGACAGACGCCCTTCGTTCGGCTCCGGTCGCACGCCCAGCAGCTGCGCCAGCAGCGGATAGACGCTGACGAGATCCAGGCGCTCCAACGTCACGCCGGGCCGGAAAGCCGGTCCGTGTCCGACGAAGATCGCTGACATCTCAGGATGGTCCGGGTCAAAGCCGTGCGCACCCAATTCGATCCGGGACGGCCGGAACGCCCGGGTCGTCAGACGCCAGCCCGACTGCGGCATGCAGATGAACGGCGCGATCCTCGGATGTCGACCATAGCGCAATCGCGCAGGTATCTGGTCCTTTCGCCAGCACTGAACACGCTCATGCGGCTTCAGCAGCGCGGCTTCGACCTCAGCTTCCCTGCCCGGCGCGGGCTGCAGCGTGACGAACGCGCCCCCCGAGATCAGGCGATAGGCGTCGGACGCCAGTAGATCGTCGAGAAACACCTGTCGGTCCGAGGACATGGCCGCCATCCCGTGGTCCGACACCACCACGAGGTTCGCGCGCAGGTTTCGGACCGCAAGTCCGGCGACCAGCCCGCCCAGCGCCGCATCGACCCGCGCGGCCGCGATGTTCACCTCGGCGCTGTCCGGACCGTGGTCGTGGCCGGCGGTGTCGACATCGTCGAAGTAGAGCGTGATGAAGCTGGGTCGCTGCGCGGGCGGCAGGTCCAGCCAGGCCAGCACCTGATCCACCCGGGCCGCGGGCGTCACGGATTGATCGAACGGCCGCCAGTAGCGGGGACGCACGCCCTTGATCTCGGCCTCCGAGCCTGGCCAGAACATGGTGCCCGTAGCGATCCCGGCGCGCTCGGCAGTCACCCAGATCGGCGCGGCGCCGTCCCACCACCGCCCGTCCCGAACCGCTGCAGCGTTTGACATGCGGAAGGTCACGCCAGGAAGGGCCGGATCTTCCATCGTGTTGTCGACCACGCCGTGCCGATCCGGTGAAACGCCGGTGACTAGGCTGTAGTGACTGGGGAAGGTCTTGGTCGGGAAGACCGGCCGCAGCGCGGCGCGCACGCCGGTCGCCGCAAGTCCGGAAAGCACCGGCGTAACTCCGCGATCCAGATAGTCGGGGCGAAACCCGTCGATAGACACCAGGATCGTCAGGGGCCGCTCCGGCGCAGGCGGCACTGTGGCGCAGGCCCCAAGCAGCAGCAGGACACAGCAAAGAGCGAACCGTGCAATCATGAGGAACTCTAGCCGCCGATTGTGACAGCGGTCGAAACCTCCTGACAGTCCGGACGTTGGATGCTCTCTATTTGTTCTACTGGCCGGCTTTGCGGGGGACCGGGCTGAAGGCCGAGATCTCGTCCCGGCCCTAGACCGAGCGTTCCATCATCGAACCCGCTGCCGACGCGGACCGCCGGAGCTGCGCCTTAGCCCCCTCACCGGCTTGGCCGAAGCTTTCCAACCCGCGTTGGAGCGCCACGTTCCGCAAGCTACGTGTACTCTGCAGCTTGCCCAACTACGCTCCGATCAGCTCCCGACCGATCAGGAAGCGGCGGATCTCGTTGGTCCCCGCGCCGATGTCGTAGAGCTTGGCGTCGCGCAGCAGGCGCTCGACGGGATAGTCCTTGGTGTAGCCGGCGCCGCCCAGCGCCTGGATCGCCTCCAGTGAGACCTTCACCGCCGCCTCCGAGGCCATCAGGATCGCGCCCGCCGCATCAAACCGCGTCGTCAGTCCTGCGTCGCACGCCCGCGCCACGGCGTAGACATAGGCCCGGGCCGAATTCAGCGCCACGTACATGTCCGCGACCTTGCCCTGCATCAGCTGGAAGCCGCCGATCGCCTGGCCGAACTGCTTGCGCTCGCGCACATAGGGCAGCACCACATCCAGCGCCGCCTGCATGATCCCCAGCGGTCCGCCCGCCAGAACCGCGCGCTCATAGTCGAGCCCGCTCATGAGCACGCCGACCCCGCCGTTCTCCGGGCCCATCACGTTCTCTTCCGGGACCTCGCAGTCCTCGAACACCAGTTCGCCGGTGTCCGACCCGCGCATTCCCAGCTTGTCGAGCTTCTGCGAGACGCGGAACCCCTTGAAATTCTTCTCGATCAGGAAGGCGGTGATGCCTCTCGAGGAGGCTTCCGGCTCGGTCTTGGCGTAGACCACCAGGGTGTCCGCGTGTGGCGCGTTGGTGATCCAGAACTTTGTCCCGTTGAGTACAAAGCGGTCACCGCGCCGCTCGGCCCTCAGCCGCATCGAGACCACGTCCGACCCGGCGCCCGCCTCGCTCATGGCCAGTGCGCCCACATGCTCGCCGCTGATGAGCTTCGGCAGATAGCGCCGCTTCTGGTCTTCGGTGCCCCAGCGGCGCAACTGATTCACGCAGAGGTTGGAGTGCGCGCCGTAGGAGAGCCCCACCGAGGCCGAGGCGCGGGAGACTTCCTCCATCGCCACCACGTGCTCGAGATATCCCAGCCCGAGGCCGCCATCGGCCTCGTCCACCGTGACGCCGTGCAGGCCCAGTTCGCCCATCTTGGGCCAGAGTTCGCGGGGGAAGGCGTTGTCGCGGTCGATCTCGGCGGCCAGCGGCGCGATCTCGGCGGCGGCGAAGCGCGCGGTCGTCTCGCGGATCATGTCGGCGGCCTCGCCGAGGCCGAAATCGAGGGCGGGTCCGTGGTTCGGGATCATAGGCGGCGAGATATCACGCTCTTTGGCGTCAGTCCCGCTCGGCCGCCCGCCCCAGCCGCTGCAACAGGCGATAGACCGCCACGCTCAGGAACAGCGCGCCCGCCAGGCCCGCCGTCCCGGCGACCAGTCCGGGCGTCGAGGCGTTCAGCAGCCAGAACAGGGCGAACCCGAAGAAGACGAGGCCGAGCAGCGCCAGCGCGATATCCAGCGCCAGCGAGCCTTCCTTCCGCCGTGCAGCGGGTTTGCGGCGGGCAGGAATGAAGTCAACGGAACCCACCTCCAGATTCACGTTGGGAGCCTGGGGGATGTCCAGGGTCGAGGGCTCCTCCTGGGCGGGGCCGCGCCGGGGCGGTTCGGGGTCGGGCAGCGGCGCAAACGCCGGAGGCGTCGCAGGCTCTTGTTCGGGAAACAGGGTTTGCAGCTTTGCGGCGGTCGCCTCGGCCTTGGCGGCAAGCGCCGGCGCTGGCGGGCCATCCAGCACCGCGCGTTTCAGCGCCACCCGGCCGGCATCTTCGATCTCGGTCAAGGTCGTGGGCCGCACCGAGAGCACGACATCGGCCGCGCCATCGTCGCGCCGGGGCCGCACCATGGGCGAGGGCGCGGCGGTCCAGGCATCACCTTCGGGCGTCAGGAAGAGCGCCGCCTCCGCCGCCCGGCGGCGCACCAGAGCGTCGACGACAATCACCTCGCCCTCGAACTCGGCCTTGCGCCACAGCATCATCTCGCAGGCGGCGGAGAGTGTTTCGCCCGCATTGATCCGCTTCAGCACACGGCTTTGACGGAAAGCGTCGGTCCCAATGTTGAAGGCGAATGAGACCAGAGCGTCGAACTGGTTGCGGCTCAACGGCGCCAGCAGCGCCTCATTCACCGCATGCTGCACCCCTATCAGGTCGTAAACCAGCAGCGCCTCGGCGTCTGCGGGCGACACCTGAGCCCCCTCGCGGGCGGTCAACGTATGGCCATGGCCGATCGTCCAGCGCCCGTCGGGGAGCTGGGCGGCTTGCCGGCGATAGCCCTCGAACTGCTTGATCAGCTCGATGGCCG
>NZ_JBILUK010000217.1:0-5550 GCF_044371015.1 Phenylobacterium sp.
TTTCAAAGCAAACGCCCGGCCTCACCGCCGGGCGTTTTGCTATGCGTGGCTGGCTCGCGAGCGCTTCGGGTCGAACAGCGTCAACGCCAGACCGACGCCGGTCGCCACCACCAGCCCCGCGATGATGATCACCAGCCGCTGCGACGCCTCCGCCTGTCCCGGGTCCACCGCCCACTGCAGGTTTCGGGTGTGGTTCAACAGAGCCGAGACATAAAGTCCGCCCGCGAACGACCAGCCTGTCGCGAGCGCCCGCGACATCCCGTTGCGGATCGTCAACATGCCGCCGGCGATCAGAATGCCGGCCGCCACCAGGTCGATCGACCATGAGGGCCAGTTGGCGAGATTGTCGTAGTTGCGCATGATCTGCGCCGCGCCGAGCACCAAGCCCACTGCGATCGCCATCCACGCCGATATCCGCGTCATGCCGCCTCCCTCGTGTTCGAAATAGGAACATAGGGCGGTTTGCAGGCGCCGCCACAAGTGCGCACTTACCTCCGTCACCGCCTTCGGCGGCCCTCTCTCCGGCTCGGAAAAGATGAGCGCTCTTAGACCTCCCCCAGGCGCGAAGCGCCGGGTCGGCGGATTTGTCGCCCCCGACCAGCGCCAGGGTGACGGAGGGTGGGCATATCGCGGCCTACGCCGCCCGGGCGATCACCCTGTTCCGGCCGCGCGCCTTGGCTTCATAGACCGCCTCGTCCGCGCGCTTCAGCAGCGCGGTCGGCGTATCGCCGCCGCCGGCGCTTTGGGCCACGCCCACCGAGATCGTCACGCCCAAGAGTTCGCCGCCGCCCATCACGCGGAACGGCGCGCCGGCGGCGTGCAGACGGATGCGTTCGGCGATCCGGCGAGCGTCCTCCAGGTCGGTGTCGGGCATCACCACCACGAATTCCTCGCCGCCGTGACGAACCGGCAGGTCCACCGCCCGCACGTTCGACGCCAGCCGCACCGCGAACTCAGCCAGCACCTCGTCGCCCACGTCGTGCCCGAAGCTGTCGTTCACACGCTTGAAGTGATCGATGTCGATGACCAGCACGGAGACCGGCTGGCCGCCATGCCGCGCCCGCTCCATCAGGGCTTCAAGTTGGGTGGCCATGTAGCGGCGGTTGTGGAGACCGGTCAGTTGGTCGGTCACCGCCAGTTCGAGGGAGTGATCGAGATTGGCGCGCAGATAGTCCGTGTAGCGCTTGCGGCGGATCTGGGTGCGCACCCGCGCCGCCAGTTCGCCCGGGTCCACTGGCCGGGCCAGGATGTCGTTGACGCCGATCTCCAGGGCCTTCACCGCCCGCGCCCGCTCGTCGATATCCGCGATGGCCAGGATTGGCACCCCGCGCGTCGCCTCGTCCGAGCGCAGCTGCGCCGCCAGACGCAGGCCGTCGAAACTCTTCGCATTGGCGTTCAGGATCACCAGGTCCACCAGCCCCCTCGCGGCCAGCAGCGCCGTGGCCGCCTCGCGCTCGATCACGGGGCGATGCTCTACCGCCAGCTCGCTTGCGACCCGCTCCGCCTGGCGCTCATTGTCGTCAACGATCAGGATGCGCCCGCCGGAACCGCCGAGCCGCGAGGCCGCGCCGGCGATCACGCCCACCCGCCGGCCGGAAGCCTCCCGCGCCCGCAGTTCGTCGATCACGCCCTTGAGCCGCGTAAGGCTGCGCACGCGGGCCATCAGCATCACGTCATCGATAGGTTTGGTGAGAAAGTCGTCGGCCCCGGCCTCAAGTCCCGCCACCCGATCGGCCCGACCATCGAGCGCCGTGACCAGCACCACCGGCACATGCCGCGTCGTTGGATCTTCCTTCAGGCGCCTGCACACCTGGAACCCGTCCATCCCGGGCATCATCACGTCCAGCAGGATGATATCGGGGCGTTCAGACCCGGCGATCGCCAACGCTGTCGGCCCGTCATAGGCGGTGAGCACCTCGAAGTACTCGGCGCTTAGCTTGGCCTCGAGCAGCCTCACGTTCGATTCGATGTCGTCGACGACGAGGATGCGGGCGGACATTCGCGTCAGGCCAGCAGTCGGCGGATCGTTTCCAGGAACGGCCCCACCGAGATCGGCTTGGAGATATAGGCCTCACAGCCGCCCTCGCGGATACGCTCCTCATCACCTTTCATGGCGAAGGCGGTCACGGCCACCACCGGAATGTGCGCCAGCTCGTCGTCTTCCTTCAGCCACTTGGTGACCTCGAGGCCCGAGATCTCCGGGAGCTGAATGTCCATCAGGATCAGATCCGGGCGGTGCTCGCGCGCGATCGACAGCGCCGCCAGGCCCTCGCGGGTCTCGAGGATTTCATAGCCCTGGGCTTCGAGCAGATCATGAAACAGCTTCATGTTCAGCTCGTTATCCTCGACGATGAGGACTTTCTTGGCCATTCGGACTCGCGTCGCGCTCCGGGCCCTGCCGCCAACGCGACCCGCCCCACCTTGGCTGTGGTTATCGGCCGGGATGTCCTTAAACTTCGTTATCCGTGACTCTGGAGCGCCCGTGACCAACCTTGCCCCTCGCCTGTCCGACCTCGGCCTCTCCGGCGACCGGCCGCTGCTGCTGATCGACGTGGACGAGGTGCTGGGTCTCTTCATGCAGGGGTTCGGAGACTTCGTGGCCGCGCAAGGGCTCGAGTTTCGAATGGAGCGCTTCGCCTTGTTCCAGAACATCTACCGCCCTGGCGAAACCACCCACCTGCCTCTGGAACAGGGTCAGCCCCTGTTCGACGCCTTCTTCGCGACGGCCTGCCACCAAATTGAACCGGCCGAGGGTGCGCCTGAAGCCCTGGCCCGGCTCTCCCGGCACGCCGAGATTCTGATCCTCTCCAATGCTCCGAAGCCGGCCGAGGCCCTGCGCCGCCAGTGGCTGGCCGCCCACGGCATGGACTATCCGCTGGTGCTCAACTCCGGCCCCAAGGGTCCCATCGCACAGGGCCTGATCGCTCAGGCCAAAGGCCCGTTCGCCTTCGTCGACGACCTGATCTCCAACCTCGATTCGGTGTCAGACCACGCACCCCACGTCGCCACCTTCCAGCACGTCGCGGACACCCGCCTGCGAGGTTTCGCCCCCGTCAGCGACCGCCACCCTCGCCATGACGACTGGCAGAGCTTGGGTGATGCGCTGGAGGCGGCGGTGAGGGGTTGACGTGACTTGCCCATCCCACGCCACGCGGCGCGATCTTCGCTAGACTGCCCCCATGTTCCGGCTGGGCGTTGACTTTGGCGGCACCAAGATCGAGGCGGCTGTGCTGGACGGCAGCGGCCGCTTCCTGGCCCGTGTCCGCGCCCCGACGCCGCCAGACTACGAGGATCGTCTAGACGCCACCCGCGCCGTCGTCGCCGAGGCCGAACGCCATGCCGGCGTCACGGCCTCGCGCATCGGGGTCGGAGGTCCGGGCTCGCCCAATCCGGCCACCGGTCTGATGCGCAACTCCAACTCCACCATCCTCAACGGCCGCCCCTTTCCGGCCGACCTCGAACGCGTGCTGAGCCGCCCGGTCCGCTACGCCAACGACGCCAATTGCCTGGCGCTCTCCGAAGCCGTCGATGGCGCGGCGGCCGAAGCGCGCGTTGTCTTCGCCGTGATCATCGGCACCGGCTGCGGCGGCGGCATCGCGGTGGATCGCCGGCCGCTGGAAGGGCGCAATCTGGTGGCTGGCGAGTGGGGCCATACACCCCTGCCGTGGCCCAAGCCCGACGAACATCCTGGCGGCCCTTGCTGGTGCGGACGCCGCGGCTGCCTGGAGCTCTGGCTCAGCGGTACGGGCTTCCGAAATCTCACAGGCCGAACCGCGGAAGAGGTCGCCGTCGAGGCCGGGGCCGGGGACGGGGCCGCGCTGGCCCTGCTCGACGTCTATGCCGACCGTCTGGCTCGTGCGCTCGGCGTTGTCGTCGATCTGATTGATCCGGACATGATCGTGCTGGGCGGCGGCATGTCCAACATCGCCCGGCTCTACGACGTGCTGCCCCACAACGTCGCGCGACACGTCTTCTCCGACACCTTCGACACTCCGATCCGGCCCGCCCTGCACGGTGATTCCTCCGGCGTGCGCGGCGCCGCCTGGCTCTGGCCGCCCGAGTGACCGGCTTCTGCCGCGACTGCTTTTCGACCGTCCCCGAGGCGGCAAGGCGCTGCTCCGCGTGCGGCTCGCCCCGGCTGCTGCATCATCCGGAACTCGGCCGGCTCTCCATCGCCCACATGGACTGCGACGCCTTCTACGCCAGCGTCGAAAAACGCGACCGGCCGGAACTGCGCGACCTCCCGGTGATCGTCGGCGGCGGCAAGCGCGGCGTCGTCACCACCTGCTGCTACATCGCCCGCATCTCCGGCGTGCGCTCGGCCATGCCGATGTTCAAGGCGCTCAAGGCGTGCCCGCAGGCGGTGGTGATCAAGCCGGACTTCGCCAAGTACCGCGCCGAGTCCAAGCGCATCCTCGGCATGGCCGCCGAACTCACCCCACTGATCCAGCCGCTCAGCCTCGATGAGGCCTGGATGGATCTTTCCGGCACAGAGCGCCTGCACGGGGCGCCGCCCGCGGTCACGCTCGCCCGCCTGCAAGCCCGCATCGAGGCCGAGGTCGGAATCACCGTCTCCATCGGGCTGGCGTCCAACAAGTTCCTCGCCAAGATAGCCTCCGACCTCGACAAGCCGCGCGGCTTCTCGGTGATCGGCGCTGAGGCGCAGGCGTTCCTCGCGCCCAAGCCTGTCCGCATCCTGCCCGGTGTCGGGCCGGCCATGGTGGCGAGCCTGGAGAAAGCGGGATTCCGAACCGTCGGCGATCTCGCCCGCGCCGGCGCCCGTGATCTCGCCGATCGTTGGGGCGCGACCGGCCTGCGCCTGCACGACCTGGCTCATGGGCGGGACAGCCGCGCGGTTCGCCCTAACGAGGCGCGCAAGGCCATGAGCGCGGAGACCACCTTCAACGAGGACCTGTCCGCCCTGGAGGATCTGGAGGACATCCTCGCCGCGCTCGCCGACCGGGTCGCAGGTCAGGCCCGCGCCGCGGGGATCGCAGGGCGCGTGGTGACGCTCAAACTGCGCGCCACCGACTTCAGGATCGTCACCCGGCGTCGGACCCTGCCCGTCGCCACCCAGACGGCCCACACCCTCTTCAAGGTCGGCCGCGAACTCCTGGCTCGCGAAGCCGACGGCCGGCCCTGGCGGCTCATCGGCATCGGCATCGCCGATCTGGTCGAGGCCGATCAGGCCGGCGCCGACTTTTTCGCCGCCGAGGAGACCAAGGCGTTGGCCTCCGAACGCAGCATCGACGCCATTCGCGCCCGCTTCGGCAAGGGCGCTGTCACCTCCGCCCGCCTGCTAAAGGCCAAGCGCGAAGACCTCTAGCGACCCACTCCTGACCGCACACCGCTGCATCAATTCGCGTCCGCGAAGGGGTTGCGGCGATTCATCCCTTTCAATCCCCCCCATGTTTCATATCTAATCCCCGTGCCGGTCGCGAGCGCGCCGGCGAGGAGATCGTGAGAGGCCCATGAGCGAACGAAGGGATGGTGGAACCGACACCGGCGTTCGCTCGACAGTGATCGCCCAGACCAAGCCGAAGACTCAGA
>NZ_JBILUK010000218.1:0-5468 GCF_044371015.1 Phenylobacterium sp.
GTTAACCCTTCTGTCGCGGGAAGCGTATTCAATTCCGCCACTTGCCTGGCCGCCGGGGCCGGGGGGAGGACAAATGGCCGCAGATGGCGTCTGGCCGGGCGGTAGGGAGCCTGAGAGCGCGCGCACGGCGCAGGCGCTCGATGAGCTGCGCCTCATCCTTGATCGTCTGGAAGCGCGAATCTCACGTTCTGAGTCGCCGCCACTGGCTCCCGACGCGACCGCCGCTCTGATTCAGGCCATCGACGGTCTCGCAGGTCGACTGGCCGCTCGGGAGGCGTCCGATGATGCGCGCGGGCTGGCGCTCTCCAGAGCTTTGGCGGCGCTGTCCGCGCGCCTGGACGCGGAGCTCGAGACGCCGCCCGAGGCGCCGGCGGCGCGTGAACCGGCCCTCGTCCGATGGGCGCTGATGCTAGGCGCGGCGTCAGCTGTGGTCAGCCTGGCCGGCGCGGGAATCTCATTGTTGGCCGTTCGGCCGGATACGGGCGCGCCTGCAAGTCCAGAGACGGCGCCGGTGAGGGCGGCGCCTTCCGCCACCGCGCCGCTTGCGACAGGCGCATTGCCCGCCATTCGGGGCGTGGCGCCGGCGGCGGCGTTGGCGCCGGTCCCCATGGCCGACCGCCAGAACTACGCTGAGATTGTCGCCGCCCTGAGCCGAGGGGATGCGATGGCGCTGCCCCGGCTGGCCGGACTGGCCGATGGCGGGGACGTTGAGGCGCAGCTGCATCTCGCAAGCCTCTATGAGACCGGCGGCGGCGGTCTGCCGCGCGATCTGGCCGCGGCCCGCCTCTGGACCCGCCGCGCGGCGGAGGGCGGGGACAAGATCGCCATGCACAACCTCGGGCTCTTTCTGGCGCAGGGAGAGGGGGGCGTGCGGGAGGTGCGCGAGGCGGCGATCTGGTTCCGTCGGGCGGCCGAACGGGGCGTGGTGGACTCCCAGTACAATCTGGGCCTGATCCACGAGACCGGACAGGGCGTCCCGGCCAATCTCGGCGAGGCCTATCGCTGGTTCAGCGTCGCGGCCAATGCCGGCGATCTGAAGGCGCGGCAGAAGCAGATCGAACTCGAGGGCAGGCTGTCGCCCGTCGAACGCGCCGCCGCAGACCGCGAGGCGTCCCTGTACCGACCCGGGGCGACCAGCCCGGGATCGCCCGCGCCCGTGGCGCCGCCTGCATTGACCGTCGCTGACAGTCAGGCGCTGCTGGCGCGTCGCGGTTACTATCTCGGGCCGGCGGACGGCCAGGACTCCGCCGCCTATCGCGCGGCCGTGGAGGCGTATCTCAAGGATCAGACCAAGCCTTAGAGCTGCTCTCTCGATATCCGGTTCGCACGTTTCGGAAGGCGCTAGCCGCCGGGTTTCACCAGGATCTTCACGTGAGCCTCGGGATCGCCCAGCGCGGTGAAGGCGCCCGCGACGCCATCGAGGGGTACGGACCCGGTCACAAGTCCCGTGGCGTCAATCACGCCTTCGGCGAGCATGTGTAGCGTCTCGGCGAATTCCTCTGGCGTGTAGCCGAGCACGAAGGTGAGTTCGATTTCCTTGGTGATGGCGATGGAGGGCTCGATTCGGTCGGTCTCCATGCAGACGCCGGCGACCAGGATCTGGGCGCCGGCCGGGGCCGCCTCGATCAGCATCTGCAGCACCCCGGGCGAGCCGACGCATTCGAACACCACCGGTCGGGCGATCGGGTTGCCCATCATCCGCATCATGGACTGGCCGGCGCGGGTCTTGGGTACGCCCAGGCTCTCCCAGCGGTCGTGCGGGCTCTCCTGGGCCGGATCGATGACGATGTCGGCGCCCAACCTCTCGGCGGCGGCGCGGCGGCGGGGAGAGAAGTCGGCGGCGATCACAGGGCCGTAGCCCTTGGCCTTAAGCGCGGCGATGACGGCCAGTCCCACCGGACCACAGCCGACCACCAGACACACCGATTTGGGCTCCAGGTGCGCCTTGGCCACGGCGTGAAGGCCCACGGCGAAGGGCTCGGTCATGGCGGCCTGATCGGTGGGCAAGCCGTTCGGCACCGCCAACAGCAGGGCTTCGGAGAGCAACATGCGTTCCGCGAACCCGCCGGGCAGGCGGTTGGAGAAGCCCAGCGCTTCGACCCCGCCATTGTGCATGGTGATCGGTACGCTGACGACGCGGGTCCCGGCCTTCAGCGACTTCGTCGTACCAGGACCATGATCCAGGATCTCGGCGCAGAATTCATGGCCGAAGACGGTGTCGGCGCGGGGGTCGAAGCCGCTGTCCGGCGCGCCGCCGCGCCGCGACAGATCGATCATGTGCTCCATGTGATGAAGCGCGTGCAGATCGGAGCCGCAGATGCCGCAGGCGAGGGTGGAGACCAGCACCTGACCTTCGCCAGGCGTGAGTTCGCCGATCTCGTCGCACACGAGCTTTCGGTCCCGTCGGATCACCGCGCGCATTCGCCTCTCCCGGATTCGTTTTCTTGTCGGAGGTAAGTCTATCCCCTAACCCTCGCGCGGAATCCACCGGAGCACGTTCGCAAACATGAGCCTCGCGTTTCTCTTCCCGGGCCAGGGCAGCCAGGCCGTGGGCATGGGTCAGGACCTCGCAGAAGCCTTCGCAGCTGCGCGAGAGGTGTTTCAGGAGGTGGACGAGGCGCTCAAGCAGAAGCTCTCCACCTTGATGCGTGAGGGTCCGGAGGATCAATTGACCCTGACCGAGAACGCTCAGCCTGCGCTGATGGCCGTCAGCGTGGCGGTGATGCGCACGCTGGAGCGGGAGTTCGGCGTCGGCGTCGAGAAGGCGTCGTTTGTGGCCGGCCACAGCCTGGGCGAATACTCGGCGCTGGCCGCGACGGGCGCGATCAGCCTGGCGGATACGGCGCGGCTGTTGAAGCTGCGGGGCCAGGCGATGCAGCGGGCGGTTCCGGTCGGCGAGGGCGCCATGGCGTCGCTGATCGGCCCCAAGACCGACCTGGCGCTGGCCGAGGCCGCCGCCGCGGCGGGCGCTGAGGTCGGCGTCTGCGTTGTGGCGAACGACAACAACAACGGCAACGTGGTGATCTCCGGCGAGAAAGCGGCTGTGGACCGGGCGATCGAGGCCGCCAAGGCGCTGGGCGCGCGGGCGATCCCGCTGAACGTCTCGGCCCCGTTCCACTGCCCGTTGATGGCGCCGGCGGCCAAGGAGATGGCCGAGGCGCTGGCCGGGGCGACGCTGGTCGCGCCGCGCGCGCCGGTGGTCTGCAATGTGACCGCCCAGCCGACCAATGACCCCGAGCTGATCCGGCGACTGCTGGTCGAACAGGTGACCGGGCGTGTGCGCTGGCGGGAGAGCATGATCTGGATGGCCGGAGACGGCGGGGTCACCCGTTTCGCCGAGGCCGGAACCGGCAAGGTGCTGGCGGGCATGGCCAAGCGGATCGCGCCCGACGCCGAGGCGGTCTCGCTGAACGCGCCGGCCGATCTCGAAGCTTTCGCCAAGTCACTCTGAAGAACGCTTTTGAGGGGAGGGAACATGTTCGACCTCAGCGGCAAGACCGCGCTCGTCACCGGCGCCACGGGCGGCATCGGTTCGGAAATCGCCCGTGCGCTTCATGCGGCCGGCGCGAACGTGGTGCTGTCGGGCACCCGCGCGGCGGTGCTCGACGAACTCGCGAGCGAGTTGGGATCTCGTGCGTCGGTCGCTGCAGCCGATCTTTCCGACCCGGCGTCGGTCGACGGCCTGATCGACGCGGCCGAGACCGCCGCAGGGGCGCCAGTGGACATCCTGGTGGCCAACGCCGGCGTCACCCGCGACGGACTCCTCCTGCGGATGAAGGACGAGGACTGGGCGATGGTCCTTAAGGTCAATCTGGAAAGCTACTTCCGGCTGAGTCGCGCGGCGATGCGGGGCATGATGAAGCGCCGGCACGGCCGGATCATTGGAATCACCTCGGTGGTCGGCGTCACCGGAAACCCCGGCCAGGCCAACTACGCGGCCTCCAAGGCGGGGATGATCGGCTTCTCCAAGGCGCTGGCCCAGGAGGTCGCGACGCGGGGCATTACGGTCAATTGCATCGCGCCCGGGTTCATTGAGAGCCCGATGACCGATGCGTTGAATGAGGCTCAGAAAGCGCAGATTCTCACGACGATTCCGGCCGGTAGGCTGGGCGCCGGCGCGGATGTCGCGGCGGCCTGCGTCTATCTCGCCTCGACGGAGGCGGGCTATGTCACCGGACAGACGCTGCATGTGAACGGCGGCATGGCGATGATCTGAGGCTCGCCACCGCGGGCGGGATCATGCTACCCGAGCCTCGAAACCGTCCGCCAAGGCGGATGTTGACTTCACCGTCGCCGTCGCCGATTCAGTGACCCGACTAACCCCTGAGGGATCTAAAGAAGATGTCCGACGTCCTTGAACGCGTCCGCAAGATTGTCATCGAGCACCTGGACGCCGACCCCGAGAAGGTGACCGAGAAGGCGTCATTCATCGACGACCTGGGCGCCGACAGCCTCGACAACGTGGAACTCGTGATGGCGTTCGAGGAAGAATTCGACATCGAGATCCCGGATGACGCCGCCGAGCATATCCAGACTGTGGGCGACGCCGTGAAATTCATCGGCGAGCGCCTGGGCGGCTGAACCCCTTCGTCGCTATTCAGGGCCGCCGCGTCGCCGGGTGAACCCCGATGGCGCGGCGGTTTCGTTTTCGAGGTCAGAAAACTCGAGGCCAGCACATGCGTCGTGTCGTCGTCACCGGGATCGGAATCCTCTCGCCCCTGGGTCAGGGAACCGAACTGACCTGGAAGCGTCTCCTCGCCGGCCAATCCGGCGCCGGGCGGATCAGCGCCTTCGATGTGACCGATTGGGCCTGTCAGGTGGCCTGCGAGGTGCCGCGTATCGATGGCCGGGGCGGCGGCGGACCGGATGTTGAAGGCAGCTTCGACCCGGATCAGACCATGTCGTCGCGCGACCGCCGGCGGGTCGATGACTTCATCCTCTACGGCATGGCCGCGGCCGACGAGGCCGTGCGCGACTCGGGCTGGGCGCCCGAAGATGACGAGGGCCGCGAACGCACCGGCGTCATGCTCGGCTCCGGCATCGGCGGGCTCGGAACCATCGCCGAAACCGCCATCGAGATGCATGAGAAGGGCCACCGCCGGGTCAGCCCGTTCTTCATCCCATCGGCGCTGATCAACCTGATCTCAGGCCAGGTCTCGATCCGATACGGCTTCAAGGGCCCCAACCACGCGGTGGTCACCGCCTGCGCCACCGGGGCGCACGCCATCGGCGACGCCTGCCGGCTGATCAAGTACGGCGACGCCGACGTCATGGTCGCCGGGGGCGCAGAGGCCAGTGTGGTGCCGATCGGCATCGCCGGGTTCATTGCCTGCCGCGCCATGTCCACCGGCTTCAATGAGACCCCCGAGCGCGCCAGCCGCCCCTACGACAAGGGCCGCGACGGCTTCGTGATGGGCGAAGGCGGCGCCGTCCTGGTGCTTGAGGAGCTGGAGCACGCCAAGGCGCGC
>NZ_JBILUK010000220.1:0-5425 GCF_044371015.1 Phenylobacterium sp.
GCGGGCCGGGCTTCATCTACCAGCGCTTCGGCAACCCCACGACCCAGATGTTCGAGGACCGCCTCGCGCTGATGGAAGGCGCCGAGGCCTGCAAGTCCACCGCCTCGGGCATGGCCGCGATCCAGCTCTCGCTGATGGGCCTGCTCAGGGCCGGCGACCATCTGGTGGCGGGCCGCGCGCTCTTCGGCTCCTGCCGCTGGATCGTCTCCGAGCTGCTGCCCCGCTTCGGCGTCGAGACCACCTATGTCGACGCCACCGACCTCGCCGCCTGGAAAAACGCCGTACGCCCCAACACCAAGGTCTTCCTGGTCGAGAGCCCGGCCAATCCGCTGCTCGAGGTCACCGCCATCGGCGCGGTCGCCGAGATCGCCCATGCGGCGGGCGCCAAGCTGGTCGTCGACAACGTCTTCGCCACGCCGATCTTCCAGAAGCCGCTGGCGCTCGGCGCCGACATCGTCGTCTATTCGGCCACCAAGCACATCGACGGCCAGGGCCGGGTGCTGGGCGGCGCGATCCTCGGCGCCGCCGAGCTGATGACGAGCGCCTACAAGGACATGCACCGCCACGCCGGGCCGGCGCTCTCGCCGTTCAACGCCTGGGTGCTCTTGAAGGGGCTGGAGACGCTCGAGCTGCGCGTACGCCGCCAGACCGACAACGCCGCCCTGGTGGCCGACGCCATCGCCGCCCACCGCAAGACCCTCGCCACCCGCTATCCCGGCCGGCCCGACCACCCGCAGGCGGCTCTCATCGCCAACCAGATGACCGGCGGCGGCAACGTCATCGCCTTCGACCTGGGCGACCGGGCGGCCGCCTGGCGCTTCCTCGACGCGCTGCAGATCGTCGACATCTCCAACAACCTGGGCGACGCCAAATCCATGGCCACCCACCCCTCCACCACCACCCACCGCTCCATGCCCGAAGCCGAACGCCTGGAGATCGGCCTCACCGAAGGCTGGGTGCGCATGAGCGTCGGCCTCGAAGGCGCCAAGGACCTGGTGCGGGACGTGAGCCGCGCGCTCGACGCAGCGTAGGCAGCAGCGCGCGCTACCCGAGCCGTCATCCCCCGGCTTGTCCGGGGGACCCATGCGTCCGCCGCATGGGAGACCGCCATCTCGCACGGACCCTGAAGCGGAACGGCGAGCCCCGCCCCTAACCCCCCCGCGCCGGCCGCCGCCGACGCGGAACCCGAACCGTGGCCGCCCCGTCCATCACCAGCTCGCCGCCCACATAGACCTCGCAGCTCAGCACAACCCGCGCCGCCGCCTCATCGATCGACGCGACCGTGACGCGGGCCGTGACCACGTCGCCGATGCGAACCGGCCGGTGGAAGTTCAGGGTCTGGCCCAGATAGATCGCCCCCGCCCCCGGCATGATCGTGCCGACGATCGCGGAGCCGAACGACGCCGACAGCAGGCCGTGCGCGATCCGGCCCCGATAGGCCGTCTTCGACGCGAACGCCTCATCCATGTGGAGCGGATTGAAATCGTCCGACGCCTCCGCGAACTGGCGGATGCGCTGTTCGGTCACGGTCACGAGCTTCTCGGCGGTCATTCCGACGACAAGCTCATCCAGGATGTAGCCGCCGGACGGGTGAGGCTGGATCATGGGAAGGGAATTAATGTCCCCGGTCCCGCATCGCCACCAGAAACGCGGGTTGGGGCGCGCTGGCGGGATGGATGGCGACTCTGCGCCAGGAACTGACACTGGCATCTGGGCCGAAAGCGGACCCTCCCAATGTCCGCGATGGGGGGAAAGCGGTCCTTGTTGGAGACCTAGTTTGCGCCGTTGGGCCGCAGCTCATTCGAACGGCTGATGAACGCACCCGCGGCGGACACGCACTCCTCGTTGCTCCAGCGTCTTGCGTGAGCATTGGCGGTGTTTGGATCGAGCACGCTCCAGGCGACCTCGACTTCTCATGGCGTCTGCCAACGCACCCTCGCCGGCAATGTTTCGACCGAGCGAGAGGCGATCAACAGCACTCCATCCCTGGCCCAGCAGTCGCCAGGGACATTGCGGGGCTGAGGGTGGCCCACAAACGAAGAAACCCCGGTCACAAGACCGGGGCTCTTGACGTCGAACGTGGCGGCAAGCCTAGCCGCGGACGAGGACATCTCCGCGCCAGAGCTTGAATTCGCCGGTAACAACGGCGGCCACGCGGCTAAGCGCGCTGGCGTCGTCCGAAGCCGCGAACTCTTCAGTCAGAACGCGCCCCTCGGCCATTGCCTCTTCAAGGCGATAGGTCGCACCGCCTTCGCGACGGCGACGCACCATCACACCAGCTGCGCCGAAGCCAATGATCATCATCGCCCAGGTGGCAGGCTCCGGCACGGCGGTGATGGACGCTGATAGGCCAGTTGAATCATAGTAATAGTTGCCGGCGCGGTTCACTCGAAAATCGAACGTATCGCCAGCGGAAAGAGTGACGAGACCCGAGAAATTGGACTGGTTGCCCAGGGGGCCAGTCAGTAGGATCGGTGCGCTGTTGTCCCCAACCGAAACTTTGACCCCGTTCTGTTGCGCCCAATCCAGAACGCGGAAGAAACCCGAGTAGCTGTAGGTGCTGGTGACCGGCGCCGTGAACCGAACGATGCTGTCATAGTCAATGCCTCCATTGCCAGCGGCGCTGTTCGCCCCCGGATGGACATTCAGGACATCATTGCCGTGGGTTACGGTGGCGTAGCTGAGGGTGCCACCGCTGACGTTCCCGACAACGGCGGGAACCCCGCTTGAGACCCAGCTGGTGCTTGTCCACGAGTGACCACCAGGCCCGCCTGCGTTCAACGTGATCTTGTCGTAAGCGACAAATCCTGACCCGCCATCAAAGCCATAGCTCCAAACGCCATTGACGCCTGTCGACTGTGTGGATGAGAAGTCCGCGACCGCGTCATAGACCGTGGCGGCGAAAGTCGGGGTTGCTGCGAGGGTGAGCATCGCGACAGCGGCCGCTGCACTCGCCAGTTTCAGGACTTTCATCACAGTGAACTCCAATCAAAGAAAGATGTTCGGCCCTTCGAGCATGGCTTAGGGTTACGGGCAATCGAGTTCGCCTAATAGGCGAGTAGGCCGATTACAGCCGGAATGGTGCTGCTTTTTCGGCTTGTGAGGGCATTTCATGAAACATGAGCCGACGTGACCCGGTGCGGCCTTGGGTCGGCAGCGGTCCTTAGCTCCAAGCCCGCAAGCGGACGCGACGAGGGTCGGCAACGAGTCAGTTTCAGACCCAGGTCCAGCTTTAGGACCGACCTAGTCCCTGCTAGTGTTACTCTTTTGTTCTTGACCCACCCGCCCGCCTGAGCTAGTCTCCACCCTGCCGATCCGCGTCGCGCCTGCGCAGCCGTCGCCGGTCGGGCCATCTCACGCGCCATCGGGCCGTCGCGCCCGCATAGCCTCACGTCTTTGGCCTGCCTCAGGCCGGGAGCCCGCCCCCATGTCCGAAGCCCAGACCCGGCCCCCAGAAACCCTCTCACAAGGCGACGCTCCCACGCACGCGCCCGCCCCCGCGCGCGCAGGGGAGCCCAATACGCTCTATTCGAGACATCTGGCCGAGGCGATCTGCGCCCAGGTCGAGCTCGGCCGCCCCCTCACCGCCGTCTGCGAAGACCCGGGCATGCCGCATCGCCGCACCGTCGCCCGCTGGGTCCACGATCACCCCGAGTTCGCGCAGGATCTCGACGACGCCCGCCGCAAGAGCGAGACCGGCGGGCCCGGGCCGCAGTCCACCTATTGCGAGGCCATGGCCCGCATCGTCTGCGCCCGCCACGCCCACGGCGAGACCCTGCCCGCCATCTGCCGCGATCCGCTGATGCCGCCGCTCTCGACGGTGATCTCGTGGAGCCGCCACAACCGCGACTTCAGCATCGCCCTCTCGGCCGCCCGCGAGGCCCACGCCGACATGATCACCGAGCGGTCGATGGAGCTGCTGGAGGCCGCCGACGCCAAGGCCGCCAACCCTGGGGCCGCCCGCCTGCTCAGCGTGCGCCTGGGCCACCTGAGATGGCTCGCCGCCATCCGCTCGCCCAGGAGCCACGGCCGCATCCGCGCCAAGAGCAGCGCGTGACGCGGGAATCGGAACCGCAGAAAAACGGAATGAACCACGGAACGCACGGAACTCACGGAAGCCGCCGCGAAGCGGCGACAATCATCGCCGACGCCCCGACCGACCCCTTCCGCAGTTGAATCCTCGACGGCGCGCCGCGCCGTCCGATTTCGTGTGTTTCGTGTCTTTCGTGGTTCTCTTCCGTGAGTTCCGTGCGTTCCGTGGTTCCCGCCTCAGGCCCCCAGCGCTTCCGGCGCCACCGCATAGACTCGGGCGCAGAACTCACACGTCACCCGGATCACCCCGTCGCCCTCCACCATGTCGGCCCGCTCCGCCGCGTCGAAGGATTTCAGCACCGTCTCGATGCGGTCCTGGCTGCAGCGGCAGGCGGCGCGCAGGGGCAGGGAGCCGAAGACGCGGACGCCGTCCTCGTGGAACAGGCGAAACAGCAGCTGGTCCGAGCCGAGCTCGGGGTCGACCAGTTCGTCCTCGCCCAGGGTCTCGAAGAAGGCCTGGGTGCGGACCCACGCCTCCAGCGTCTCGCCGCGCGTCGCGTCGGCGGCGACCGACTGGATGAGGAAGCCGCCGGCCCGCCAGCCGGTCTCGCCCCGGCTGACCGCCAGCCGCACGCGGGTGGGGGTCTGTTCGGACTGGGCGAAGTACTGCTCGGCGCAGAGCGCCAGGGTCTCGCCCTGGATGTCGGTCATGCCCTGGTAGCGGTCCATGTCCGGCCCCTGGTCGACCGTCATCATGAACACGCCCTTGCCCAGCAGGGCGCGGGCGCCCGGCCGCACGAAGCCGCCGGAGATCGCCTCCACCTCGCCCGCATCGAACCGGCAATAGCCGCGCAGGGACCCACCGGTGTCGTAGTCGGCGACCACATAGCGCACGGGCCCGTCGCCCCGCGCCTCGACGATCAGCCGGCCCTCGAACTGGAGGTTGGAGCCGACCAGGGCGGCGAGCGCGCAGGCCTCGCCCAGCAGGTTGGCCACCGGCTCGGGATAGGCGTGGGCGCTCAGGATCGCGTCGATGGCCGCGCCCAGCCGGGCGATGCGGCCGCGCACGGGCTCGCCCTCGATCTGGAACGCGCCGACGAGGTCGTCGGGAGGGGTCTGGTCAGGCATGGGCGCCGATATAGAGCCGCCGGCGGCCGGAGGCGAGCGGGGTCGCAAGAGCCCCCTCCGTCACCCCGGAACAAGTCCGGGGCGACACCTCCCCCGATCCGGCGCGTTGCGCCTGGGGGGAGGACCATCCTCCCCCAATGGGGGAGGGGAACCACGCGCAGCGTGGTGGAGGGGGAACGGGGGTGGAGGGGGGAAAGGGGGTGGAGGGAGGAGCGCGGGTTGCGGGGATACTCAGCCGCCGGGCACGCGTCGGAAGTCCAGCGCC
>NZ_JBILUK010000221.1:0-5419 GCF_044371015.1 Phenylobacterium sp.
CGCTTCGGCGGAGCCGTCGTCGCCTTCTTCATGGGAGCCGGCATCAACGGCTTCCTTCTGGCCTGGGCGGTGGGGACCGTCGGCAGTTGGTTCTATCTGGCCGGGTCGGCGTGGTTCGAACTGCGCCGCCGCGATCTCACCACAGGGTTCGTCTGGCGCGGGCCGCTGGCCAAGGGCTTGCCCGGCGCCTGGGGGTTCGCCTGGAACACCAACCTGGCCGCCACCCTGGACGTCGCATTCACCCATGTGGCGACTCTCGTGGTGGGCGCGCTGGTCGGCCCCACCCAGGCGGCCTTCTGGCGGGTGGGCCGCTATGTCGCCGACGCCCTGGCCAAACCGGCCAAGCTCTTGATTCCCGCCCTCTATCCCGAACTCGCGCGCCTTCGCGCCGAAAATCATCAGATCGCCATGTGGCGCCTTGCGCGCAGTGTCGGCCTGATTGGCGGCGGCGTCGGCGTCGTGATGCTGGCCATCGCCGGCTTCGGGGGACCGCCGCTTCTGACGTTCTTCATGGGCGAGGCCTTCGCGGCCGCCTCGGCGGTGATGACCTGGCAGCTGGCCGCCGCGGTGCTTGGCATATTCGCACTTCCGCTTGAGCCCATGCTCGTTTCGCTGGGCAAGCCGGGCGCAGCGGTGGTGGTGCGTCTGGCCGTGGGTTTCGCCTTCCTGGCCGCCCTGCCCTTCCTCGTCGGCCAGTTCGGCATTATAGGCGCGGGCGCGGGACTTGTGGCGGCGACCGGCGCGCTGGCGCTGGGCATGTTGGGATTCATCCTTCGCGAAAATGGATCGCGTCCGGTCAAAGGCCCGGCGCCGTCGAACGACTGAAAGGCCAAGCTTGACTGTCACGCCTACCGCTCCGGACCGGCCGTTCCGCGAAGGCGGCTTCGCGACCCTCACCGAGGCGCTGGACTTCGCCGCCGGCGGGCCGACGGGTCTCAACCTGTTCGGCATGCGCGGGGAACTCATTGAGGCGATCCCTTACGCCGTGTTGCGCGATCGCGCCCGCGCCCTCGCCGCGCGGCTGCTCGCGGCCGGCTTGACCCCCGGCGACAACATCGGACTCGCGGCTGAGACCGACGCTGACTTCATCACTGCGTTCTTCGCCTGCCAGTACGCCCGTCTCGTCCCGGCGCCCTTGCCGCTTCCCGCGCCGCTTGGCGGGCGCGAGGCCTATGTCGAGCAGATCGGCCGCATGCTGACCTCGGCCAAGGCCGCCGCCGTCTATGGCTCCGAAGCGCTCGCGCCGTGGCTGGCAGAGGCTGCCGCCCGCGCGGGCGTCCTCCGCTCCGGGACCCTGGCCGACCTGCCGGACGCCGCGCCGCGCGACCTGCCGCCGCCCGGGCCGGATGATCCCAGCTACGTCCAGTTCTCGTCCGGTAGCACCCGCAACCCCACAGGCGTCCTCTGCACGCACCGCGCGCTGATGGCCAACGCCTATGCTGCGACCCAGGGCGGCCTCGGCGTTACGCCGGCCGATCGGGCGGTCTCGTGGCTGCCGCTCTACCACGATATGGGCCTGGTCGGCTTCCTGCTGATGCCCCTGTCGGCGCAGATGTCGATCGACCTCCTGCCGACCGGCGCCTTCGTCCGACGCCCCCTGCTGTGGCTCGACCTGATGTCGCGCAACAAGGGCACGATCACCTACAGCCCAAGCTTCGGCTATGAACTGTGCGCCCGCCGGGGCGACGGCGGCCGCGACGATCTCGACCTCTCCTCCTGGCGCGTGGCCGGTTGCGGCGGGGATATGGTCCGGGTGGGCCCGCTCAACGCCTTCGCCGAACAGTTCGCCGCCGCGGGGTTCAAGCCGCAGGCGTTCGTCGCCAGCTATGGCATGGCGGAAGCCACCCTGGGCCTTTCCATGTCGCCCCACGGCCAGGGCCTGATCTTCGACATGGTCGATGTGGCGCGCATGGAGCGCGACGGCGTCGTGATCTCCGGGACCGATGAGCGGGCGCGGGCCTTTGTCCGCTGCGGTCGCATCTTCGAGGGTCATGAGGTCGAGATTCGAGACCCCCAGGGCGCGCCGCTTCCCGAGCGCCGCGTCGGCCGGATCCACACGCGCGGCCCCAGCCTGATGCGGGAGTACTTCGGAGATCCTGGGGCCACGGCCGCGGTGCTCAGTCCAGACGGGTGGCTCGACACCGGCGATCTCGGCTACCTCGCCGACGGCCAGATCGTCCCCACCGGGCGGGCCAAGGACCTGATCCTGCTCAACGGGCGCAATGTCTGGCCGCAGGATCTGGAATGGACCGCTGAATCCGAGGTCGAACGCCTGCGCAGCGGCGACGTCGCCGCTTTCTCGATTGACGAGGCCGAAGGGGAGCAGCTGGTGGTTCTGGTCCAGGCGCGCGCCGTGGGTCCGGAGGCTCGACGCAGCCTGGCCGACGACGTGGCCGCCGTACTCCGCGCCCGACATGGCGTCGACGCCAGGGTCGAGCTGGTCGGCGCCCACGCCCTGCCCCAGACCTCGTCCGGCAAGCTCAGCCGCTCAAAGGCCCGCGCCCTCTTTCTCGCCGGCGCCTTCCGCCAGGAGGCCCACGTCTGACCCGGCCCCTCGCGGCGGTGACCGGAGCCACGGGCTTCCTCGGTCGCCCTCTGGTCGCCGCGCTGGACGCCCAGGGCTTCCGTGTCCGCATTCTCACACGCCGTGATCCGGTCGATCCGCTCTGGCGCGATCTCGCCATCGAGGCCGTCCCGGGCGACCTGGACGATCGACCGGCGCTCTCCCGGTTTTGTGACGGCGCCAACGTCCTGGTCCACGCCGCCGGGATCGTGAAGGCGCGCCGGCCCGCGGATTTCGAGGCCGTCAACGCCGTAGGCGCCCGTCGGGTCGCCGAGGCCGCCCGCGACGTCGATCATGTCGTGCTGGTCTCCAGCCTCTCGGCGCGTGAGCCCCAGCTGTCGCCCTATGCCGCCAGCAAGCGGGCGGGCGAGTCTGCGATGGCGGAGGTGCTGGGCGAGCGCCTGACGATCGCCCGTCCGTGCGCGATCTACGGACCCGGCGACCGCGAACTCCTGCCCGTCTTCCGGGCCGCCGCCGCCCTGCCGGTGCTGCCCATCCTCAGTGAGACGGCCCGGATCGCGATGATCGAAGTGTCGGATGCCGCGCGCGCCGTGGCCGACCTCGCCCAGACCCGCCCCGGCGGCGTCGTTGCGCTTTGTGACGATCGCCCTCAGGGCTACCTTTGGCGCGAACTGATGGCCGCCGCCGCGAGGGCCGTCGGCAAACCCGCGCGATTCATCCCGGCCCCGCCGGCGATTGTCCGCGGGCTCGGCCTCACAAATGATTTCACCCGCCTGTTCGGCGCCGCGCCGATGCTGACCTCGGCCAAGGCCCGCGAGCTTTTGCATGAGAACTGGGCGGTGTCGGCGGTGGAACGCATCAACGCGCCTAGTGGAGCGGCGATCGCGCTTGAGGACGGCTTCGCAGCGACCGCGGCATGGTACCGCAGCGCGGCATGGATGAAACAATAGCTTCGGTTTTGTGACCGGGAGGCCAAGCGAAGGTGGAAATCCCGGCTGGAAATGGTTAGGGACGCGGTTTGCGCGGGCGCGCTGCGTCGAACTGGGGACGGTTTCGAATGGTGGAACTGGCGACGGACCTCACCGTCCGCGAAGTCGCGCGGGCCGCCGAGACGGTGCTCGGGCGGAGCGTTCAGATCACGCCGGAGACCGATATCGCCCGCGACCTGGCGGTCGACTCGCTTGCGCTGATGAACATTGTTATGGAGCTTGAGGATCGATTTGACCTTTCGATTCCTCTGGATCGCTTGGCTACCGTGCAGACCGTGGGCGACCTCTCCGACCTGATTAACAAGCTGCGAATGAAGGCTTAAGGATGTCGCTGCTCGACAAGCACCTGGGGTATCGCGCCCCCCTGGATGGCATCCGCGCCGCCGGGGCCGACCCGTCCAGCGTCCGTTTCGACGCCGTTCTCTCGCCGACTGAAGGCATGCTGGATGGCCGCAAGGTGATCCTGCTGGGCACCAACAACTATCTCGGCCTGACCTTCGACCCCGACTGCATCGAAGCCTCGGCCCAGGCCGTGCGCGAGTGGGGCACGGGCACCACGGGCTCTCGTTTCGCCAACGGCACGTTCAGCGGCCACACCGCGCTGGAACAGTCTCTGGCGCGCTTCTACGGCCGCAAGCACGCCATGGTGTTCACCACCGGCTATCAGGCGAACCTCGGCGGCATCTCCGCGCTCGTCGGCCGTGGCGACCACCTGATCCTGGACGCCGACAGCCACGCCTCCATCTATGATGCGGCCAAGCTCTCGGGCGCCGAGGTCATCCGCTTCCGCCACAACGACCCCGACGATCTGGCCAAGCGCCTGCGCCGGCTGGGCGACGCGCCGGGCGGTCGGTTGATCGTGGTCGAGGGCATCTATTCGATGATCGGCGATGTGGCGCCGCTCAAGGAGTTCGCCGCGGTAAAGCGCGAGATGGGCGGCTATCTGCTGGTCGACGAGGCTCACTCCATGGGCGTGCTCGGCGAAAAGGGCCGGGGCCTGGCCGAACAGGACGGCGTCGAGGCCGATGTCGATTTCATCGTCGGCACCTTCTCCAAGAGCCTGGGCGCGGTGGGCGGCTTCCTGGTCTCCGATGAGGACAATTTCGACCTGCTGCGCATCGTCAGCCGGCCCTACATGTTCACCGCCTCCCTGCCGCCGGCGGTGATCGCCTCGACGCTCAAGGCGCTGGACCGGCTGGAACAGGATCGCGGCCTTCGCGTGCGTCTCTCCAACAACGCCGATCGGCTCTATGAGGGCCTGCGGGGCCTTGGCTTCACGGTCGGCCCGCACTCCAGCCCGATCACCGCGGTGGTCATGCCTGACCAGCTGATGGCCGTCGGCATGTGGAACGCGCTGCTGCAGAACGGCGTCTATCTCAACCTGGCGATTCCGCCGGCCACGCCGGGCAACCTGTCGCTGCTCCGTTCGAGCGTCAGCGCGGCGCACACGCCGGAGCAGATCGATGCGGTGCTGGCGGTGTTCGAGCGCCTCGGTCAGGATTTCGGGCTGCTCAAGCGCTCGCGCCGCGCCACCGCCTGACGCCGCCTCAGCTCCCACCACGCCCCCGGGGCCGCCAGGAACGGATGACGCTCGCGGAAGGGCGTGACTTCCAGCTCGATCCCGGTATGCCGTGCGACCTTCCAGGCCGCATAGCGTGCGGCGCCGTCAAAGGTGAACGCCGCCTTGGCGATCCGGGCGAGATTCAAGGGCTTCCCCGCCAGGCTCGGAAGACGCCAACCCGGCAGCCGGGCCTTGGTCGGCGAAACCTCCGTTCCGACGTCCCGATAGCCGACGCCGCCCGCCTCCCAGGCCAAGGGCAGTAGGCTGGCGTACCGACCGGCGTCCGACCCCAGCAGGCTATCGGCCCGATCCGTGGTCTCCATCCGGAACTCCGCCGCATAGGTC
>NZ_JBILUK010000037.1:0-19073 GCF_044371015.1 Phenylobacterium sp.
GTGTCGCTCTTCGACGTGGAGCGGGTGGAGGTGCTGCGCGGCCCGCAGGGCACGCTGTTCGGCCGCAACACCACCGGCGGCGCGATCTCGATCGTGACGCGGAAGCCGGCCAACGCGTTCAAGGCGTTTGTCGAAGGCTCGATCGGAAGCTTCGACCGGCGCATGGTGCGCGGTTCAGTGGACGCGCCGGTGAGCGAGACGCTGCTGACCAAGCTGACCGGATTCTACGCCAAGGATGACGGCTATGGCCGCAGCCTGACCACGGGCCAGAAGTTGAACGGCGAGGACAGCTGGGGCGTGCGCGGCGCGGTGCGCTGGATGCCGTCCGAGACCCTGACCTGGGACGTGTCGGTCGACTATATCGACCAGTCGCGCACCACGATCGGCTCCAGCCCCGTTGATCCGGAATACACCAGCCGCAGCGGCCTGCGCGTGGGCGAGTGCGGCGACGACACGATCAAGGATCTGCTCGTCTCCAGCCTTGGCAACTGCGCCAATGTGCGGACCGGCGGCCTGACTTCGAACCTGGAATGGGACGCCGGCTTCGCGACCGTCAACTTCATCAGTGGCTATCGTCAGATCAACCAGTCGTTCGCGATCGACTTCTTCAACGGGGTCGGCGTACGGGGCGGATACGCCATCGCCAACGAGGTCCAGAACGAGCAGTATACCCAGGAAATCAAGGTGGTCGGCGAGGCGGGCGCGCTGAACTATGTGGCCGGCGCGTTCTATCTCGATGAGGACAGCAAGACCTCGGAAGTCGACGTCTTCGGCGTGCTGCTGGCGGACTGGCAGCTGGACAATTCGACCAAGTCCTACGCCGTCTACGCCCAGGGCGACTACGCCCTGACCGACCAGCTGACGGTGACGCTGGGCGGCCGCTTCACCAGCGAGAAGAAGCGTTTCGGCTATCTCGACGGCTTCAAGGCGGGCACCTATCCGGCCAACCTGATCGTCGCCGTGCCGGCCGTGACCGCGCGGCCGATCACGGCCAACGTCGTGGCGCGTGGCATTCCGCTCAGCCAGAAGACCGAGAAATTCACCCCGCGCGTGGCGGTGACCTACAAGATCGACGACGACAAGATGCTGTTCGCCTCGGCGACGCGCGGCTTCAAATCGGGCGGATGGAACACTCGGGTCACCAACATTGCGTCTGTGACCATCTTCGGACCGGAAACGGCGTGGTCCTATGAGGTCGGCGCACGGACCGACTGGCTGGACAACCGCCTGCGGGTGAACGCCACGCTCTATCGCCTGGATGTCGCCGACCTGCAGTTGCTGTCAGGCGCAGGGACGGTTTTCTCCACCCGCAACGCGGGCGACCTGCGCGCCACCGGCCTGGAACTGGAGGTCACCGCCAATCCGTTCGAAGGCCTGAATGTCTTCGCGTCGGGGTCGATCAGTGACAAGAAGTACCGCAACGTGCCGCCTGCAGTGGGCGTGGGCGGCGTGCCCTGCACGAACACGCCGGAACCGCTCAACTGCACCACCACGCGGGATGACCCGGTCCGGTTCCCGGACCAGCAGGGCACGCTGGGGTTCAGCTATCAGATGCCGCTTGCCGACATGGACTCGTCGCTGACCTTTAACGCGGCCGCCAGCTTCTCGGGCCGCTACTGGAGCAGCACCTACAACGACACCCCGATCGTTACGGCCATCCCGTTCGGCCAGACCGTGGCGATCAGCCGCCAGTTGAGCCGAGCGCCGGTGACCACGCTGGTCAACGCCGGGATCGTGTTCCGCACCGACGACCGTCATTGGGAAGCCGCGCTGGAGTGCTCAAACTGCGCCAAGGAGTATTACGCGACCTCGTCGCTGTTCGGCCTAGGCTACTACAATGACCCGCGCCGGTTCACCTTCCGGGTGAAATACAGCTACTGAGGCGCCTTTGGCCCCTCCCTCGCACTGCGCGTCGGGGAGGGGCTTCAGCCCTCCTCGCGCCAGTCGTCTAAGGGCCGGGGCGCGCCTGTGTTGGCGATCAGGGCCTGGCGGCGGAAGAAGCGGGAGAGGCCTTCGGCTCCCATGCGGCTAGGGCCAAGGCCAGAGGCCTTGAAGCTCTGCTTGGCGGCTTCGTAGAAGACAGCGGTCAGGGCCGCGTCGTTAAGGCTGACGGCGCCGGCTTCGATTCGACGGCCGACGGCTTCAGCGGTCGCGAGGTCGGACGCGAACACGGCGGCGGAGAGGCCGTACTCCCCGAAGTTGGCCAGGGCGACGGCGTTCTCGACGGAATCGAACGCCATAACCGGTAGGATCGGGCCGAAGGTCTCTTCGCGCATCACCGCCATCTCGTGTGTGACGTCGGCCAGGACCGTCGGGCGCAGCCACAGGCCGCCGCCGTGGTGCTCGATCTCGCCGCCGGTGAGCATGCGGGCGCCCCGGGCGCGGGCGTCGGCGATCTGGGCGGCCAGGATGTCGGCCTGACGGGCGAAGATCAGCGGACCGAGTTCCCCCTGGCTAATGTCCGGCCAATTGAGCCGGACGCTGGTCGCCTTCTCGACCAAGCGTTCAAGGAAGGCGCCGTAAATCGTGCGGGCCACATAGATGCGCTCGATGGACTGGCAGGCCTGGCCCGTGGAGAGCACCGAGCCGCGCAGGGCGGCGGTGGCGGCGGCGTCGAGGTCGGCGCCTTCCAGCACGATGAGAGGGTCCTTGCCGCCCAGTTCCAGGAAGGCGGGGATCAGGCGGCCCGCGGCCTGAACGGCGACCTTGCGGCCGGTGGCGACCGAGCCCGTGAAGCAGACGCAATCGGCCTGGGCGATCACCGCCTCGCCGGTCTCGCCGTCGCCCGGGAGCAGGGCGAAGATGCCTTCCAGACCCGGCGTGGCGCGCGCGGCCTCCATCAGAGGGGCGGCGAAGCGCGGCGTGACCTCGGAGGGCTTTACGATGACCGCGCAGCCGGCGGTGAGCGCCGGTATGGCGTCGATCATGCCCAGCAGCAGCGGGAAGTTCCACGGGCTGACCACGCCGACCAGTGGATAGGGCCGCCAGTTTGGCGCGTGGCGAACGGCGGGCATGGCGCGGCCCTGGGTCCAGCCCTCGGGCAGCATACCCGGCGCCATGGCGGCCCAGCCGGCGAGAGCGCCCAGCACACTGTCGATCTCCTGCCCGGCGATGCGGCGTCGGCCGGTGTCGGTTTCCAGCGCGGCGTGGATCGCGGCGCGGCGCGCGGAGATCTCCTGGGCGAAACGGGACAGGACGGCCGCGCGGCCCTCGAAGCCGAGGGCGGCCCAGGCAGGTTGGGCGGCGCGGGCGCGTTCGGCGACGGCGGCGATCTCCAAGGGCGACGGCGCCTGGAAGCTGTAGGTCTCTGCGCCGGTGCGCGGATCGCGGGCGGTGAGCGTCTTCAAAGGCCGAGCCCGCCGGGGCTGATGCGGCCTTCAGGATCGAGCGCGGACTTGACGGCGCGGGCCAGGCTCGCGGAGGTCGCATCCCGGCTCTCCAGCCAGGGATAGGTGCGGCCGACCTGGAAGTGGGCGGCGCCGAAGCGCTGGAAGACGGCGATGATCGCCTTGCGCGCCTCCGCGACGAGGGCGGTGGCTTCGGGGTTCTCCGGGTGGCGTTTCAGCTTGGCCAGCATCCCGGGTTCCACCGTGGCTTCGTGGATTTCGCGGCGCGCCTCGGGCCAGAAAAAGACCGGCTCGATCAGGAAGCCGTTGGTCGAGAGCGTCGTCAGCATCATGCCGGTGTAGACGCCCTGCGCTTCAAAGCGCGCGGCGAAGTCGGCGAACAGCGCCTCCAGGGCCAGGCGACAGGGCTCGGCCTGGGAAAGGGCGACGATGCCGTGCACCGGAACCCATCGCTCACCTTCGGGTCCGAGGATGTTGTTGAGCGGGGTGAAGGGCTGGGCGCGCAGGACGCGGGGGATGGTGGCCTCAGTCTCGCGACCCCCAGCGGCGAGGCAGATGCGACGGACCTCGG
The DNA here is from genome assembly GCF_044371015.1 of Phenylobacterium sp. Taxonomy (GTDB): domain Bacteria; phylum Pseudomonadota; class Alphaproteobacteria; order Caulobacterales; family Caulobacteraceae; genus Phenylobacterium. The sequence goes on from NZ_JBILUK010000037.1 coordinate 3,919, forward strand.
AGATGTCGGCTTCGACGCCCGCCTGAGTGCGTCCCTCGGCGATGAGATGCAGAGACCACTCTGACTCAGAGAGGAAGCCGCGTCCGGCGACGGCCATCTTGAACGCGTCCCTGACCCCGGCGACGATGCCGCCGCCGCCAGTCACCACTGCGCCCATGGCCTTGACGCCCGAAAGGATCGAGGCGCGACGGACGCGCACATCGGCCAGCGCAGGGTCAAAGCCGACCAGCTCGCTGGTGATCCCGGCGCGGGTGATCTCGGCGCCCGCCTCAAACAGACCCTTGGCCTCGGCAAAGGCGAAGGAGACACAGCCCTCAAAGGCCGGCGTGCGGATCAGGCGCAAGGTGATCTCGGCCTTGACCCCGAAGGCGCCCGCGTCGCCGCAGAACAGACCGGTGAGATCGGGGCCATAGTGGCGATAGAACGGGTGCGGGCCGACGCCAGCCGCCCCGGTTCGCAGGACCTGGCCGTCGGCGAGGACTACGACGAGCCCGATCACGCTTTCGCTGGTGGTGCCATAGTGACCGGCGCCGAAGATGGCATTGAGCTGCGAAAGCCCGCCGCCGATGGTGGAAGATATCCCCGACAGCGGTCCCCAGAACGGCGTGCGCAGGCCCAGCGGCTTGAGGGCGTCGTGCAGCGTCTTCCAGGTGCAGCCGGCCTGGACCGTGACGGTCATGTCGGCGGCGTTAACGGCCAGCACCTGGTCCATGGCGGAGAGGTCGAGCAGCAGGCTGGGCTGCTCCGGCGGCAGGTATCCGGCCGTGTAGCTCATGCCGCCGCCGCGCATGGCGACGGCGAGACCCCGCGAGCAGGCTTCTGCAACCGCGCGGGCGAGGGCCTGGGTGTCGCGCGGCGCGACCACCAGATCGGCGATCCGTTCGGCCGCGACCCAGATGTCCTGGCTCATCAGGCGTCGGAGGGCGGGGTCGTCGTTCACCGCCTCGACGCCGAGCGCCTGACGGAAGGCATCGGCAAGGGCGGAATTCGGGGGCGCTTCGGCGAGGCTCATAGCGGTCTCCAGAGGCCCAGCAGGGCAGCGGCGGTAATCAGGGCCCAGATCGTCAGAACGACGGGCCGCACGCGGGCGAAGGTCTGGGCGATGATCCTGTCACCCTCGGGGGTCGGGCCGCTCGCAGCCAGTTCGCCAAAGGCCGGACCGAAGGGCGCAAGCAAGGCGCGAACCCAAAGTCCGCAGGCGACGGCGGCCGCAAGGATCAGGAGCTTCAGGCCGAGGAAAAGCGGCCAGTCGAGCCCGCCTGCGACCACCGCCGCGCCGACGCCGGCGATCGTGGCCAACACGACCCAGCGCAGGAGGAGGTCTAACCGGCGGCCGGGGTCGGCGGACGGAAGGTGCTTCAGATGGATGCGCCAGGCGAGCCAGAGCCAGGCCAGCGACCCTGCCCAGAACGCGCTGAGCACCGCGGCTGGGAGCGGCAGATGACCCGACATGGAGGCCAAGGTGAGGCCGGTGGGAAGGGCCAAGATCAACGATGTGCGGGGCGCCATATCGAGATCGCCCAACGCCTGGGCGGCAGCGATGCGGACCGCCGTCGGGCGCGCCGGATCTCCGATGACGCGGGAGAGGTAGAACGCGCCAAGGTCTCCGCCCAGCCAGTAGACGAACACCAGGACGTGGAGGAGGCCGACCAGGGCGAGCAGCACCGCGAGCTCCGGATCAAATGATCTATTTCTATATCATTTGCCGCCGCCGTTCCCGAGGCGCAAGGGCAAATCAGGCGCGGGGAAGGGATTGCGATTTGTCCGGACAAATGATCTATTGATATACCAATTGATCGTTGAGGCGGCGCCGGCGAGCAACCGGACGACGCCGTGGCTCACCCGGGGAGGCGGCCATGCACTTCGGCGAACTGGAAGTTCTGCGGTGGGCGCACATCCTGGCCATGGTCTACTGGCTGGGCGGCGAGTGGGGCGTGTTTCAGACCTCCTACAATGTGGTCAACCGCAACCTGTCGCTGGACGAACGCCGGCGGCACATGGAGACGGCCTATCGCATCGACATCCTCGCGCGGACGGGGATCATTCTGCTGCTGCCGCTGGGCCTGCACATGGGCAAGATCTATGGCTTCGTATCGCTCGACGGTATGGGCCTGACCATCATGTGGGTGGTGTTCGCCGCCTGGATAAGCCTGACCTGGAGCGCCTTCCTGGCCCGGGAATCCGACCTGGGATTGCGTCTGACCAAGATCGACGAAGCCATCCGCTACGTCGTGATCCCGGCGCTGTTTATCGTGAGCCTGGGGTCGATGGCGGGCGCGGGGCCGCTGGATATCGCCCAGGGCACGATGTGGTACGGCGCCAAGATGGCGCTCTACGCCTTTGCGCTCTGCATAGGCCTCGGCCTGCGGTTCATCATGCGCGCCTGGACGACGCGGTTCCGCATCCTGGCCGCCGGTCCGGACCCCGTGCAGGAGGCTGCGTTGGAACGCGAGATCGGCCTGGGACGCGCCATGGCCTATGTCTATTGGATCACCATCGCCGGCGTCTGTTTCCTGGGCGCGACCAAACCCTTCTAGTCCCCAGTCCCTCAAGCCCCCCGAGGTTCGTAATGAAGTCGCTTTTGTTCACCGCCGCGCTCGCCGCACTGCTGCCGATGGCCGTCCAGGCCCAATCGAGCCGCGCACCCAAGCTGCTCAACCTCGCCAAGCCGGAGGAGGCGCTGCAGGTGTCACGCAAGTTCCAGTGCTCGATGAAGGACAACGAGCCGGTGGTCTATCACTGGTCGGGTCGCGGCTATTCCAAGGTTCCGGGCGAGCCTGATCGGCTGCTGTTCCTGCTCGAAGGCATGAACGTGCGGGCCTGCGTGACGGTGAATGATCCGGTGCGGGGCGTCGGCTACCGAATGGTCTCCCGCGAGCTGATGTTCTATCTCGATCCCGCGACCGGCAAGCCGCTACGGACCTGGAAAAACCCCTGGACGGGCCAGGAGGTGGAGGTCTGGCATGTGGCTAATGATCCGGTGAACAGCCGCCCGACCTATGTCCGCGGCGCAAACGGCGAACCCTTCACGATGCCGACCGCACGGGTGGAAAACGGGCGGGTGTTCATGCCGATCGAGGTGCCGCTGTTCTACAACAATCCGCTGGCGGGCGACTATCAGCAGTATGTAGGCAATCAGTACCACGCGATGGAGATCTTCAACTTCAACGCCGAAGCCTCCGACATCCTCGACCCGAAGAAGAACCTGGCGCGGCCGGCTGTGGCGTGGGTGCGACTGGCGCAGTGGCTGCCCTGGATGCAGATGAACAGCCGCGCCGGGATGCTGGTGTTCAACGCCGTCGGCCAGACGGTGGAGAACGTCGACGCCCTGCCGCAGGTGATCAAGGACGAGATCGCCGCCAGCTATCCGGCCTATCGCACGCCGCCGCCCGGAGACGACGCGCGCCCGAATGAGACCAGCTGGACCTATTTCAAGAAGCAAATCGAGGCGAAGAAGGCGAAGGGCGCCGGCGCTGCACCCTCGCACTGAGCCTGGACGTCGGCGATCGGTCCGGCCTAGCCCCGGGTCCGGACCGGCCGCTGACGCTTCTGAGTGATGAAATGGTACTGGAACCGGTCGGGGCGATAGTGTCCGCGGATGAACTGCACCGGCCGGCCGCGCGCGGCGCGCGTCACCCGCTCGATCTTGAGCAGGGGCGATCCCGTATTGACCTGCAGGGCCGCGGCGATCTGCGGTTCGGCCGAAGCCGCCCCGATCCATTGTTCGGCCTCCACCATCTCGGCGTCGGCGCGCTGCAGAAGGGTGAGCAACGGGGTCGAGGCCAACTCCTCGCGGCTGTAACGGGCGGCGATATCGGCGGGCACCCAGCTGACCAGATGCGAGAACGGCTCGCCCCTCAGCTTGCGCAGGCGGACCGCGTACTGGACCGGATCGCCGGGCTTGATCGCAAGGTGATCGGCGATGAAGGGCTCGGCGGGGATATCGCGGGCCTCGAGCAACTCGACTTCGGTCTCAAGGCCCATGATCTTCAGGCTGTCGATCAGGTTGTCGAAACTGGAGCGGACCATGGGAATCGTCGCGCCGCCGGCCACGATGGTGCCGCGTCCGCGATGGCGGCTGACGAGGCGGTCGCCGGCCAGCTCGTTGAGCGCCCGTTTGACGGTGATGCGCGAGACCTTGAGTGCGCGGGCCAACTCCTGTTCGCCGGGCAGGGTCTCGCCGGCGGCGATCTCGCCGCTACGGATCCGTTCCCGCAGCACCAGGTAGATCTGGTGATAGAGTGGCGTCGGCAGCGTTTCGTCCAGTTGATCGGCGGACAGTCCGAGCACGCCCCCGGGGAAGCTGGTGTCGCTGTCCATGCTTTAGCCGCCCCAATTGCGCGCCCGCGACCGGCGCTGCCCAATTGGTCTATTGATATACCAACCGTGCGCCTTGGCGCGAGCGGTTACCCCGTCTGAAGGAAGAACATCATGGCCGCGCCCGCGCCCTATCTCGCGCTCGCCCTGCAGACCACCTGTTTTGCGGTGAACGATGCGGCGGATGCGGCCGCGAGCCGGCCGCGGATGCTGGCGGCGATCGAGCGCGTCTCAGCACAGATCGCGGCGTCGAAACGGTTCGTCGGCCAGGACGTGCGGCTGGTGGTGCTGCCGGAGTATTTTCTCACCGGGTTTCCGATGGGCGAGACCGCTGGCGCCTGGGCCGGAAAGGCGGCGCTGGCCATGGATGGGCCGGAGTATGCGGCGCTGGGCGCGGCGGCCAGGGCGGCGGACGTCTATCTGTCAGGTAACGCCTATGAGGCCGATCCGCACTTCCCGGGACTCTACTTCCAGGCTTCGTTCGTCGTCGCGCCGTCGGGCGAGGTTGTGCTGCGATACCGGCGGCTGGTCTCACTGTTCGCGCCCAGTCCCTATGACGTGTGGGACAAGTACGTCTCGATCTACGGCCGCGAAGGCGTGTTTCCGGTGGCGGACACGGAACTGGGGCGGCTGGCCTGCATCGCCTCGGAGGAAATCCTCTATCCGGACATCGCGCGTGCGCTGGCGCTGCGCGGCGCTGAGGTGCTGCTGCATTCCTCCAGCGAGATCGCCAGCCCGATCCAGACGCCAAAGAATGTGGCCAAGCAGGCGCGCGCCATCGAGAACCTGGCCTATCTGGTCTCGGCCAACTCGGCGGGTATCGAGGGAATCGCGATCCCCAAGGCCTCGACCGACGCGACCTCGAAGGTGATCGACTTCCGCGGCCTGGTGCTGGCCGAGGCCGGCTATGGCGAGAGCATGGCGGCCTATGCCGAGATCGATGTGGGCGCGCTCCGACGCTGGCGGCGACGGCCGGGGATGGGCAATATCCTGTCGCGCCAGCCGCTGGGGCTGTGGCGCGATGCGCTGGAAGGGCTGGAGGCGCAGCCGCGGGGCACCCTGACCGGCGCGGACGGCGAGATGCTGACCCCCGATCGCGCCTTCTATTCCGAGCGCCAGCGCCGCGTGATCGACCGGCTCTCAGATGAAGGGATCATCTGATGATGCGCATGGCCCTCCCTGTTCTCGCGCTAGGGCTGGCGGCCAGCGCGGCGCTGGCCCAGTCGCCTGCGGCGGCGCCCGTAAGTCCTGACCAAGCGATCCTGGAGCGTGACCTGCGGCTCTTCGAGAGCTGGTTTCCGGGCGCATGGGATAATGCCGAGCAGGTGTTCTTCGCGGAGGAGCAGGGCCGCAAGGTCATGCCGCGGCGGATGCACGCCAAGGTGACGGCGGAAGGCGCGCGCGCGTTCACGATACGCGCCTTCGCCGGGAACGACTTCGCGAAGCCTGTCGAGGAACGCACCGCAACCGCCAGCGTCGATGCCTCGGCCGGGCGGATCAGGCTCTCGGCGCCCGGTTGCGAGATCACCTGGCAGCGGCAGGCGAACCAGTTCGTCGGCGAGGCGAAGGCCGGCTCCTGTGGGTCGGCGGCGGTCACCCGGTTTGTGCTCTCAGCCGAGGACCTGTGGGCGGGCGACTCCCGGATGATGCGGGCGCGGGAGTGGAGCTGCTGGATGGCGATTCCGCGGGAGGACAGACCGGGGACCTGGTTCTCGGCCTTCAACCTCAGGATTCTCGACCAGGGCGGTGAGGTCTGGGTCAAGACCGACGAGGCGACGCCGCGCGAGATCGGCTACCGCCTGCGGCAGGTGAAGTGGCCGGCCGGCACGAACCAGGATGCGCTGACGCTCTATGTGCTCAAGAAGGGCGAAGCTCGGGCGCCGGGTTATGCCTGGGCAAGCCCCGACGCGACCCGGGTGGGCCTCAACCTGCGTTGGGTGCAGGGCAGCTGTTCGCGCTGACGGACGAGTTCGGAAAGCCCCCCTCCGTCCGCTTCGCGGACACCTCCCCGATCCGCGCTTCGCGTTGGGGGAGGTGCTAGCTTGATTGTCCTCTCCCAGCGGGGAAGGGAGACCGCCGAAGGCGGTGGAGGAGGTTGCGCAGGCGCGTTACCGGACCCGGTGTTCCTTGATGCAGGTGCGGCGGACGAGGACATCGTCTTCGAACCAGTGCCAGGTGCGACCGCGGTTGTTTCCGTCCTCGCTGATCTGGATCATCTCGTAGAGGTAATGGCGCGGCATGTCCTTGCGGGTCCAGGTGAGCACGACGGTGCGGGGGTCGATCTCCCAGGCCGAGCCTTCGATGCGGTCGGTGTCCCACCAGATGCGGCCGTCGCGATAGGTGGCGGGGAAGTGGATCTCCTCGCGGCGACCGTCGTCCCAGGTGTAGGTGTTGATCTGGTGGTAGGCGAAGGCGCCTTCGGCAGGGAAGCGGCACTGGAGCGCGGACCTGTGGCGGTCGATTTCCCGACCTTCGGTGTCGACATGGATGTAGACGCCTTCCCATTCGCCCTCGTGGCGGGCCAGGACGGGCATGGCGGTGCGGATATCGCTCAAGGGTCGCTCTCCGGGGTGGTCTCGGGTTAAATGGTATAGAATTATATCATTTGAGGTGATGAGGGGGAACGGGTGTCGGACGCTGTCGAAGGGCTGAACCTGACGATCTCGGGCGACGCAGCCACGCTGACGCTCAACCGGCCTGAGCGGCGCAATGCGCTGAACCAGGCCATGTGGCGGGGCCTGCCCGCCGTCCTGGACCAGGCGCGCGCGGCGCGGGTCAAGGTGCTGGTGGTGACCGGCGCCGGCGGGGCGTTCGCGGCGGGCGCCGACATCTCCGAGTTCGAAGCGGTCTATGCCACGCGGGCCAGTGCAGCGGCCTATTTCGGCGAGATCGGTGCGTCGATGGACGCGCTGGCGGCCTTCGAAGCGCCCACCATCGCGCGCATTGAGGGCGCATGCGTGGGCGGCGGTCTGGGGCTGGCGCTTTGCTGCGACCTGCGCATCGCTTCGGCGAACGCCAAGCTTGGGATCACGCCGGCCAAGCTTGGATTGATGTATCCTTTGTCGGACACTCGGCGTCTGGTCGAAGCGGTGGGTCCGTCGCGGGCCAAGGACATTCTCTACACCGGGCGCATCCTGCCGGCCGACGAAGCGCTGTCCATAGGGCTGGTGGATGCGGTCACCGGTGACGTGGACGCCGCGGTCGAGGAGAAGACGCGCGCCATCGCCGCCGCCAGCCAGTGGTCGGCGCGGGCGACAAAGCGGGTCATCCGCCGGCTGCTGGACGGCCAGACAGCGGACGACGCCGACACCGAAGGCTGGATGCTTGATGCAGTGGAGGGCCAGGACTTTCTCGAGGGGCGCGACGCTTTCCTGGCCAAGCGCGAGGCGCTGTTCCCGTTCCGGTGAGGGCGCCGGAGCGGCCGGGCGTCTGACCCGCGTGAGCCCCGGATGAAGTGAGACTGGGCCGCGCATCTCGAGAGCGGCGATTGAGACATGCAACCCGATCCGCGCCTGTGAGGTTATCCCACCCGGCCAAGGAACATCCGCGGCCCGGCACAGGGACCCCAGGCCATGACGGATCGAATTGTAATGAGCCCAGCGGATCGAAGCGGTCCCGTGGATCCCGATCGCGGCAGTGAGTGGCAGCCGCCGGGACAGAATGACCTTCGCGAAATGGAACACGCGCATCGGCGGCGCGCCAACGGCCGGTTGATCCTGGGGATCGCCATCGGTGCGACCCTTGCGATCGGGGCCACGGCGTACTTCGCGCAGGAAGCGGGATCGTTCGCAGGCGCCGGCGAACAGGCGGACCGGCGGATCGATGCGACGGCCGCGGGAACCCATGACCTGGCGGCCGACACCGCGCGTTCGGTGGGCGATGCGGCGCGCGTGGCTGGTGACCGCGTGGACGGGACGCTGACGGAAGCGGCGGACAAGGTCGAGAAGCGTTAGCCGCCCAAACCGCGGACGTTTCAGAATTCAACACTGACGGGGTCTGAACCCCGTCATCAACCTAGGAGCCAAAGATGTTCTATTGGGCCGCTGTCTTTCTCGTGATCGCGCTGGTCGCCGGCGTCATCGGATTCGGGGCTGTCGCTTCGGTCTCGTTCAGCTTCGCCAAGGTCGTGTTCGTTGTGGCGATCGTGCTGTTTCTGTTCAGCGCCGTTTTCGGTGCGCGGGGCCGGATGCGCTGAGCGGGCGCGTCGACCTAGGTCTCGGCGCCGGGCCTTTCCGGCGCCGCGGGCGCGACACAGGTGAACAACGCGCCGTCGGCCAGCAGCGCTGGCGGCCGCTGATCGTCATTTGTGGCCATGAGCGCGACAAGGCTGGCCCGCCCCCTAGAGACCCGGCTTTTGATGGTTCCGACCGCAAGGCCGGTGACCGCGGCCACATCGTCGTAGCTGAAGCCGCCCGCGGCGATCAGGATCAGGGCCTCGCGCTGCTCCAGCGGGAGCGTCTGAATGGCGGCGGAAACCGAGGACAGCTCCATCGTCGCATGGATATTGACGTTGGCTCTGGCGGTCGCCTCGTAGGCCGGCGTGTCGAGTTGGACCAGATAGCGGGACTTGCGCCGGTTCGAGTAGAGGATGTTGCGCAGGATCCGGAACGTCCAGGCCTTGAAGCTGGCGTCCTCAATGTAGCTGTTCCGCGCGCCCCAGGCCTTGAGCATGGTCTCCTGGACCAGATCGTCCGCTTCCGTGGGATTGTGACAGAGAGATCGGGCGAAGGCCCGAAGCGCCGGCATGATCTCAATCAGAGAGCTCTTGAATTTGATCAACCCCAACCCGCTGATTTCTTTGGAGTTGATATTGGCGACCATCACGTCCAGCTCTCCTGTTTTTCAAATATGTCACGAAATATTGTAAGCTACTCCCGCAAGAAATTGATTGAATTTGATAAAACGCAAACGAGCGACCTCAATCGAGATAAATGTTTGGACGCTTACGTCCAATCCTCCTGCTTTTCTAATTCATAAAGCAGAAACAGGAGGTAATATGGCAGAGGTTCGGCAAGGAACATTTCATATCGTGCTTTAATTGCATTGTCGATGATGGCCGCCTGTTTCTCGATTTCAAGCGACGACTGATCGATAACTAAATCGGTGCTGGCCCCGCCATTGGAGTTTTTTTGCTTACGCGCCACTTCCTGGACCTCTGCGGTTCATCGGATGCGCGGCGCCAGACGCAATGCGGGCAATCCCCCAGCAGGCTCCGGACGACTCTACGCAGGCGGCAGGCAATGGTTGCTCACAATCGCTATCGCGACGCCGATCGCCACGCCGTTGGCCTGTCCCGTGGATGCGGTCAGTTGGAATTCCGTGCAACCATCCGGCGCGGGCGCTGTTCTCCGAGGGTCCGATCCCGGGCACTTCAAGGATGACGTCGATGAATGACGACACGATCAAAGGCCAATGGAAGCAACTCGTCGGCGAGGCCAAGCGCCAGTGGGGCAAGCTTACCGATGATGACCTGCTGCGCGCCGAGGGCGACCTGGACAAGCTCACCGGCTCGGTTCAGGAGCGCTACGGCGTGACGCGCGACGAGGCGCACCATCAGGTCAAGACCTGGCGCGATAAAGCCTCCAAGGCTGCGGACAAGGCGGGCCTATGAGGAATCTCATCGCACAGGCCCTGGTTCCGCTGGTTCTGATCGCCGCGGCCATATCGGCAAGCGGATGCAACACCATCGGCGGCGCAGGGGAGGACGTGTCCTCGACCGGCAAAGCGGTTACGGACGCTGCCCGGGACGTCAAGGACGACATGAAGTAGCGAACACTAACCCCGGAAGTCGGGCGGCGCGGGCGTTGGCAGGGCGAGCTTTCGGGCAAGCGCCAGGGCCTGGGCGTCGTCTGGGGTCACCACCTGGCAGGAGAGCGGCAGGCCTTCATTCGTCACCCCGGCCGGGAAGGCCGTGGCGGGCTGGCCGGTGAAGTCGGCGATGGCTGTGAAGTCGGCCTGGTTGGCGGGCGCGGGGCCGAACGCGAAGGCCGTCTGCGGCGCGGTCGGCATCAGCACCCCGGCATAGGGCGCGAAGGCTGTCCGCAGCGCCTCGGCGGCGGCGGCGAGGTCGCGATAGGCGCGCGCCAGCTTGTGCGCCGGCTGGGTCGCGCCCCACTGGAGCAGGGGCCGGAACGCGTCGGAGAAGCCCTCGGGGTCGGCGGCGAGCGCTGCTTCGTGGATCACATAGCCTTCGGCCTCTGAGATCAGGAGGCCGAGGCGGCGCATGCGGCCGAAGTCGTAGTCGGTGAGGCGGAGGGGCTCGACCCTGAGGCCCTCGCGGCGGGCGTGATCGACCACGGCCTCCAGGCCGGCGCGGACCTGGGGCTGGGCGTCGACCTGGCCGTCAAACTCCAGAACGGCGAGCGGTCGATCCGGGTTGCGGGCCTCGCGCCCAGGCGCGACGGCGTTCAGTATCGCGGCGCAGTCGTCGGCGGAGCGGGCGTGTGGGCCGATGTGGTCGAGCGTCCAGGACAGCTCGGTGACGCCGGCCGTGGGGATGCGGCCGCGCGTGGGCTTGTGGCCGAAGATTCCACAGTAGCCCGACGGGATTCGGACGCTGCCCATGGTGTCGGTGCCCAGCGCCGCGGCGCAGAGGCCGGCTGCGGCGGCGGCGCCCGAGCCGCCGGAGGACCCGCCGGGGGTGGAGCCGGCGCGATGGGGATTCTCGGTGCGGCCGAACCACGGATTGTCGGTGGTGGCGCCCAGCGCACCCTCGTGCATGTTGACGCAGCCGAGGATGACCGCGCCGGCGCGGCGCAGGCGGGCGACCACCTCGGCGTCGGCGTCGGCGATGCGGCCGCGATAGGCGCCGATACCGGCGGTCCAGGGCAGGCCGGCGACCGCGATGTTGGACTTAACCAGGATCGGCGCGCCATCCACATGACTGAGCGGCGCATTGGACGCCCAGCGGGCGGCGCTGGCGTGGGCGGCGGCCTGGGCCCCCTCGGCATCGAGATCGGTGACGGCGCCCAGGGCCGGATTGAGCCGCGCGATGCGGGCCAGATAGACCTCGACCGCCTCGACCGGCGTGACGGCCCGGGTCGCGTAGAGGTCGTGCAGGCCGGTGACGCCGGCGGCGACGATCGGATTGGAGAAGCCCTCAGCCATAACGCTCGTCGATCAGCCGGATCGGCTTCTGGCGGACCTCGATCTGGGTGAGAGACGCGGTGGCGCCCTTGGCGGCGAGCTCAACCTCGACCTCGATGCCGATCTTGCGCTTGAGGATCTCGCCGAACGCCTTGGCGAGCGCCGGATCGGCCGGCGCCGTAGCCTCCGCGACGACGATGAAGCTGTCGCGGCCCTGGGCGTCGCGGCGGGCCTTGCAGATGAACTCCTTTGCGAAGGCCGGATGCTCATCCAGCATCGGACCGATCCCCTGGGGGAAGATGTTGATGCCGCGGATCTTCACCATGTTGTCGGACCGTCCGAGGAAGCCCTCGATGCGGGTGAAGTTGACGTCGAGCGCCGAGCGACCGGTCTTCACCTGGGTCACGTCATGCGTATTGAATCTAATGATTGGATAGAGGTCGTCCTTGTAGAGGCAGGTGACGACCATATCGCCGGTCTCGCCGGCCGCCACCGGGCGGTGAGTGTCGAGATCGCAGACCTCCAGCACCTGGGCGTCTTCCATCACATAGAGGCCATCGCGGTCCGGGCCCTCGCCGGCGACGATGCCGGTGTCGCCCACGCCGTACCAGTCGAAGCAGACGGCGCCGCCCCAGGCCTCGGAGATGGCGTCCTGGTCCTCGCGGCCCATGTGGCCGGTGATCATGCGGACCGGGATGTCGACGCCGGGAACCAGACCCTGCTCGCGGGCTACCTCGGCCAGCTTCTTGATGTAGTCGGCGAAGCCGACGATCACCGTGGCGCCGAAGGTCTTCATCAGCTCGACCTGCTGGGCGGAGCGGGTCTCGATGCCGGTGCCGGCCGACAGGAAGATGGCGCTGGTCCAGTGGGTGACGGCCTCACGCACATAGTGGCCGCCGTTGATCATCCCATGGCCGTAGACCGAGTGCACGACGTCGTCCGGGCGCAGGCCCTGCCAGCGATAGAGGCGGCCAAGCATCAGGGCCTGGACCTCGCGGCTCTTGGCCCCGAACAGCAGCACCTGGGGCTTGCCGGTGGTGCCGGATGTGGTGTGCAGGATCACCGGCGGGCGCTGGGCATGGCTCTCGAAGCCGGCGAAGTCGCCGAACGGCGGCGCCCGCTCCAGGCTGGCCATGATATCGGACTTGTCGAACACCGGGAGCGTCGGGAGGTCGTCGAGACCGCGGATGTCGCCCCTTGCGATGCCGGCTTCGCCCCAGAGGCGCTGATAGAACGGCACCTGCCAGGCGCGGGCGACGCACCGGGCGAACAGGCGTTCCTGATGGGCGCGGATCTCGTCGCGGCTCTTGCGGGCGAAGACCTGAAAGGCGTCGCCAATAGTGTGCTCGGCCGCCATCTGGGCGAAGTCGATCTCGTCCCAATAGGTGCGGTGGGTGTCGGTCATGCGGGATCTCCGGCGACGAGGCGGAAAGCTTGGGAGGCGTCGTCGAGGGTGTGGAAGCTGGCCATCAGGGCGGTCAGCGGATCGTGGACGGTTTCGAGGCCGGCGAAGGCCAGGCAGGCGCGGGCCTTGTCGAGGTGCTGCTGCGGCGTGAGCGGCTGTTCGGGCGCGCCGAGCTGGGTGGTGACCCGGGCGGTGAGCGTGCGGCCGTCCCTGAGGGTGGCGATCGCTTCGGCGGGGGTGAAGGCGGCAGGGTCTGGGTTGTCGTCGGCGAGCACTTCGACGCGGGCGGCGAGCGCATGCAGTGTTGGATCCGACAGGCTTCTCGGGTCGAAGTCGGCGAGGCCCACGGTCCCACGCGTGAGCGTCACGGCGGCGAGGTAGGCAAGGCAGAGGCGGGCGTAGGCCGGCGTCAGCGGCGCGGTGATCGGGCGTCCGACGAGGCGATGGATCAGCGGCGGCGCGCGCCAGACGAGGCGGTCCAGGTTGTCGGGCGTCAGGCCCTGAGACATCAGGCTCTGGATCGCCACGATACCGCCGTGGCCGGCGCGGCCCGTGGGGAAGGGCTTCCAACTGACCTCGGCGATCCGGTAGCGGCGGCCGAGGTCGGCCAGGGCGGGGGCGAGGTCGAAGCCGGTCTCGAACAGCGTCATGTAGCCGAACGGGCCGTCGATGGAGGCGCGCGGACCGGGAAGGCCGGTGGCGGCGACGTCGCAGGCCATCAGCGCGGCGCGGGCGGCGTTGGCGATCTGGACGGGCAGGGCGGGCTTGCCCTCTGCATGGGCCTGCATCGTGCCGGAGGTGAAGGCGAGCCCGTAGCCGAAGGCGTCGAGCGTGGTTTCGCGGGAGAGGCCCCGCAGCCGGGCGGTGGCGGCGAGCGCGCCGAAGAGGCCGGAGGTGGCCGGTCGAAAGAACTTGAGCGGCGTGGTGGCGGCGACGCCGAGCGTGACCGAGACGTCGCAGCCGGCGACGATGGCGGCCAGGATATCTTCGCCAGAATAGGGTCCGGAGCGGTCGTGCTCGGCGAGGATGGCGGCGGTCAGCGTGGCCATCGGGTGCAGGACGGCGGGCTCGTGGACGCAGTCGAACTCCTGGCCGTGGATCTGGAAAGCGTTGACAAAGGCCGCCTGGACAGCGGGCAGGCGGACGCCCGGACGGCCCAGAATCCGGCCGTCGGTTCCGGCGCCCCAGGCGCTGGCCGCAGCCAGGATGTCGTCGGCATGCGCAGCCTTGGCCCCCGCCGCGCCGACACACAGCGTGTCGTGGAGGAAGGTGGCGGCGGCCCTGCGCGCGATGTCCGGCACCTCGGCCCAACGAAGGCCAAGCGCGTGGTCGACGAGGACTTCGGCGGCGCTCATCCATCGAGTCCCGGGAGGGCGGCCGACAGGTCAGCGATCGTCGAGGTGTCTCCAAGCTTCATGCAGACGCTGACGAGATGACCCGCGGCGGTCGCGTCCAGGCCGCCCCAGGCCATCAGGGCTGCGGCCTTTGCGGCGAGTCCTGAGGCGTCGAGCGGACGTTCCGGGTCGCCAAGGGCGTCAGGGGTCTGCGCTTCGAGGACCGCTCCATCGGCCAGGGTCGCGCGGGCCGCGGCGCCGAAGCGGGCCGGGTAGCGAGCGGTGATCGCGGTGTCCTCGGTGGCGCGGACGCGGGCCCGCAAGGCGACGTGGGCCGGATCCGCGATGGCGGCGAGGGTGAAGCGGGGCAGGTCTGCGTCGCCGTTCGCCCAGGCGACCGCTGCGGCGTGCTGGAGGGAGAACTTGGCTTCCCCCGGCGTCGTCGGGTTGGGCTTGTCGCAGAAGGCCAGCGCGTCCCGATAGCTCGCGACCTCGAGTGACTGGAGGTCGCGACCTGCAGCCTGGGCGCGCAGAGCCAGCACCGCGTCGATCGTCGCGTGGGCGTGGCGGCAGGCGGCGTGAGGCTTGAAGCTGACGTCGTGAATCGCCCAACCTTCGTTTTCGCCGGCGACGACGGCTTCGGGGTCGGCGTCGTCGCAGAGCGCAGCGAAGAAGCCCTGAGGGCCTTCGAAGTGTGTCAGCGGTCCGGCGAAGCCCTCGCGGGCGAGGAAGGCGGCGGCCAACCCATTGGCGGCGGCGCGGCCGTCGTGCAGGGCCTTGGTGAAGACCGGTTCGTGGCGGACCTGCCAGAGACCTGCGGCCTGCTGGCCGGCGTTGGCGAGCGCCCAGGCGGTGGCGCGTGGATCAAGCCGCAGGATCGTGGCCGCCGCCGCCGCCGCGCCAAACGGGCCGCAAGTTCCGGTGGCGTGGAAGAAGCGGTAGTGGCCCGCGCCGGCGGCCCGGCCCACCCGGATCATGGCCTCGTAGCCGCGAACGACGGCGTCGAGGAACGT
>NZ_JBILUK010000222.1:0-5344 GCF_044371015.1 Phenylobacterium sp.
GGCGCCTCGATCAGCAGCACCTGCACCTCGGCGGTTCCCTCGCGCAGTTTGCGGGCGGCGGCGTAGTCGGGGCTGTTCCAGAAGGCGAGAGCCGCCGCCTTGTCGGGCCACTCCGATATCACCATCGAAGCGCCGTCGCCGAAGTCGCCTTCGAGCAGCTCCACGCCAGGTCCGCGCAATAGATAGCGCCCGCCGAACTTCGGCAGCAGCTCGGCGGCGGCCTTCCCGTAGCCGGCGATGAAGGCCTCACGATCCTTGAGCTTGGCGGTCACGATCATGTAGGCGGGCATGGCGGGCCTCTCGACTTCAAATGATATAAGACTATACCATTTCAGCCGCCCACCAGAAACCTGACGGAGCCATTCGAATGGAGCTTCTGCGCGCCGCGACCCTGACGACGCCGGACCTCGATGCTGCGGTCGCGCGCTATGAGCGTTTCCTGGACTACGCGGTTGTCGAGCGGGGCGAAGTGGCGGCCGATCTCGCCGCAGCCTGGGGCGCGCCCGCCAGCGGCGGGCGGCGCTACGCCGTACTCCAACCCGCTTCGGGCGCGGACGTGTTCATCCGGTTCGTCGAGGGCGAGGTTCCGACTGAGTACGCGCCGCTGCGCACCTTCGGCTGGGCAGCGATCGAAATCTGCGTGCAGGACACCTTGGCGGTGAATGCCCGCATGGAAACCTCGCCGTTCACGATCATCGGGCCGCCCAAACAGCTCGACGGCCTGCCGGCGATCTTCCCGATGCAGGTGCGCGGGCCGGATGGAGAGATCGTTTATCTCACCCAGATCCGCGACAACCTGCCGGACTACGACCTGCCGCGCGCCGCCAGCCTGATCGATAAGCTGTTCATCCTTGTGCTCGCTTGCTCGGACATGGAGGCCTCGGCGGCCTGGTTCCGCGAGACACTGGGCATACAGCACGGCCGGACGATGGAGATCATCTATTCGATGATCAATCAGGCCTTTGGGCTTCCGGACGACAGCAAGCATCGGCTGGCGACCGGAATTCATGAACGCGACTGCTTCCTGGAATTCGACCAGTATCCGCCAGGCGCGACGGCCAGACCCTGCGCGCCGGGCGCATTGCCGCCGGGAGTGGCGATGACCACGCTCCGGCACCCGGCGTTCAGCGCCATTCCGGGCCCGTGGATCACCCCCCCGACGCCGCGTCCTGGCGCGATCTACGGCGGGCGTCGAGCGGGGACGCTTCGGGCGCCGGATGGATCGCTGGTGGAAGTGGTGGAGGCATGAGTCGCGTGCGGGAGATTGTGCTGGCCCGCCCGGTCGCCGGCCCGCCCGTAGCTGCGGACTTCGAGATTGTGCAACGCCCGACGCCGGCGGTCGATGCCGGTCGCCTGCTGGTTCGCAGCCTCTACCAGTCCCAGGATCCCTACATCGGCTCGCGTCTGCGCGGCCGTCACATGGGTGAACCGGCGCCCGCCCCGGGCGAAAGCCTGCCGGGCTTCTGCGTCGGCGAGGTGCTTGAGAGCGGAGACCCGGCCTTTGAGCCGGGGGATCGCGTGGTCGGTGAGATGGGCTGGGTCGAGGTGGGCCTGATGCCCGCGTCCGGGGCGCGAAAGGTCGCTGCCGGTGTCCCGGCCTCGGCGCATCTGGGCGTGCTCGGCATGCCGGGACTGACGGCCTGGGCTGGGGTCACGCAATTGGCCGAGGTGGGGCCCGGCGATCTTGTCAGCGTGGACGCCGCCGCCGGGCCGGTGGGCGGCACGGTGGGCCAGCTTGCCCGATTGCTCGGCGCGCGTGCGGTTGGGATGGCACGGGGCGAGGCCAAGTGCGCGTTGATCCGTGAGACCTACGGCTTTGATGCTGCTGTTGACCTGAACCGATCGGACTGGATCGAAGCCTACACGGCGGAAACCGCGCCTGGACCTACCGTTCACTTCGAGAACGTCGGCCTCTCTGTGCTGATGCCGGCCATGCAACGGCTGCAGAACTATGGCCGGGTGGTGCTCTGCGGGATGGCCGAGCACTATCACGCCGATACGCCGCCGGCGCAGGTGCCCGTGGGCCTGATCATTGGCAAGCGCGCCGCGATGATGGGTCTCGTCGTCTACGATTTCTATCCGCGATGGGAGGAGTGGATCGCGTTGGCGACGCCCTGGATTCAGGAGGGTCGGCTGGCCTTCGTTGAGGACATCGCCAAGGGTATTGAGGCGGCTCCGGCGCAGTTCGAGCGGCTGATGCGCGGTGAAAACCAGGGCAAGGCCCTGGTGCAGATGAGCGAAGCGTGAGGCCGGCGACGCGCCACTTCGCCTTGGTCGAAGGCCGTCAGGTTCTTTATCGGCGGGTCGGTGAAGGGCCCGCTGTGTTCGTGCTGCATGGATCGCCACAGGCCTCGCGGGCGGTGGCCGCCGTGGCGGAGGCGTGTGCGAACAGGGGCCTCTGCGCGATCAGTCCAGATACACCGGGCGCAGGGCGATCGGATCCGCTTCCAGGCGAGCGACCGTCTAGCGCCGACTATGCGGGCCACTTGAAAGGCCTTGCCGACGCCTTGGGTCTCCGCCGGGTGGGACTCTATGGCTTTCACACAGGCGCGGCCACGGCCTGCGCCTTCGCGGGGCTGTTCCCGGAGCGGACATCGGCGGTGGCCCTTGAAGGGCTTCCCGCATGGACCGAGGCCGAGCGCGTGGACTTCACGGCGAACTACCTGCCGCCATTCCGCCCGGCCTGGGATGGTTCGCACATGACCTGGCTCTGGGCGCGGATGGAAGAACAGTCGGTCTTCTTTCCATGGTCGTCGCCGACGGCCGAGGCGCGGATGGGCTATCCCGTTTCGCCGACCTTCGGGGTTCACGCCAACGCCATGGACCTGCTGGATGCGGGTGACGCCTACCGAGCGGTCTATCAGGCCGCGTTCGACTTTCGGCCAGAGTCCTGGCTGGAGCAGCTTCGAGCGCCCGCATTGATCTGCACAACGGAGTTCGATGTTCTGCGTGAGCATCTGGATCGGGCTCCTTTGGTGTCGAAGGGACGTGCTTTCGAAAGCCTCGTCGGGATCCAGGCAGCCTGCGCCGAACATCTGGCGGCCCACCCCGGTGAGGTGGCTCCGCCGGCGCCCTCGATCCGGGATCGCGGCTTCGTGGATGTCGGCGGAGAGGCGCTGGCGTGGCGCGGCGAACCGGCGGGCGTCCTCACGCTGCATGCTGCTGGCGGACGACTCGATGATCTGGCCCTCGAAGGCCTTCGTCTCGACCTGCCGGGGCACGGAGACTCCGCCGAAGGATGGGACGAGGCGCCCGTCGACCTTGCGGGTTGGGCCGATGTTGTTTCGGCCGCTCTGGCGTCCATTGGAGCTTCTGCGGTCGGAATCTCCGGTCAGGGAATCGGCGGCCGGATCGCCGAACGGCTGGGCGGACGCTCCATCGGCTCAGGCTACGGACCACCGCCCTCCCTGGGTTTTGGTTCGGTGTCATTGCGGCCCGAGTGGGATGGGGCGCATCTGGTCCGGGCCTGGCGGATCGCCCGCTGGGAGCGCCTGTTCAAACCCTGGCACGAGCGGGTTCAGGCGCGGGCACTGAACCCCTTCGGGGACCTCGACCCGCAGGCGATACATCGGCGGGCGGTGGGCCTCTTGAAGGCGCACGACCGCTGGCTCGCCGCCGCGCACCTGGAGGCGCCCTAAGCGGGCGCGGTGAACTGCCTATAGCGACCGAGCGTCAGTAGCAGTGCGGCGCCGCCGATTAGCATCAAGACCGCCTGCATCAGCGGCCCGTCGTAACTGCCGGTGGCGTCGAACGCGCGCCCAAACACCACCGGGCCGATTCCTGCGCCAAGGGCGAAGAACCCGTAGAGCGTACCGTAGATGGCGCCATAGCTCTTGAGGCCGAAGTACCGAGCGACCAGGAACGCCATCAGGTCGTACTCAACGCCGGCCGCGAAACCGATCAGGACGATCGAGATCGCCGCCGTTTCGAACGTCAACGGGCCGTGGGCGAAGATCCAGCACGCGGCGGCCGGCGCGCAGAGCATGAAGAAGGCGATGCCCGGCGCCCAGAAGCGGTCGATCAGCCAACCGCCCAGCAACCGGCCTGCGATCACCGAGAGCCCGATCAGCGAGGCCAGCGTGACGATGTCGGCGGCGGCGAACCCGCCGGACTTCAGAATGTTCTCCATGTTCGGGATCGGCCCGCCGATGGCGAAGCTGATCGGCACGAAGGCGACGGCCAACACCCAGAAGCGCCACTCGCGCAGCGTCTGGGAAAAGGTGAGGCCGGGCGCGTTGGCTGCGGCCAAGGCCGCGGACTCGCGCCGCTGCGCCGCATTCTGCGTGCGATCTCCCACATCGTGGAAGGCGAACCACGCCACCGGCAGGGCGATGATCAGGGGTAACGCGCCGACAGCCAGATAGGCGCCGCGCCAGCCGAACTCTGCGATCATCAGGGCGGTGAACGGCTTCACCAGGAAGCCGAACACGCCGGTGCCCAGCAGTGAGAGCCCCAACGCCAGGCCCTTGCGGTCATCAAAGCGGTTGTTCACAGCCCGGGTCCAGGTGATCGGCAGCGTGCCCGCCCCGAGCACGGCCATGATCGCCCAGTTGGCGTAGAAGAAGCGGATGTCGCCGGGGTTCAGGGCGAAGGCCATGAACGAGAGTGCAAACAGCCCGACCGAAGCCAGGGCCACGGGTCGCACACCGATGCGGTCAGCGAGGAAGCCTACCGCCGGGCTGGCCACCAGCACCGCGAAGGTCATGATGGGCAGGCCGCCCATGATGTCGCCGAACGTCCAGCCGAACTCGCGGGCCAGTTCCGGCGCCAGCATTCCGATGGTGTAGAACGGCACCGGCGACAGGCCGAGGCCGATCCCGAGCATCGCGGCGACGACGACCGGCCATCCCGTGCGGAACTCACCGTAGCCCTTGCCTTCCGCCATTGCACCGCCCTTAATGGTATAAGAATAGACCATTTGCGCCGGCTTCGACGGCGCTGGCAAGAGGGCTCGCCATGACGTCCGATGCAGCTCCGCCAACCGTGGCGCGATACGATAGCCCGCTGTTCCTGATCATCTGCAAGGACGGTCCCGGCTCAGCTGGACCCAGGGCGAGTCTGCTCGACGGGCATCTGTCGCATGTGGAGGCCAACTGGCGACGTTATGTGCTTGCGGGCCCGTTGCGGAATCCGGGCCAGGCTCCGCTGATCGGCTCTTACTTCCTTGTCCGCGCCTCTGACGCCGACGATGCGCGGTCGCTGATGATGGGGGATCCATATGTGGCTTCGGGCATGTACGGGTCGATGGAAGTGTTGGAAGCAACCGCCTCCATTGGGCGGTATCTCGGTGGAAAGATCTGGGAGAGCGCCGACTCAATCCGCGACCGGGCTGCCGGCTAAATGC
>NZ_JBILUK010000223.1:0-5285 GCF_044371015.1 Phenylobacterium sp.
GGTATCCTGGGCGGAGAGCGTCGCCCCGCTACGCACCACATACTGATTGGGCAGCCTGATTTTCAGGGTGTCACCGACCTTCGCGCCCTGCTGAGCGAAGCGGTCGTCGTAGTCCCGCGTAATCGTGCCCACGAAGCTCAGCTTCTGGTGCAGCACGCGCAGCGCCTCCCGCGTCACGGCGGTGGCGCTCAAAAGGGTGTTTGGCATCGGTTGTCCTTTGATGATGTTGGGGAATGCGCCGGACGCGCCGAGGCGCGGGCTCACCGCCCGCGCGTAGTCGGTCTGTCCTTCGGATGGCGCGGAGACGTCGCCCCCGTCCGGCGTGCTCCCGCGTGGGAGGCCGGAGGGGCGTTAAAGACGTAGAGGTCAGCTAGCCAGCGCGCAGACGGTCAACAAGGCAGGGGTAGAGAGGCCGCGCGGTCGCGTCTTGAACGGGTCCTTCCATCACCGCCCGCTCATCGTCTGTGCGTTCCGCCGCCGCATCCACTCCTTGGCCGCAAGTTCATCCCGCAGACCGCCGGCTCCGCCACCCGCGCCGGCCACGCTCACGGCTGGGCGCAGCTCGCGGGCCCGGGCGGCGGCGGCCTCATCGGCCGTCTGGTCGGCTTTCCAGGCCTTGTGCAACAGCTTCCAGAGCCTGGGGTCCGCAGCCTCGGCCAGCTCCTCCATCGTGACGCCGAAGGCCCGGGCGTAGTCGACCAGCTTCGCCGCCGTCTCCGGCGACCAGCCCTCGATCTCCTGCCGCAGCGCCTGGCCGGTCCGCGCCATGGCCTCTGCGGTCTCGCGCGCCCGGCTCAGTTGTTCCTGCGCTTCGCTGCGCCCAGCTGCGTCGGACAGCACCGCATGCGCCTCGACCAAATCGGTCCGCCGCGCCCAGGCGGCCTCCGCGCCCTCCCGGTCCTGCGCCGCCCAGGCGTTCCAGTCGACGCCGTCATAGGCCTCCAGATCGTCTTCGATCAGCGCCAGACGCATCCGGTCGCGGCTCAACGTGCGCTCCGCCGCAGACCCGGCCGTAAACGCTTCCCGTTCGGCGTCTAGCGCCCGGCGCAGATCAGCCAGCTCCTGGGTCTTTCGCGTATAGTCGGCGTTCATCATGAAGGCGCCGCGCAGTGAACCCGGCAGGGTATGCACCTCGCCGTCCACCTCCAGCTCAAACGGCTCCGGCCCCGCATCAGGCATGGCTGCGCCCGCCGCCGCGTCCACGACGGTTTGATCTTTGATCTGCATGTCTGTCCTTTCAGGAGTGTCTTGCGGTCTCAGGCCGCCGGGCTCTGGGCGCGCATCCGTTCGGTCTCGGCGCGGAAGGCCTCGATCTCCAGCTTCCGGGACTTGTGCGCCTGGTCCTGCTTGAGCGCCGCCGTCTCGGCCCGCGCGACCGCCAACGCCTGGGCGAGCTTCGCCAGCTCGCCCCGCGCTTGCTCGATCTCCGGCGAGGCCCCGCGCGCCGTCGGCGGCAGGCTAGCCGCCAGCCGCTCGGCGATCTCGTCGGCTCCGGGCCAGTCCAGGTTCCGCGCCAAGAGGTCGCCGATCAGCGGCGCCGCGGCCGGATAGGCGCGGATCAGTTCGATCATCTGTCCCGCCGCCTCTTCCCGGCGGCTTGTGAAGCTCGGCCCCGAGCGCACGGTCAGGTCGTATCGCCCGACCCCCAAATCATGGATCCGACCCACAGCTCGCAGCGTCTCGCCGCCCCGCGCACCTGGCGCCACCGCCGCCGCGCCGGCCTTGCCGTCCGGCCCCAGCACCCGCACCACACGCGCGGTCGAATAAACCTTCGGGATCAGGTCAACCAGAATCCGCCCCGCGTGCCGGATCGCCCGGCTCAGATTGTCGATGTAGTGGAAGGTCGAGACGTCGCCCTCCCGCTGCCGGGCCAGGATCGCCCGCCCGCTCGTTTCGTTCGACCGCGCGCCCAGGCTGGCGTCGTGCAGCCCCATGATCGACTTCATGTCGTCGGCGGCGTTCAGCGCCTCCTGGAGCGGCCCTGCGGGCACACCGGCGAACGGCTGGCGTTGCGGCGGTTCGGGCCCGTCATACTCGATATAGGCATGGGTCTCGGTATTGGCGCTCGCCCACTTCGCGCTGTCCGTCTCAAAGGCGCCGCGACGGCCAATGAAGGGCGCCTTGGGCGCCAGGGCCACCAGCTCAGTCGAGGCCGTCCGCCAGTAGTTGAACATCCGCTGCGGGTCCTTGGCGTCGCGCACCAGCCCGCGAAGCCGTCGTCGCCCGTCGACCATCAGTTCCTCGCCAAAGACAGGCACGATGGGGATGAACCGCCCCGGCCAGTCCACGGTCTCAAGGATCTCGGCGCCCGAGACGATCCGCTGTGTCACCTTGTGGCTCGCCACCTGCCGCGGCCGCCCGATGGGCTTCACGCCCAGCGCCTCGAACAACGCACGCTCGGCCTTGTAGGTCGCTTCCTCCACCACGCGCCCGTCCGAGAGCGCAAGCATGGTGCGGCTGACCCGCTCACGCCGCCACCACTCGGCGACAGCCACGCGATCGCCCTCATGGCGCGAGCCGGCGTCGATCGCTCCGGCGCCTGGCCAGTCCACCGTCTGCGCCCCGGGCCAGCGGGCCAGGAATTCCGCCCGTTCTGGGCTCTCCACGACGAATGCAATGTTCCAGTCGGCGCTGTCGGCCGCGGTCGAGTTGGGATCGCCGTAGATGCTGAACGGATTGGCCACCCGCTCGATCGCCAATTCCTGATCAAAGCCGTCATCGGCCGCATACCGTGTGTTGATCCGGAAGTAGCCGAACCCGCAGGTCACAGCGAAATCCAGCGCCGTGTCATAGGCCACCTCGGCGTCCGAGCTCTGCTCCACGTGCCGGATCAGGCCATTGAACACCTCCGCCGTCTCGGGATCCGCCGCCGAGTCCACCGGATGCACGTGAATGGCCGGCTTGTTCTGCCGCGCATCGTTCACGACCTGTCGAACAAAAGCCGGAAGTCGGTTGATTGTTAGACACGGGCGGCTCTGCCGCTCCCGCTGGCGGCGGACGGTGTCCGGCCACTGTTCCCCAAGCCTGGCGAACCTCAGGTCGTCCAGCGCCTCACGCCGGTTCTCGGCCTCAGCGTCGGCGGCGCGCGCAAAAGCTTCGCGCGCTTCAGAAAGCAGCTCGTCGTCGGACAAGGTTGTCATCCATGGCTGAAGGCCCGCGAAGCCTGCGCCGCGCGGGATCGCGAGCCCAAACGCCCGCGGTGTCAGAAGTTCAGAGGATCAGAGGATCAGAGGATCAGAGGATCAGAGGATCAAAATTCAAACGATCGGGAACCATCCCGGAGCGCGCCATTCGCGGCCGCGCTCACAATTCGGGATGATGGGGAAACCCTACCTCAATTCGCGCGCGTCGTAAAGAACAAAACAGAAACTTTCTTCGGCGCGAGGCTTTAGGCGGTTCGTTCTGCGCTTCGACGCCGGCGCAACAGTCCGCCCACGGCGCCGAAGCCGGCGATCAGCAGAGCCCAAACACTGGGCTCGGGCACGGCCCTCCCACCAGGCGGAGGGGGCGGAGCCGTCACCTCGAAGGTGATCGAATCCACACCGACATTGATGGCGTTGGGACCCCAGCGAAAGCTGACGCCCTGCGCGCTGGCGAAGTCATAGTTCAGGATCTTCGGGGCCGAGATCTCGACTCCGAACCGTCCCGACGCGACATCGGGAAGCCGTCCGCCCAGGTCGATCACCCGGGCCTCGGAGTCCCGGCGAAAGCTGCCCGCCGGAACCAACCGGACCTGCAGGAGCTTCACCGTCGCGCCGTTCAGCGGGATCAGCTGGATCTCCGGAACGCCGGAATCGTCGGTCACCCCGCCGACGGCCACCTTGTCGCCGCCCGCGAAATAGACGCCCGTGTACAAGACGCCCCGCCCCGGGGCGTCAAAGTCGGCGGTAAGCTCGTAGCGGGTTCGCACATCCAAGAGGCCCGCGATATCGCCATAGGTCTGATCGATCGGCTGATAGTTCGCACAGGCGAAGCCGCCGCCGCAGGTCGCATCGGAGAAGTCCAGCACAAAGGTCGCTGCATCCGCGCGCGGCGCAAGCACGGTCAGCGCGGCAACCGCCATGCCAGCGCTCCAAGCCTTGGACGACATATCCATCTCCAACGGTTGGACGGTTCCCCGCACCAAAGGAGCGTCACCCAAACGTGCTTAATGATAGGTTTCGCAAAGCCTCGCGCCGGCTGTTCAACCCATCCAGTGACCGCGCTCGGCCTCGCGTCTCGCGACCGGCGCCGATGCTCCGGCGCCCACCCGATTCAACGCAGACTCGCCGAACGCATCCGCCCCGTGGCTGGCCTCGTCGTGCATCGGCCCGCCATAGCTGCGCGTGGTCCGGTTCCAACGTTTGCGATAGGCGCGCAGCCGTTCGAGGCCGCCGGCGCAATGCTCGGCGTCGAACCAGCAGAGCGGGATCATCAGCCGCGCCGCGTTCACGCGCTCCTCAGGGTCCGTGGCGGCGCCCGGTTCGATCCGAGAAAGGCCAAGGCCCCGAAGCGTCTCCAGCCGTGAGGTGGCCGTGCTGATCTCGCGGGCCGCCACGTCGTGGGGCAGATGATGGCGCCCCCACACCCAGTCGCGTCCGGAGATCGCTCGCCGCACAATGGCGGCCAGGCCCTCGCCCCGGGTCTCGAAATAGTCGATCACGCGGATCTCCCGGCCCGCCTGCTGGAAGAACCAGATCGCTGTGTAGTCATCGACTCCCAGGTCCCAGGCGGTGTCCACCTTCAGCGCCGGGTCATGTGGAACGCGGGTGATCCGCCCGGCGCGCTCCGCCTCGCCGATCAGGCCCGCATAGTAGGCGCCAGGCGCCGCAGCGTCGAAATCCACCAGGTACTCGCTCGCGAACCGCGCCTCGCCCTCTTCGGGCGATCCCAGCTCAGCCACCAGTTCTGCGCGTTCCTTCGCGAGTTGTTCGGGTGTGAAGACGGTGGTCGCCGTGGCCGGTGCTTTCAGCGTGAACCAGTCGGGGTCTCTGGCGCGCGCTTCGAAGGATCGCGTGGCGTGATTGCGCCCCCGCGGCGTCCAAAGGAACATCGCCCAGCCGCCATTCTCCGCGAGGATCGGCCGGATGAAATCCCAGGCCTCTGGCTTGGCCAGCGCCCACTCCGAAAAAACCACGCCGATTGGAGGTGAGCCGACCAGCGAGTTGTAGTTGTCCGACCCCGCGACCTGCCAGGTCGAGCCGTTGTCCAGGTGAATGATCATCTCGGAGTCAATCGCCCGCGCCCGTATCTCAGCCGGAAAGGCCTCATCGATACGCCTTTTGCCGGTGTGCGGATTGATGGCG
>NZ_JBILUK010000038.1:0-18633 GCF_044371015.1 Phenylobacterium sp.
GGGATGATGACGGTGATGGTGCCCGACATGCTGCACCCGACCGACGAGATGCACAGCCTCTGCGTCCGCATCGCCATCGACCTGCACGAGGTGCGTCAGTGGCTGCCGCGCTGAGCCGGCGCGCCGTTCCTCATCGGCCAGAGGGTGCTGGTGCGGTTTCTGAGGGCGGGTTGAGCGGAGCAAATCCGCTCACGCCTCTCCACTGAATCCGTCATGGCCCGTGGAATCCTTCGCGCCCCAAGGTCCCAATCGACACCATTCGAGACATTTGAGCCCGCGACGCCCGCGCCCTATGCTCGCCGTCTAACCCAGCGAGATCCCATCCAGTGCCCAACGCCACCGCCGTCAAGTTCGGCTACCCCAACACCCTGGTGGCGGAGACCGCAGAATGGCTGATCCTGCTGCGCCCGCAGCAACCGACACTTGGATCGTTGGTGCTGGTCCACCGGTCCGAGGCGACCGCGTTCTCTGAACTGCCGGCCGCAGCGTTCGCCGACTTGAAGGTCGCAATCACCGGCATCGAGACCCTGCTCCGCGCCCGCGTTGACTACGCCCGGATCAACTACCTGATGCTCATGATGGTCGACCCGCACGTCCACTTCCACGTCATCCCCCGATACGAGATACCCCGTGTCCACCACGGCCAGACATTCGCCGACGCCGGCTGGCCCGGACAGCCCGCCCTTGCCAGTCACGTCGCCCTGAGCGAGGAGGAGGCCCACGCCTTCGCCGCCGAACTCGCCGCCCTATGGCGCGTGAGCTAAAGGAACATCTTGAGCCGCATCGACCGCTATCTGCTCCGCCTGGCGCTCTGGCCGATGGTGGGGGCGACCGGGGTGACCCTGGTGGCGCTGTTGCTCGAGCGCACCCTGCGCCTGCTCGACATGTTGGCCGCCTCGAATGAGCGGTTCGGGTTCGTAGCCCAGCTCGCGGTCAACCTCGTGCCGCACTACATCGGACTGACCCTGCCGGCGGCCTTCTTCCTGGCCTTGATCGTGGTCGTCAACCGGCTGAACCAGGCCTCGGAGATCGACGCCCTGCTTGCCGCCGGCGTTTCGCTCACCCGCATCGCCGCGCCCTATATCTGCGTCGCAGCCGCGCTGGCCGGGGTCAGCCTTCTGGTGTTCGGCTATCTTCAGCCCTACAGCCGTTACGCTTATCGCGCCGTGCTTCACAGCGCCCAGAATGCGGGCTGGAATGGCCTGGTCCCCGCCGAAACCATCCTCAATCCCTCGCGCACGCTGACCATGACGACCGACGCCGCCGATGCGGCGGGCCAGCGCCTGACTAACGTCTTCATCCGCCGCATCGCCCCCTCCGGCCGCGAGGAGATCACCACCGCCGGCATGGCCGAGGTGAAGCGCACGGCGGATGGCCAGAACGTGCTGCTGGAGCTGCGCGACGGACAGCAACTGCGCACGAACGATGAGGGTCGGCCGGAGGTCCTGAGCTTCCAGAGCTTCACCATGTCGCTGCCGCTCACGGGCCCGGCCCGGCTGCTGAGATCGCGCGGCGGAGATGAGCGCGAACTGACCATGGGCGAGTTGGTCCGTCAGGCCCGGAACAACAACTCGACCATTCCGCAGGGCGCCCTGATGTCGGAGTTCTACGGCCGCCTGGCCCGCGCCTTCTCGCTGCCGCTGCTGCCGCTGCTGGCCGTACCGCTCGGCCTTGCAGCCAAGCGCAGCGGCCGTGCGCCCGGCGTCATTGTCGGGGGCCTGTTGTTGCTGGCCTTCCACCATGCGGTGCAGCTGGGCGAGGGCCTGGCCGAGACGGGGCGGATTTCCCCAGAGCTGGCCGTCGGGGCGCCTTTCTTCGGCTTCGCGGCGATCGCCATCACCGTGTTCCTGACCAGCCGCAAGCGCCCGGGCGACACGCCCATCGGCCGCCTGACCGAAGTGATTTCCTCGACCCTGGCGCGCTTCCGCGCCCGCCGCGCGGCGGCCGCCGCGACATGACGTTGCCGATCTATCTCGCGCGTCTGTTGGGGGGCCGGATTCTGGCGGCCCTGGCCGTCCTGGTCGGCATCCTGCAGATTCTCGATCTGCTCGAGGTCACCACCGACATCCTGGATCGCAACCTGGGGGCCGGCGGCGTCGCCTACTATGCGTTCCTGCGCCTGCCGCGCCTGGTCGAACAGGCCGCGCCGCTGGCCGTCCTCGCCGGCTCTCTGTTCGCGTTCGGCAAGCTGGCGGGCGACAGCGCCGTGACCGCCATGCGCTCCACCGGGGTCTCCAGCTACCGCATCACCCTCATGGCCTTGCCGGCCGCCGCCGTATTGGCGGCGTTGCAGCTCTTGATCGGCATGGTGGTTGCGCCCCGCACCGACGCCACACTGTCCGTCTGGTGGCAGGCCTCGACGCCCTCGGCCGATCGCAAACCGGTCGACCCGGTCACGTTCCGGATCGGCAATGAAGTGGTGGTCGCCATACCCCGCGATCCCGACGGCGGCAGCCTGGAGGCCGTGCGCATCTATCGCCGGGACGATGCAGGGCGCCTGATTCAACGCACCACAGCGCGGGCCGCGGTGTTCGCCGGAGATCGCTGGCGATTGATCGAGCCGCGCTTCGAAACGCTGGGCGCCGATGCTGTGGCCGAGGCCGGCGCGCGCGAGATGGACTGGACCCGTGCGCTGACCCCCGGCGACATCCGCACCCTGGCCATGGGCGAGACAACCGTCACCCCGCAGGAGGCGGCGCGGGCGCTGGCCGGCGGCCTCTCGATCCGGCCGCGAGCCTTCTACGACACTCAACTCCAGCGGGCCTGGGCGGCGCCCGTCGGTTGTCTGGTCATGCTTCTGCTCGCGGCGCCGGTGGCGCTGGCCAACTTCCGGGGCGGCGGAGCAACGCTGCTTGTCCAGTGCCTGGCGGCGGGCCTGCTGTTCCTGGTCTTCGACGGCGCCTTCACCGCGCTGGGCGAAAGCGGGGCCGCGCCCGCGCTGCTGGCCGCCTGGGCCGCGCCGGCCATGTTCGCCGCGCTGGGTGTAACGGCGCTGATCTATCTGGAGGGCTAGGACTTGGGCGCGCTGACCCTGTTGCCGGTTCGCACCCGCACCGAGCTAGAGCGTTTCGTCCGCGTGCCGATGCGTCTGGGCGCCTCAGACCAAAACTATGTGCCGCCGCTGATCGTCGAGCGGATGGAGTCGCTGTCGCCCAAGGGCAACCCATTCTTCGCCCACGCCGAGGTCGCCTTCTGGCTGGCGGAGCGCGATGGCCGCGACGTCGGGCGCATCAGCGCCCAGATCGACGCCCTCAACCCCCAGACCGCCGAGGGCGTCGGCCATTTCGGCATGATCGCCGCCGAAGACGATCCGGAGGTCTTCGCCGCTTTGTTCGGCGCCGCGGAGGCCTGGCTCCGGGAGCGCGGGCGCACGGTGGCGCTGGGGCCCATCAACCTCTCCACCAACGAGGAGGTGGGACTGCTGATTGAGGGGCGCGATACCCCGCCGATGTTCATGATGAGCCACGATGCGCCCCATACCGCCGCCGCGATCGAGGCCCAGGGCTATGCCAAGGCCAAGGACATCTTCGCCTATACCTGCAGCGTCGCCGACGACCTGCCCGCCCCCATCCTGCGCCGCATCCGCAAGGGCCTGCCCGAGGGCGTCACCCTTCGCACGCTCGAGATGAAACGTCTCGACGCCGAGGTCGCCACCGTCACCGCCATCCTCAACGACGCCTGGTCCGGCAACTGGGGCTTCACCCCGACAACCGAGGCCGAAACTAAGGCCCTGGCGACCACGCTTCGCCTGATCATCGATCCCCGCCTGGCCTGGATCGCCGAGATCGATGGAGAGCCGGCGGGCTTCATGATCCTGCTTCCCAATGTCAACGAGGCCATCGCCGACCTGAAGGGCAAGCTCCTGCCATTCGGTTGGGCCAAGTTGCTCTGGCGGCTCAAGGTCAAGGGCGTGAAGACCGGCCGGGTGCCGCTGATGGGGGTGCGCCGCCATTTCGCCGCCTCGCTCAAGGGCCAGCTTCTCCCCTTCCACCTGATCGACGCGGTTGCGCGCGCTGCGCGCGCACGCGGTTACGAACGCTACGAACTCTCCTGGGTGCTCGAAGACAACCTGCCCATGCGCCGCATCTGCGACGCCGGCGGCGCCACCGTCTACAAGACCTACCGCCTCTATCAGAAGGCGCTGATTTGACCGGGTTTTCGGCGCTGGTCCTGGCCGGATCTCGGGGCGGTGAGGATCCTGTAGCGGCCTATGGCGGCGCTTCGCATAAGGCGCTGATCCGCATTGGCGGCGAGACCCTGCTCGCGCGGGTGACCGGCGCGCTCAAGGTCGCGGGCGCGGCGCGGATCACCGTGATCTGCAACCATTCCGATGTGGAGGCGGAAGCTCGGCGCCTCGGGCTTGAGACCCTGCCGGCCGCTGCAGGTCCCAGCGCCAGCGCCCGCGCCGGCGCCGATCACATGGGTGCGCCGCTGTTGATCACGACCGCCGATCACGCCCTGCTCCAGCCAGAATGGATCACCCGCTTCCTGGCCGATACGCCGCCTGAGGCCGACATCGCAGCCCTGGTCGCGCCGCGCGCTGTCGTCGAGGCGTCGGCCCCCGGCACGCGCCGCACCTGGCTCAAGCTCGCCGACGGCCACTGGTCGGGCTGTAATCTCTTCTGGTTGGCGACGCCCAGAGGTCTCGCGGTCTTCGACCTCTGGCGCCGCGTCGAGGCCGAACGCAAACGCCCCTGGCGCATGGCCGGCCTACTCGGCCCCGGCATCCTGCTGGCCTATCTGGCCGGCCGCCTTACCCTAGCCGGCGCAGCCCGCCGACTAGGCGCCCAGGCCGGCGTCGAAGCCCGGATCGTCTCCACCCCGTTCGGTCTCGCCAGTGTCGACGTCGACAAACCCGCGGACCTGGATCTGGTGCGACGGTTGCTCGGGCCGGTATAGTTCCCCATCGCCACCGACTTGGCCCGACTTGTTCGGGTCATTGCATTGAAACAAAAAACATAAGTGGCGAGCGCCCTACCCTCGAGGGTCGCTCCAGCCCGCCGACAGCCGTGTCAGGGTCTCGACGTCTTTCGGAAAGTCCATTTCGCCCCAAGGCAGCCCTTCGACCGACGCCACCTTCACATCGACGCCGGAGCGGGCGAGTTCGTCGATGACCGAGAGGTACCAACGCTTCAGTCCCTCGGGACGCGACAGCACATGTTCCACCCCACCCACAAACGCCCGCGAACCTTCCGGCGAGAACCGCAGGAATCCGATCGACTCGGCGTCATAGGCCTCGATCGTCTTGCCGATGGCCCGCAGACGACCGTGCTCTGTGAGCACTTTCATGTCGTCGGCGTCATAGGCGGGCTTGCGGTCGATGGCGACGGTGATCGCCGCCTCAGGCGCCGCCAGCAGGCGTTCGGCGACACCCGGCCCGAACAGAGTATCGCCGTTCAGCAGCAGAACGCGGCCTTCAAATGCGTCGCGCACGATCCAGCACGAAGCCGTGTTGTCGGAGACCGTATAGAAGGGGTTGTAGGCCAGCCGCACCGGCATGGAGAGCCCGAGCGAGGCCACCTCGGCCTCCACCGCGTCGGCGCGGAAACCGGTGACGATCACGGCCTCGGTTACGCCGGCCGCCTGCAGCCGCAGCAACTGCCAGGCCAATAGGGTGCGGCCTGAGAGTACGACCAGACACTTTGGCCGCGCCTCGGTCAGCGGCAGCAAACGCTTGCCCTGTCCGGCGGCGAGGATGATGGCGCGGGTGTTCGGGCTCAAGCGGACGTCCAGAGGGTTGGGCTAGCCGGTCCCGGGGTGGGCCGGCCCTTATGTCGGGAGCCGTCCGGAATGTGAAGAGGCCCCGCCGGGCGCATGCCCGACGAGGCCTTCACGATCTGTTTCGGAGTATGAAGCGCCCGCGGCTACTTCAGATGCCCCGAGAGGTGCTTGTTCATCTCGAACATGCTGACCTTGTCCTTGCCGCCAAAGACCGGCTTCAACTTCGCATCGGCGAGGATCTCCCGCTTGTTGGCGGGGTTCTGCAGGTTGTTCTTCTTGATGTAGTCCCAGATCTTCGAGACGGTCTCGCCGCGAGATAGCTGACCCGCACCGACGACGGCGGCAAGTTCGGCCGACGGCGTGAGCGGCTTCTGAAGCGCGTTAGTGTTCTTTCCGGTGGCCATGGGCTCCCCCAGCTAGGATGTTGCGCGAGGTCCCGGCGGCCGCCGGGTATGAGTCGCTTGCGTCATCCTATCGACGCAAGTGAGTCGCGCCACCCATCATCGCCCATTGCCTTGATTGAAGGACCCGATGTCGCCGCCGCCCGTCGTCTATTCGGTGATTGAGCCCGGAATCGCCCGGATCGTTCTCAACCGCCCCGAAGCCCGCAACGCCCAGGACACGGGCCTGCTCTATGCCCTGAACGACGCGTTTGACGCGGCGGCCCGAGATGTTGCGGTGAAAGTGATCCTGCTGGCCGCCTCCGGCCCGCACTTCTCCGCCGGCCACGACCTGCGCGAGACCGGCTCGATCGCCGACCAGATGGCGCCCTTTGAGCCCGTGGGAACCTGGTGCGGCTTCGGCTGCGCCGGCGCCGAGGGGCGCATGGCGCGGGAAAAGGAGATCTATCTCGGCCTGTCCGAACGCTGGCGCAACCTGCCCAAACCCACGATCGCCGAGGTGCAAGGCAAGTGCATCGCCGGCGGCCTGATGCTGGCCTGGCCCTGCGACATCATCATCGCCGCCGACGACGCCCAGTTCTGTGACAATACCGTCGGCATGGGCGTCAACGGGGTGGAGTACTTCGCCCATCCCTGGGAGCTCGGCCCGCGCAAGGCCAAGGAATTGCTGTTCACCTCCGACTGGCTGTCGGCCGAGGACGCCCGCGCGCTCGGCATGGTCAACCACGTGGTTCCAGCCGCCGATCTGGCCGCCTTCTCGCTCGCGCTCGCCCGCCGCATCGCCGCCAAGCCCGCCTTCGCTCTCAAGTTGGCCAAGGAGAGCGTCAACGCCGCCGAGGATGCCCAGGGCCGCCTTTCGGCCATGACCGCCGCATTCGCGCTGCACCAGCTGGCCCACAGCCACAACATGCAGGTCCACGGCATGCCCGTGGACCCCGGCGGGCTCCAGGTCCGGTCCCGCGCGGCAAGCTAGAGACCGATCCATGCCCACATCCCTCGACGCCATCGATCGCCGCCTCCTGCGCGAACTTCAGCGGGACGCCACCACGCCAATCGCCGAACTGGCCCAGGTCGTCGGCCTCTCCCAGACGCCCTGCTGGAAACGCATCAAGCGGCTCACCGACGCCGGCGTCATCACCAGCCGGGTCGCCCTGCTCGACCGCGATCAGCTGGACCTCGGGCTGGTGACGTTCGTCTCGATCCGCACCAATCGGCATGATCAGGAGTGGCTCGACGCCTTCGCCAAAGCGGCCGCGTCGATGCCTGAAGTGGTCGAGTTCTACCGCCTCTCAGGCGACACCGACTATCTGCTCAAGGTCGTCGTCCGCGACATCGCCGCCTACGACGCCTTCTACAAACGCCTGATCGCCGCCGTGCCGCTGTCCGATGTCTCCTCGGCCTTCGCCATGGAGCAGATCAAGTCGACCACGGCCCTGCCGATCTGAGACGACCTCAGAACGTCAGCACGATCTTCCCGAAGTGCTCGCCGCCGGCCATGGCCGAGAACGCCGCCTTGGCCTCGGTGAACGGGAACACCTTGTCAACCACCGGCGAAATGCCGCGCAGCGCCATGGCCCGGCACATGGCCTCGAACATGTCGCGCGAGCCGACCGAAAGGCCTTGCAGTTTGGCCGAGTTGCCGATCAGGGCCGCCGGGTTAAACGGCTCGCCGGCGCCGGCCACCACGCCGATGATGGCGATGTGGCCGCCTATCTTCACCGCCTTCATGCTCTCCTGGATGGTGCCGCCGCCGCCCACTTCCATGATGAAGTCGGCGCCCCGGCCGCCGGTCGCCTCGCGCACCGCCTTCGACCAGTCCGGCGTCGTCTTGTAGTTGACCAGGTGGTCAGCCCCCAGCGCCTTGGCCCGCGCCAGTTTGGCGTCTGATGAGGAGGTGACCACGGTCCGCAGGCCAGCCGCGTGGGCGAACTGCAGACCGAAAATCGAGACCCCGCCGGTGCCCTGCAGCACAACGGTGTCGCCCGGCTCCAGCCGCGCATCGACAAAGAGCCCCCGCCAGGCGGTCAGCGCGGCGCAAGGCAGGGTCGCCACCTGCTGGTCCGTCAGGAAATCCGGGACCTTGGAAACCCCATGCTCCGAGAAGGTCTGCAGCTCGGAGCCGGCCCCGGGGATCGGAAAGCCGAGGGCGGTCATCAGCTTCTCCAGCGTCGGAGGACCCGAAACCCAGCTCTGGAAGAACAGCGTCGCCACCCGGTCGCCGGGCTTTACCCGCGTCACGCCAGCGCCCACCGCCTCGACCACGCCGCATCCGTCCGAGAACGGGGTGATGACATCGGACGTGTTGGCCGCGCCGCGCCCGTACATCCCGTTGACCATCAACAGGTCGCGGTAGTTCAGGGATACAGCCTTCATCCGCACCAGAACCTGGCCGGGCCCCGGCGTCGGATCGGGCAGCTCCACCACCTTGATGGCGTCCAGGCCCCAGGGGGCGGCGACGTTCAGCGCGCGCATGTGTTTGGTCTCCTCTTCCGCTCCATTGTCGGAAGCCGCTGCTAGCCCCGCAAGCGTGTCGCCACGTCAGCGTCGTATCTCAGCCGCAGCGCCGCGATCAGTCCCAGCCCGCACATCGCCGACATCAACAGATACCCATAGGCGCCGAAGCCGTCATAGAGCGGCCCGGAGGCCAGGGTCGCGAGCCCCATCAGTATGCCGCCCGACAGCGCCGAGTTCAGCGATTGGGCTGCCGAGGCGTTGGCCGGTTTCGACAGTCGCCCGATGATCTCCAGCGAGGCGAGGAACGTCGCCGCATAGCTGAACACATGCAGGGTCTGCAGCGCGAAGATCACCCACAAGGGCGGCGAAAGCGCCAGACCGGTCCAGCGCACCAGCGAAGCGATGCCGCCCAGGATCAGCAGGTTCGTCGGACCGATCCGCCGCCGCCACGGCTCCATCCACCAAAGGAAGGCGATCTCCACCGCCACGCCCACGCCCCACAGGACGCCGGTGAGCCCGGGCGCGATGCCCTGGTCGCGCCAGGCAAGGGTCGAGAAGCCATAGTAGAAGGCGTGCGCCGACTGGATCAGCCCGGCCGCCACCACCGCGGTCATGAAACCTTTGTCGCGAAGCAGTTCGCCCAGACCGGCGAACCGCGCTCCGGCAGCGCGCTTTTCGCCATCCTCATGCACCGGATCGGCCGGCAGCAGGAACCGCGCCGCCACCGCCATGAGCATCGCCGCCATTGTGATCCAGACCAGCACCAAGTCCGGCGTGCCCCAGGCCAGCACCGCGCCCATGCCGATGTTGCCGACGATGAACGCCGCCGAACCGATGCCGCGCGGCCAGCCGAAGTTAAACCCGGCCCGACGCGCGTGATTGAGTGCGATAACGTCGGTCAGCGGCGCCACGCTGGAGATCGCCGATGAGGCCGCGAACCAAACCACCATCCATCCGGTGAAGCCCAGCGGCAGCGCCAACAGGCCGTAGCTGACCGCCACCGCCAGGCTCAGCAAAAGAATCGCCGTCCGCCTGAGCCGGAAGCTGTCCGCCCAGATGGCCAACAGCGGCGCCGTCACGATCCGCACCAGCAACGGCAGTGACAGGATCAGCCCGATCTGCGCGCCGTTCAATCCGCGCTCGGCGAACCACAAGGGCATGTAAGGCGACGACGCCCCTGAGCCTACGAAGATCGCGGCGTAAAACAGGCCCAGGCGCAACGGCAGCGACATGCCACCCGGCTACACAGAGTCGGATCGCAAGCCCCTACTCACCACCGCACTTCCCGACGAAAGTCGGGATGTGCGGGTCAGGAGGGCCATCCCGCCCAGCGCCCGCCTTGACGCCCCGCCGGCGCCGCCGCACAACGCGCGCCGATTTCAGACCCGGCTTTTCAAGAGGAACTTCGAGATGGCGGACATCCGCTTCGACGGCAAGGTGGCGATCGTGACCGGCGCGGGCGGGGGCCTCGGCCGCCAACATGCGCTGGAGCTGGCGCGGCGCGGCGCCAAGGTCGTGGTCAACGACCTGGGCGGCTCGATGGACGGTTCGGGCGGCGGCTCGGACGCGGCCAACAAGGTGGTGGAAGAGATCAAGGCGCTTGGCGGCGAGGCGATCGCCAACGGGTCCTCTGTGACCGACGACGCGGGCGTAGCCCGGATGGTCAAGGACGCGATGGACGCCTGGGGCCGCATCGACATCCTGATCGCCAACGCCGGCATCCTGCGCGACAAGTCCTTCGCCAAGATGGAGATCGCCGACTTCCAGGTGGTGCTTGATGTCCATCTGATGGGCACCGTGAAACCCGCCAAAGCGGTCTGGGAGATCATGCGCGCCCAGAATTACGGCCGCATCGTCGTCACCACCTCGTCGAGCGGCCTCTACGGCAACTTCGGCCAGTCCAACTACGGCGCAGCCAAAATGGGCGTGATCGGTTTCATGAACACGCTGAAGCTCGAGGGCCAGAAGAACAACATCCATGTCAACGCCATCAGCCCGGTGGCCGGCACCCGCATGACCGAGGGCCTGATGCCGCCGGAAGTGCTCGCCGCCCTGGCGCCGGAATACGTGACGCCCGCCGTGATGTTCCTCTGCTCGGAGGAGGCGCCGACCGGCGTGACCATGACCGCTGGCGGCGGCGCCTTCGCGGTCAGTCGGATCGTCGAGACCGAGGGCGCCTTCCTCGGACAGAAGGCCACGGTCGAAGCGGTTCGCGACGCCTGGGCCAAGATCTCCGACGCCGAGGGCCAGAAGGCCTATTTCGCCGGCGGCGAGCAGGGCCAGAAGTTCTTCCGCAAGATGCAGGGCGGCTGAGCGACCCGCCATTGCATACCTGACACACGAAATCCCCTTGCGGGCGCGGCCTCGGTCGCGCCTAACTCCCGGTGTGAAGCGTCCGACCAAGAGGCGCGGTTTTTCAGGGGAGTAAGGTTAAAGTGTCGCAATCCCAGTCCGGCTCCGCAGGCGGTCAGATCTCTATGCCGAGGGCGCTGGTCTTCGCCAGCGCGGCGGTGCCTATCGGCGCGCTCGGTGTCGCCGCCACGGTCCACCTGCCGCGCTACTTCGCGGCCGAACTCGGGCTGTCGCTGGCGCTGGTCGGTACGGTGTTCGCGCTAGTGCGGTTCATCGACATCCCGATCGACACCGCCATGGGTCTGGCGATGGACCGGACCAAGACCCGCTTCGGCCGCTACCGGGTCTGGATGGCGCTCGGCGCCCCGGTGCTGATGCTGGGCTTCTACATGCTGTTGATGACCGGCTCCGGGGATGGACCCCTGTACCTGGGCTGGTGGCTGTTGGTGATGTACCTCGGCTATTCCGGCGTCCTCCTCTCTCATCTCGCCTGGGCCGGACGACTTGCGCCCACCTACAAGGAGCGATCCCGGATCTTCGGGGCCATCACGGGCCTGGGCGTCATCGGCGCCATGGCCGTGCTGCTGATCCCGATCTACATGAGCCAGCAGGGGGCCACGGACGCGGAAGGCGTCCAGGCGATGATCTGGTTCATCATCGCCAGTGCGGCGGTCACCTGCCTGCTCGTCGTCTTCACCTCGCCTGAACGCATCACCCAGGATCGGCCCGCCCAGTTCACGCTCAAGGACTACGCCCAGCTTCTCACCCGTGGAAACGTGATCCGACTGCTGGCCGCCGACCTGATGGTCACACTGGGGCCCGGATGGATGGCGGCGTTGTACCTGTTCTATTTCAAGGACAGTCGCGGCTTCGATACGGCCGCCGCCAACCTATTGCTGCTGATCTATGTCGCCGCCGGTTTCGCGGGCGCCCCTTTTGCGGCCTGGCTCGCCAACCGGATCAGCAAACACATCGCCTTCCTGGTGACGACCACGATCTACTCCGTCGGCCTGATGTGCCTGCCATTTCTGCCCAAGGGCGACTTCCCGATCTTCTCGGTGCTGATGTTCACCGTCGGCGCCATGGCGGCCGGCTTCACCGTGATGATGCGCGCCATCGCCGCCGACATCGCCGACGAGCTCCGGCTCGATAGCGGTCGCGAGTGGATGGGTCTGATCTACGCCGGCCTCACCGCCACGGCGAAGCTGGCTACAGCGGGCTCGATCTTCCTGACCTTCAACGTGCTGGCGCTCGTCGGATACCAGGTCGGCGTCGGGGTCACCAACACGCCTGAGGCCATCCGGGGACTGGAGTTGGCCTACATCATCGGCCCCATCGTCTTCGTCATGGCCGCCGGCGCCTGCTTCATCGGCTACAAGCTGACCGCCGAGCGCCACGCCGAGATCCGCCACAAGCTCGATCTGCTCGATGCCAGCGAGACCGACCCCGGCGCGGCGGCCGAATCTCTCACCGGCGTCGACCTCGGACCCAAAGGGCGGCCGTGATGACCGCCACGCCCTCCCGGCCGCACGAGCGCCTGTCGCTCGGCCTAGCCCTCGCCTTCGCCGCCACCAGTCTGCCGCTCAGCGCGCTGGGCCTCGCGGCCGCCGTCCACCTGCCCTCCTATTTCGCCGCCAATATCGGGGTGCCGCTGACCGTCGTGGGTGCGGCCTTCGCGCTCGTCCGGTTCATCGATGTGCCCATTGAGCCTGCGCTCGGCATCGCCATGGACCGCACCCGAACCCGCTTCGGTCGCTACCGCCTATGGACCGTGCTCGGCGCGCCGCTGATGATGCTGGGCCTCTACATGCTGCTGATCGCCGATCAGGGCGTGGGCCAGGGCTACCTGATCGGCTGGCTCCTGGTGATGTATCTCGGCGTCTCGGTCCTGACCCTGTCGCACGCCGCCTGGGCCTCGACCCTGGCCAAAACCTACGATGACCGGGCCCGTATCTTCGGCGTCATGACCGCCGTCGGCGTGCTCGGCGCGGTCAGCGTGCTGCTGATTCCCATTGTCATGGAGCAGATGGGCTATCCGGAGGCCCAGGGTGTCCGGGCGATGATCTGGTACCTGATTTTCCTGGCTCCGATCGCCGTTGCGATCGTGGTGTTCCGCACACCTGAGACGATCATGGCCGAGGCGCCCGGCCAGCGGTTCCAGTTTCGCGAGTATCTCGACCTGATCATCGACCCCAGCATGCGGCGCATACTTCTGGCCGATTTCGCGCTGTCGCTCGGCCCGGGCTGGATGGCCGCGCTCTACCTGTTCTTCTCGCGCGACGCGATGGGCTTCACCTCGGCCCAGGCCAACATCCTGTTGGCGATCTACATCCTCGCCGGCGTCGTCGGCGCGCCGAGCCTGGCCTGGCTGGCCACCAAGATCAGCAAACACCGCGCGGTGATGGTGGCCTGCGTCGTCTACACGTCCGTTCTTGTCAGCCTGGCCTTCCTGCCGCGCGGCAACGTACTGGCCGCGATACCGACCATGTTCCTCACCGGCTTCATGGCCGCGGGCTTCGGCGTGCTGACGCGCGCCATGACCGCCGACGTCGCCGACGAGGTGCGCCTGAAGCAGGGCAAGGAGCGTGGCGGGCTGCTCTATGCGCTCACGGTCCTCACCTCGAAGATCGCGGCCGGCGGTTCGATCTTCCTCACCTTCACGGTGCTCGATCAGGTCGGCTACGATCCCAAGATCGGCGACGCCAACTCGCCGGAGGCGATCCAGGCGCTGATGTACTGCTTCCTGGCCGGGCCGATCCTGTTCGTGGGTTTCGGGGCCATCTGCCTGATCGGCTACAAGCTCTCAGCCGAACGGGCGGCCGAAGTCCGCCGCCTGCTCGACGAACGGGACGCGGGGGTGGCCTAGGAGTCCTTAGGCCATCACCTTGTCCGCCAGGGCCAGGAACGCCCGCACCGCGGCGCTGTCGCCATCGCCCGCCGCCAGCGGCCGGCCGGCGTCACAGGCCTCGCGCAGGGCCACTTCGATAGGGATCTCCGCCAGCAGCGGCACGCCCAGGCGCTCCGCCTCCGCCTTGGCGCCGCCGGACCCGAAGATCGGCACCTTCGCGCCCGAAGCATCGGCGAACCAGGCCATGTTCTCCACCACGCCGAGGATCGGCGCGCCGGTCTTGTCGAACATCGCCGCCGCGCGACGCGCGTCGATCAATGCGATCTCCTGCGGGGTGGAAACGATGACCACCCCGTCGATCACCAGCTTCTGGACCAGGGTCAGCTGGATATCCCCGGTGCCCGGCGGCAGGTCGATCACCAGGACGTCCAGCGGCTCGGCTTCCGTCCCCCAGTTGGCGTTCATCAGGCTGCGAAGCGCCGACGACGCCATAGGCCCGCGCCAGATGTTGGCTGTGCCCGGCTCGACGATGAAGCCGATGGACATCACCTTCACGCCCCAGGCGTCCATGGGGTTCAGGCGCTTTTCGGCGTCAAAGGTCGGTTCGCCGTCGATCCCCAGCATGGTCGGGGCGGAGGGACCATAGATGTCGGCGTCCAGCAGGCCCACGCGCTTGCCGCGGCGGGCCAGGGCCGCAGCCAGGTTGACCGAGACCGTGGACTTGCCCACCCCGCCCTTGCCACTGGCCACCGCAATCACCCGCTTCACATGCGGTGGCCGCGCCGCGTCGACCATCGGGTGAAGCTGGGCCTGCGGGTCCTCCACCACCCGGGCCCGCCGGGCCTGGGGTGTGCTGGACGGCGACGGACCCGGAACAGGCCGCCTGGGCGTCACGCGCAGTTGCGGCATGCTCGGCGACTGAATCTCGGTGGTCAGCACCACCTGCGCCACCTCGACGCCGTCGATTTCGGCCAGCACCGCCTCGGCCCGCTCGCGCACCAAGCGGTAGGCGTCGATGTCGGCTGGCGCCACCTCCAGCATGAAGGCCGCCCGGCCGCCGCGCAGCACCAGCCCGCGAACCAGGCCCGCCGTGGCCAGGCCCTGTCCGGATTTCGGGTCGATCACCCCATCCAGGGCGGCCAGAATCGCCGTCCGATCAGGGCCTGCGGGCTCACTCATGTTGTCCGTCTTGCTCGTCGCGCTTGCTTTGGCGGTAAGGCGCCCACATATCCGGTCGCCGCTGGAGGTTTACAACCCCGGCGGTCACGATAACGAACCGGTCCGGATGACCGTGGAAGGGTCTCGCTTGCTCACTTCGACGACCGCCTGATGCCCTGGAACGACAACGCCAATCCAGGCCCCTGGGGTTCGCCCTCGGGTGGCGATGATCGCCGCGATCCGCCAAAGCGCCCCTCCGGCGGCGGCGGTGGGCCACGCCGTCCCGGCGGGCCTGATTTCAACACCAGCTTCGAACAGCTGGCGCGCCGCCTGCGCGACATGATGGGCGGCCCGGGCGGCCAGCCCAATCGACGCACCCTGGCCATTGTCGGCGGCGGCGTTGTCGCGGTCTGGGCGCTGTCGGGCTTTTATGTGGTCCAGCCCAACGAACAGGCCGTGGTGCTCACCTTCGGCGCCTTCTCGCGCTCTGAGACGCCCGGCCTGCGCTATCGCCTCCCCGCCCCCATCGAGCGGGTCGAGAAGGTGCCGGTCACCAGCCTCAAGCGCACCGACGTAGGTGGCGGCTCAGCCGACGCCGGAACCGAGACTGACGCCGAGAGCCTGATGCTCACCCGCGACGAGCAGATCGTCGACGTGGACTTCTCCATCACGTGGCGCATCGCCGACGCAAGCCGCTACCTCTTCGCGACCCGCGACCCGGAGGGGGCCGTGAAGGCCGTAGCCGAGAGCGCCATGCGCGAGGTTGTGGGCCGTACGGACCTGCAGCCGATCATTTCCGCCAACCGCGCCCAGGTGCAGCGTCAGGCCGCTGAGGTGATGCAGCGCACGCTCGATAGCTGGGGCGCCGGCATCAGCGTGGTGGAAGTCCAGATCAGCCGCGCCAGCCCGCCCCGTGAAGTGGTCGCCGCCTTCCGCGACGTGCAAAGCGCCGGACAGGACAACGCCTCGGCGGTCAACGAGGCCAACACCTACCGCAACCGCGTGGTCAACGAAGCCAAGGGTGACGCGGCCCGGATCACCCAGGCCGCCCAGGGTTACCGCGAACAGGCTGTTCGTGAGGCCCAGGGGGAGGCCGCCCGGTTCAATCAGATCTACGCCGAGTATCGCCGTGCGCCCGGTGTCACCCGCGATCGCCTCTATATCGAGACAATGCAACGGGTGCTGACCGCCTCCAACAAGGTGATTGTCGACTCCAAGGGCGCCTCGACCCCGATCATCCTGCCGCCCGACGTGTTCCGCCCCCGCGCCCCGGTCGGAGCCCCCGCGCCCGCCGCTGCCGCAGCGCCTCCGCGCGTCGAGGCGCCGCCATCCCAGGCGCAAGCCCAAGGGAGGACCGGCCCGTGAATCCTCGTCTCCTCGCCCTCGGCCTGATCGGCGCCGTTCTCGCCGTCGTCCTGGCCCAGACCTTCTACGTCGTCGACCAGCGGCAGCAGGCCATCGTCGTCCAGTTCGGCGACCCTGTCCGGGTGGTCAATGCGCCCGGCAAGAACCAGGCCGGCCTCAATCTCAAGATCCCGTTCGTCGAACAGGTCATCAAGTTCGATCGCCGCAACATCGCGCTCGAAACCGGTCAGGAGGAGATCATCACCTCCGACCAGGATCGCCTCGTGGTCGACGCCTTCGTGCGTTACCGCATCTCCGATCCGCTGCAGTTCTACCGCACCCTGCGCGACGAACAGACCGCGGCGGACCGGTTGGAGCGCCTGCTCAACTCCTCGCTCCGCCAGGTGCTGGGCACGGTCAGCGACACCGAGATTATCTCCACCCGCCGCAGCCAGCTGATGCAGCTCGCCCGCGCCGACATGGCCCGCCGCGCCACCGCCTCGCGCTTGGGCATCCAGATCATCGACGTGCGCATCAAGCGCGCCGACCTGCCTGACCAGACCCGCGAGAACGTCTTCCGCCGCATGGAGACTTCCCGCCAGCAGGAAGCCGCACGCATCCGCGCCGAAGGCGAACAGCGCA
The DNA here is from genome assembly GCF_044371015.1 of Phenylobacterium sp. Taxonomy (GTDB): domain Bacteria; phylum Pseudomonadota; class Alphaproteobacteria; order Caulobacterales; family Caulobacteraceae; genus Phenylobacterium. Next base: position 16,921 of record NZ_JBILUK010000038.1, read on the forward strand.
AGCGCGAGATCATCGCCGAGGCCGACAAGGAAGTCGCGATCACCCTCGCCACCGCCCGCGAACAGTCGGGTCAGGCGCTGGGTGAAGGCGATGGGATGCGTACGCGCATCCTGGCCAACAGCTATGGCCGGGACCCGTCCTTCGCCGCCTTCTTCCGCTCGATGCAGGCCTATGAGCAGGCCTTCGCCGACGGCCAGACGACGATGGTCCTCTCGCCCGACAGCGCGTTCTTCCGCTACTTTGAACGCGGTCCTACGGGGCGGCGGTAGGTTTCAGGATCTCCGCCCGCGCCGCGCGCAGTCCGTCGGCGACGGCCGGCAGCCTGTGGCGCAGGAAGAACACACCATAGAGCCCGCTGGTCCGGTCGATCCACGGATAGACGCCGAAAGCGCCAGGGCTCGACACCATCGTGCACGTCCCGTCGGGCGTCCGCGCCTCACACCAGTGCCCGAGGGCGTAGTGGGCGCCGGGCGCCATGCCGCCAGGGATATAGACCATGCGCGCCTTGGGCGTCTGGTCGGTCTCCATCGTGCGAATGGCCTTTTCCGACAGGATCCGGCGGCCCTGATAGACGCCGCGCTGGGCGATCATGTGCAGGAACCGCGCATAGTCGTCGGCGGTGGTGAACACGCCCGCCTGGAGATTGGGATTGCGCACCTCGGCGGCGGGCAGTTCCGGCTTCAGGGGATTGCCCCAACTCGTTCTGGTCAGACCCAGCGGCCGGCCCAGGCGTTCGTCGAAGAGCTGGACCCATGACTTGCCGGAAGCCTGCTCGGCCAGGGCGCCGGCGATCTGGAATGCGCCGCTACCGTACTTGAACACCTCGCCGGGCGGGTCTTCGAGCGGCCGCGCGGCGATAGCCCGTGCGCCTTCAGCCAGCGGCATCCGAAGATCCTGGTTGATGTCGACCATCCCGGCCAGAGAGCCCTGGCCGGACGTGTAGGACAGCAGCTGGCGCAAGGTGATCGCCGCGCTCGGCCCGGACAGCTCCGGCAGTCGCTTGCCGATCGGTTCGTCCAGCGAGAGCTTGCCCTCGTCCACCAGCGTCATGATCAGCGCGCTGGTCATCCATTTGGACGCGGAGGCGATGGGCAGGCGGGCGTCGGGTGCGATGGCGCCCACATCCATCCGGTAGAGCAACGCGCCGTCGCGGAACACCATGGCGGTGACGCCCGGCGCACCGTCGCGGCTGACCACCGCTTCCAGCGCCGGCTTCAATCCCGGCGGCGGCTCGGCCGCCAGAACCGGACCCGCCAGGACGAGCGCCGCGCTCAGCGCACCGATGATTTTCATGAATCCCTCCCCCTCGCCCCGCGTCATCCGCCGGGCGGCGTCAGCTTGAATGTCTGGGATATCTCGCGGAACACCGGAAGCGCCTCGGCGCGGACGCTGTGGGCGGCCAGCGCCGGCCGGTCCGCCGGGGCGAACACGCCGGGCAGCGCCTCGCCGATGAACCGCGCCATCGCCGCCAGGATGATGTCCGCATGCCCTATGGCGTCGCCGAACAGCCAGGGTGTCGGCCGCGCCGCCCGGGCCGCCTCAATGGCGTCCAGCGCGCCGCCCACCTGGGCGCGACAACGCTCGACCCACACGGCCAACGGCGCATCCCGGAGCGCGCCCTCGTAGACCAGCGCCACCGCCTTGTCGCACGCCCCCGCCGCAAGGGCTGTGAGCCGCATGGCCTCGCGCCTATCCGGACCGGAGGCCGCGATC
>NZ_JBILUK010000039.1:0-18622 GCF_044371015.1 Phenylobacterium sp.
GTCAGAAGGCCGGAAGGCCGCACCCCTTGCGTGACGTAGGGGTGATTGGGGCCCGCTCCTCCCACTTGGCGTCGGGACGGTTCGAGAGGGTGTGATGAGCGAGGCTGGCCGATCGGCGGAAACGGAGTTGGGGTTTGATCCGGCGGCTCTGCGCGAGCGCTACCGGGCGGAGCGCGAGAAGCGTCTGCGGGCGGACGGCGAGGCGCAGTACATCGAACTGGCCGGCGAATTCGCGCGCTATGCCGAGGATGACCCATACGCGGATCCGAGTTTCACCCGAGCGCCGCTTGAGGATGAAGTGGAGGTGGCGATCATCGGAGGTGGGTTTTCGGGCCTGTTGGCCGGGGCGCGGCTGCGCGAGGCGGGGATCGAGGATATTCGGATCATCGAGGCTGGCGCCGACTTCGGGGGAACCTGGTACTGGAACCGCTACCCGGGCGCGCAGTGCGACATCGAGAGCTATTGCTACCTGCCGCTCCTGGAGGAACTGCGGTACGTGCCCAAGGAGAAGTACTCCTACGTCAACGAGATCTTCGAGCATTCACAGCGCGTTGGACGCGCCTATCGACTCTATGACGCAGCCTGTTTCCAGACGCGGGTGAGGGAGCTCCGCTGGGACGAGGGACTGAGACGCTGGCGGATCGCCACCAACCGCGGCGACGACATGAAGGCCCGGTTCGTGATCATGGCTTTGGGCACTGCCAGCCGGGCCAAGCTGCCCGGGATTCCGGGAATCGAGTCCTTCGCCGGCCACAGCTTCCACACCAGCCGCTGGGACTATGGCTACACTGGCGGCGATACGACGGGGAACCTGACGGGGCTTGCCGACAAGCGGGTGGCGATCATCGGCACGGGCGCGACGGCGATCCAGTGCGTGCCGTTTGTGGGCCGGTACGCGCAACACCTCCATGTGTTCCAGCGGACGCCGTCCTCGGTTGACCTGCGCGGCAATGCACCGACGGATCCGGAGTGGGCCAAGACGCTGGAGCCCGGCTGGCAGAGGGCCCGGCGCAAGAACTTCGCCAACATCGTGGAGGGGAAGCCCTTCACCGAAGACCTGGTCAACGACGGCTGGACCGACATCTTCCGCAGCCTCGCCTCGGGCGGCGCGCTGGCCGAAAAGCTGGGGATCAAGGCCGACCCGATGACGGCGGTGGAGCTGGCCGACTTCGTCAAGATGAACAAGATCCGCGCGCGGGTGGACGAACACGTCGCGGATCCCACTACGGCCGAGGCTTTGAAACCCTGGTATCGGCAGTTCTGCAAACGGCCGACTTTCAACGATGAGTTTCTGCCGACCTTCAACCGACCGAACGTGACGCTAGTGGATGTGAGCGCCGCCCAGGGCGTGGAGCGGATTACTCCGGCCGGAGTGGTGGCCAATGGGACAGAGTTCCAGGTCGACTGCATCATCTATGCGTCTGGCTTCGAGATCTCGACGGCGTTCCGGCGCCGGATCGGGTTCGACATCTTTGGGCGCGGCGGGCTGTCGCTGTTCGACTACTACAAGGACGGTTTCCGCACCCTGCATGGCCATTCGAGCCGCAACTTCCCCAACTGGTTCTACATCGGCGTCGGGCAGAACGGGCTTTCCGTGAACATGACCGCCATGTTCGACGATCAGGCGCAGCACATCGCCTACATCATCAAGGAAGCCCGGGTGCGCGGCGCGACAACCGTGGAGCCCACGCCCGAGGCGGAAGAAGCCTGGGTGGAGACCATCCGTTCGGTGGCGATCCTGAACCGAGACTTCCAGAACAGCTGCACGCCCGGCTATTACAACAATGAAGGCGGCGAGCGTTCCGGCGGGTTGAACGGTCAAACCTATACGCCGGGGATCAACCGGTTCAACGCCCTGCTGGCCGAGTGGCGCGCGCAGGGCGACATGCAGGGACTGGAACTCACGCCATGATCAAGCTGGTCTATGTGATCGCGCGGCGTCCGGAGATGAGCCACGCGGCTTTCGCGGACTACTGGCTGAACCGGCACGGGCCGCTGGTGGCGAAGCATGCGCGCGCGCTGCGGGCGAAAAAGTATGTGCAGAGCCATCTTTTCGACCACCCGGCCAATGAGGGCATGCGGGCGGTGCGCGGCATGCGGGCGCCGTGCGACGGAATCACCGAGGTGTGGTGGGACAGCCTGGAAGACTTCCAGGCGGCCTATGCCACGGAAGCCGGTGCGACAGCGGGGGCCGAACTGGCGGCGGACGAGGCGAAGTTCATCGATTTCACCGGCTCGTCGGTTTTCCTGACGCAAGAGCATGAGATTTTCGACCGCACGGGCGGGGCGGGACCCGGGCCGGACGCCCTGAAGGTGACCTATCTGCTGACCCATCGGAGCGATCTGAGCCAGGCGGCCTGTCACGAGACCTGGCTGAAGGATCATGGTCCGCTGGTGAAGAGTTTCGCCGAGCCGCTGCGCATGGCGAGATATGTGCAGAGCCATACGATCCCTGGGCTAGGAGACGGCGCCCCGAATCCGCGCGGCTTCGAGCCGGCGCTCGACGGGATCACCGAGGTCTGGGTCAACTCTCAGGCCGATCTTGAAGCCAGCGGCGCTACGGAAGCCGGCCGGCTCGGCGGCGCGGCCCTGGTGGAGGACGAACGGCGGTTTGTGCAGATGGACGCCTCGCGCTGCTTTCTGACCCGCGAGCACCTGATCTTCGATCACACCTGAGGAGACGCGCCATGTCCCGGATGCCCCTGGTCGAGCCCGAAGCTCTGCCGCCCTATCTGAAGGCCATCCACGATGCGACGCCCGAGGACAACTGGCTGGGCCGCCATTTCGCCCGGGCGTTCGGGCCCGCGCCGGACCTCATCCAGGCCTATCAGGGCTTCTATTACCCCTGGCACACCGGCGCCGGCGGGGCCGGATTGCTGGAGCCCAGGCTAAAGGAATTGATCCGCTTGCGGATCGCCACCTTGAACGGCTGTGTCCTGTGCAAGAGCGTGCGCATGGCGCCGGAGGTCGTGAGCGAGGATGAAGCGGCGCGTGGCGTGGATGCGCCTGACGCCGAGGGGTTCACCGCGCGCGAGCGGGCCGCGATCCGGTTCGCCGAGAAGATGGCCATGGATCACCACAACATCGGCGACGAGGATGTCGCGGCGATGCGGAAGCTGTTCAACGACGCCGAATTCCTGGAACTGGCGATGATGGCCGGCCAGTACATCGGCTTTGGCCGGGTTCTGGCGATGCTGCAGCTGGAAGTCGCGTCCTGCCCCGTGTGATGGCGGCAAGGGGAGTCCTCCACAGGCCGTGGGAACCCGCTAGTCTCTGTCGCTGAGTCGTACAGGGGACAAGGAAGCGTCATGGGTCAGGCGAGCGTCATCGTCGTGGGTAATGAGAAGGGCGGGGCGGGCAAGTCCACGCTCGCTATCCACATCGCCACGGCCCTCTTGCACGGCGACGCCCGGGTGGCGGTGCTGGACCTGGACCTGCGCCAACAGACGCTCGGTCACTTCTTCGCCAATCGCGCGGCCTGGCTGGCGGCGAATGGGGCTGAGGCGCCGATGCCGGTGCAGCATCCGATCAGCGCGGCGGGCGATGCGCTCGCCAAGGCTCCGGATGACGAGCAGCTGGCGCGATTCGACGCTGCGTTCACTGAGGTGGCCGAGGCGGCGGACTTCGTGCTGATCGACACGCCCGGCAGCGATACGGCGATCAGCCGAGCGGCGCACTCCCGGGCGGATCTGGTTGTGACGCCGATGAACGACAGCTTTGTGGATTTCGACATGCTGGGCGTTGTTGACCCGGTGACCTTGGAACTGAAGCGTCACAGCCTCTACGCCGAGACGGTGTGGGCCTGCCGCAAGGAGCGGGCGACCAAGGATCGCAAGCAGATCGACTGGGTGGTTCTCCGGAACCGACTTGCGCCGACCGAGGCGCGCAACAGAAAGCGCCTGGATGAGCGGGTGCAGGCGCTTTCCCGCAAGGTGGGCTTCCGGGTGGGGCCAGGTCTTCGCGACCGGGTGATCTATCGCGAGCTCTTCCCGTTCGGCCTGACCGTTGCGGACCTTTCGCCCACCATCCGACCGGTAGCCATGAGCCTGCAACACGTGGCGGCGCGTCAGGAGCTGCGAGCGCTTATGGCGGCGCTGGGCTTCACCGGACTGGACGAGAGCGAGCGGATAGCGGCGGAATAGCCGCATGCTCTATCTGCTCGCCGGAGCCGCGGCCCTGGCGCTTTACGTGTGGATCTCCGGCGGCAAGTGGCCGCGCCTGTCGGGCGGCGGCTGGCGGGTCATGACCGGGGCGATGGCCTTGGCGGCGTTCACATCAGCCGGATACGCCGGCGTGCGCGGCAGCTGGGGCGTGGCGATCGTGCTGGGCGTGGTCGGACTTTGGCTCGCCGCTTCCACGCGTCGGCCACCGTCGGCGGGGGGCAAGCCGGCGCAGGGCGGCATGAGCGCCGAAGAGGCGAGACGGGTGCTGGGCGTGGGTCCAGACGCCGATGCGGCGGAGATTCGTGCGGCCTACACGCGGCTGATGCGCGCTGTGCATCCGGACACGGGCGGAAGCGCAGGGCTGGCGGCGCAACTCAACGCGGCGCGGGATCGGCTCCTGAAGCGACGGTAGTCGGGCGTCAGCCCCGGCTCGGCGCCATCACCAGGCAGGGCTGCTTCTTGGCCTTGAGCGTCTTGCAGGCGCTCTTGGCCTGATCCTCCGAGAGACCGGCGAAGCGCGAGCGGAACTTGCCGTCGTCCTTCTCGGCCACGGCGCGGGCCTGGGCGAAGGGCCGACCGAAGCGCTTGATCACCAGAGCGAGCTGTTCGCGGGCGTCGGCGCGGCTGGAGAAGCTGCCGACCTGCACCGTCCAACGGCCGCCAGGCTCTCGCTGGGCCTTCTCGGGCGTGCTGAGCTTGGGCGTATTGCGCGCCTCGACAATCTGGATGCGCGAAGCGCGGGCCGGCGGCGGCGCCGAGGCGAGCTGGATGGCCAGGCCCTGGCCAAGTCCCTGGGTGGTGTCCCCCTGCTGCATGGAAGGCTGGGACGCCTCGGCGAGTTGCGGCGGCTCGAAGAAATTCTGAGCGACGGTGATCTGCTCGCCGCGCGCACGGCGATCCATGACGTCGAAACCCGTGAGCAGGAGGCTCTCAGCCACCTTGTCGCGGGTGGCGACCGTAGGGCCGCCCATGACCACGGCGATCAGTCGGCGATTGTCGCGCACCGCCGAGATGGCGAGGTTGAAGCCCGAGGCGTTCGTGAAGCCGGTCTTGAGGCCGTCGACGCCGTCCATGCGGTACAGCAGCCCGTTGTGATTGCGGATCGCCTGGCCGCGGAACTCGAAGTTCTTGGTCGAGAACAGGCGATAGTACTGCGGATAGTCGCGCATCACCGCGCGCGAGAGCACGGCGATATCACGGGCGGTCGTGATCTGGCGGCTGTCCGGCAGGCCCGACGCATTGGCGAAGGTGGTGGCCGACATGCCCAGTTCCTGGGCGCGGAGCGTCATGAGCGCGGCGAATCGCTGCTCGGTGCCGCCAATCTTTTCGGCGAGGGCCACGGCGGCGTCGTTGGCCGAGCGGGTGACCATGCCCTGCATAGCCTGATGGACGGTGATCGAGTCGCCGGCGCGGATACCCAGCTTGGTGGGCGACTGGGCCGCGGCGCGGGGCGAGAAGACGACCGGCTCGTCCAGTTCCAGTTTGCCCGAAGCCAGCGCCTCGAACGCCAGATAGAGCGTCATCACCTTGGTGATCGAGGCCGGGTAACGGGGTGCGTCGGCGCGCTTGCCGTAGAGCACCTCGCCGGAGCGGGCGTCGACCACGATGGCGGCGTATTTCGAGGAATTCTGCGGGATCAGCGAAAGATAAGGCGCCTGGGCCAGAGCCGGGCTTGCCGCCATCCCCAGGCCGAGCGCAGCCGCGAGGCCGATAGAGAGGGCGAAGCGCCGGGCGTGCTGGATCATGCGTCGTCCGTCGAAAGTGAGCCTTGAGGCGGCCGAGCCGCCGCCCCGGAAGTGGCTAACATGCCCGCGCCAACCTTGCAGGAGGGTAAACAAGGTTTGAACGGACGATTCTTTATGAACGCCCGTTGACCAGGCGCCACAGCAGGGTGGGCCGGAAGCGCGGCTATTGCGAGGCGCCACGGGCTTCGATCGGGACGACGTCGAGCAAAACGTCGCCCTGCACCAGATGGAGAACTGAATAGCGGTCCAGCGTGGGGTCGATGTGACCCGGCGCGAAGGCGATGCGGGTTCCGCGGGGAACCGGCGCGCCGTCGGTTGGGCGCATCAAAAGACCGTGTTCGTCGCCGAAGAAGTGGAAGCCGCATTCGGAGAATCGAGCGTCCAGCGCCTGGGGCGGGGGGCCGTCGGTGGAGAAGGCCTTCAGGCCGCCGTCGATCGTGACCCAGCGAGGGTGATTGGTTGTGATCACCGAAGTCTCGACGGTCAGCGCCTGTTCAAAGGCGCCATCCGGGTCGCCCTCCAGCGCCTCCCGATAGTCACGATCCATGAAGGCGAAGGAGCCGGGTTGAATCTCGTTGAGAATTCCCTGGACGGCGTCGGCGGCGAAGGTGCCGGTGCCGCCGCCGGTGATGATGCGCGGAACCAGGCCGACAGCGCGGACGGCGGCGATGGCGTCGGTCATCCTGGCCATCCCGGCGGCGACCGCATCGGCCCGTGCGTTGGCGCCCTTCATGTGCTGCCACTGGCCGCCATAACCCTGGAGGCCGATGAAGACGAGATTCTGATGCCTGGCGATGGCGCGCGCGACGTCGGCGGCCTGGGCGGCGTCATGCACGCCGGTGCGGCCGAGGCCGACATCGATATCTATGATGACCTGGATCGGCGCTGTCGCCGCGGCGGCCAGTTCGGCGACGCCGTCGACATGGTCGACCACGATACGGAAGTCAGGCAGATCGGCGGCGAGACGCGCGGCGCGCGCGGCCGAGGCGGCGGCGATGGGCGAGGTGACCAGGATCTGGCCCACGCCAGCAGCGGCCATGGCCTCGGCTTCGGCCAGCTTGGCGCAACAGATGCCGACCGCGCCGGCGGCGATCTGGCGATGGGCGAGCGTGGCGCACTTGTGGGACTTGGCGTGGGGCCGCAGCGCAAGACCGGCGGCCAAGGCCCGCTCAACCATGCGGGCGACATTGCGGTCGAAGGCGTCGAGGTCGAGGACGGCGGCGGGCGTGGCGATGAGGTCGCGCGAGCCGGGCTGGCCCAGGGCGGCGAGGGCGGGAGCGAGGTGGGGTTTCACTGGGTGTTTTCCCCTCCACCACGCTGCGCGTGGTCCCCCTCCCCCGGTGGGGAAGGACTGGGATTTAGTCCTCCCCCAGCGCGGAGCGCGGATCGGGGGAGGTGTCGGCGAAGCCGACGTAGGGGGGCGGTCGCGATCACCCCTCCATAAATCCCGGCATCCAGGCCTCATGGGCGGCGCGGAGGGCGTCGAGATCGTGGGCGCAGAGGAGGCCGGCCTCGCCTGAGAAGGAGAGTTCGTCGCCGCCGGCGCGGCCGACCACCGCGTAGGGGACTCCGGCCGCTTCGGCGCGGGCGTCGATCTCGTCGAGGCGCTCAGGGCGGACGGCCAGGAGATAGCGGGCCTGGTCTTCGCCGAACAAGCCGGAGAGGTCGGTCGGGGCGTCGGGCGCAGTGATGGCCGCTCCGACACGTGAGGCCAGGGCCATCTCGGCGGCGGCGGCGACGAGACCACCGTCGGAAAGGTCATGCACCGCCGATGGAATGCCGGCCAGGATCAGGGCGCGGACCATATCACCGTGGCGACGTTCCGTGGCGAGATCGACGGGCGGCGGAGCCCCCTCTTCACGACCGAGGACCTCGCGCAGGTAGATGGATGCGCCCAGCGCGCCCTGGGTCTCGCCGATCAGGACCAGAATGTCGCCGGGCGCCATGCTGGAGAAGTCGGCTCGGTGTGCGGAATCAAAGATCAGGCCCACGCCGCCCACCGTGGGCGTGGGCGGGATCGCCGAGCCATTGGTCTCGTTGTAGAGGCTGACATTGCCGCTCACGACCGGGAACTCGAGCGCGCGGCAGGCCTCGGCCATGCCGTCGATGGCGCGGACGATCTGGCCCATGATCTCGGGGCGCTCAGGGTTGCCGAAATTCAGGTTGTCGGTGATGGCGATGGGCGTGGCGCCCACGGCGGTGAGGTTGCGCCAGGCCTCGGCCACCGCCTGCTTGCCGCCTTCGTAGGGGTCGTTTTGGACATAGCGGGGCGTGCAATCAGAGGTGACAGCCAGCGCCTTCTTCGTGCCGTGGACGCGGACGATGCCGGCGTCGGCGCCGGTGGCCGAGTCCTCCAGAGTGTCGGCCATCACATGGCGGTCGTACTGCTCCCACAGCCAGCGCTTGGAGGCCATGTCGGGGCAACCCATCACTGTGAGCACCGCCGCCGCCCAGTCGTCCGGATCGGGGATTGAGGCGGGGTCGAGCTTGGGCTGCGGTTTGGGCGCGACCCAGGGGCGATCGTAAAGCGGGGCATCGTCCGAGAGCGGAGCCAGCGGGATATCACAGACCGTCTCGCCCTTGTGCTTCAGCACGATGTGGCCTGTGTCGGTGGTGCGGCCGATGACGGCGGCGTCGAGACCCCACTTTTCAAAGACGCGGTGGCCATCGGCTTCCCGCCCGGGCTTGAGGATCGCCAGCATCCGCTCCTGGCTTTCCGAAAGCATCATCTCATAGGCGGTCATGTGCTCTTCGCGCTGGGGCACCGCGTCGAGGTCGAGTTCGATGCCGACGCCGCCCTTGCCGGCCATTTCGACCGAGGAAGAGGTCAGGCCGGCCGCGCCCATGTCCTGAATGGCGGCGACTGCGCCGGTGGCCATCAGCTCGAGCGTAGCCTCGATCAGCAGCTTCTCGGCGAAGGGATCGCCGACCTGCACCGTGGGGCGCTTTTCGTCGGAAGCGTCGTCGAACTCGGCGGAGGCCATGGTGGCGCCATGGATTCCGTCGCGGCCGGTCTTGGAGCCGAAGTACACTACCGGAAGGCCCGCTGACGGCGCTGCCGAGTAGAAGATCTTGTCGGCGTCGGCCAGGCCCACACACATGGCGTTGACCAGGATGTTGCCGTCATAGCCGCGATGGAAGTTGGTCTCGCCGGCCACGGTGGGGACCCCGACGCAGTTGCCGTAACCGCCGATGCCGGACACGACGCCTGAGACCAGCCGCTTGGTCTTTGGGTGAGACGGGTCGCCGAACCGCAGCGCGTTTAGAAGGGCGACGGGCCGCGCGCCCATGGTGAAGACGTCGCGCATGATGCCGCCGACGCCGGTGGCGGCCCCCTGATAGGGCTCGATGTAGGAGGGGTGGTTGTGGCTCTCCATCTTGAAGATACAGGCCTGCCCGTCGTCGATGTCGATGACGCCGGCGTTCTCCCCCGGGCCCTGGATGACTCTCTGGCCCGTGGTGGGGAACTTGGAGAGGTGCTTACGGCTCGATTTGTAGGAGCAATGCTCTGACCACATGACCGAGAACACGCCGAGTTCGACGTCGTTGGGTTCGCGGTTCAGGCGCCGGACGATCAGGTCGTATTCATCGGGCTTCAGGCCGTACTCGGCGGCCTTCTGGGCGAGGGTCTTGGCGGGCGCGGCGCTCATGGCGGGCTTTCTAACCAGACTCCCGCGGGCGCGCGATAGGCATGCGGACGACAAGCAGATCGGGACATCATTATCATTTGCATTGCTCATCTCACCCGTGCTTGTAGACGCAGGCGCGATCTCAATCTCCCCCGCGGCGTCGGCACCGGCGCCTCAGACTGAACGCGGAGAATTCATGAAGACCTCAATCCTCGCCGCCGCCGCGGCGCTCGTCGCCACGCCGGCCCTGGCGGCGACATGCCCCACCGTTTCCGCTGCGGACGTGGAGAGCCAGTTCAACGCGTTCAACGCCGCCTGGGCGACTAAGGACCCGGACAAGGTGGTCAAGCTGTTCTCGAAGGAACCCGTTCTGCTGGCCACGGTGTCCAACAAGCTGCGCGACGACACCGCAGAGGTTCGCGACTATTTCGTGAGCTTTCTGAAGAACAGCCCGGTGGGGAAGATCGACACCAGCAAGGTGCGCATCGACTGTAATACGGCAAGCCGCGTCGGACATTGGACGGTGACGCTGACCGACCCCAACACCGGCGCCAAGATGGACGTGAAGGCGCGCTATTCGTTCATCTACACCTATGAAGACGGGGCGTGGAAAATCGCGCACCTGCATTCTTCGGTGCTGCCGCCCTCCTGACGCGCGGCCGACATCAAGTTAGGCTCCGGCGCATGATCCGCGCCGGAGCCCGCTCTTGAACAGATACTGGACCCTTTCCGACCGTCCCGTGGGCGCCTGGCCTGAGGCGGGCACGTTCGAACGGCGCGAAGACCCGATCCCGACGCCTGGCGTGGGCCAGGCGCTGACCCGCACGATCTATGTTTCCCTTGACCCCTATCAGTGGGGTTACAAGCGCCGGGGCGTGGAGCCCAAGGGCGCGCCTTGCCATGCCCGCACGGTCGCGCAGGTGGTGGAGAGCCGCATTCCGGGGCTGTCGGCCGGAGATTTTGTCTTCTGCACCAACGGCTGGGCCGAATACGGCCTGATGGGCGAGGGCGTGCCGCGCCCCGGCTACATGGTTCCGCGCAAGCTCGACCCTTCGTTGGGGCCGATCTCGTGGGCGGTGGGTGTCCTCGGAATGCTCGGGCTGACGGCCTATGCCGGGATGGTGCTGCAGTGCGCACCCAAGGCCGGGGAAACAGTCGTGGTCTCCGCGGCCTCCGGTGGAGTGGGACAGATCGCCGGGCAACTCGCCAAGCTGCGCGGATGCCGCGTCGTCGGCATCGCCGGCAAGCCGGAGAAGCAGCGGTTCGTCACCGAGGTGCTCGGCTATGACGCCTGTGTTTCGCACCTTTCGCCGACCCTCGCGGCCGATCTGGCGGCGGCGTGCCCCAATGGCGTCGACGCCTATTTCGAGAACGTCGGCGGGGCCTGTTTCGAGGCGGTGCTGCCGCTGTTCAATCCGGGGGCGCGGATGAGCATCTGCGGTCTGATCGCCCACTACGGCGATGCGCCCGGCGCCGACGCGGGCGCGGCCGAGCGGGCGGCGGCGGAGGCGCGGGGCGTGACCGTCACCAACCTTTTCGTCGGCGACTATGTGGCCGACCACCACGACGCCTTCCTCAACGAAATGTCCGGTTGGGTCTCTGCGGGGAAGGTGGTCTATCGCGAGGATATCCGCGAGGGCCTGGAGGCGCTTCCCAGCGCCTTCGCCGAGATGCTGAAGGGCGGCAACTTCGGGAAGATGCTCGTGCGTGTGGGGGACGATTCGACACGAGATTTGCGGGTCGTGTGAGAGTTCAGGGCCGGACTTACGCATCCTCGGTTGCATTGACGCTGCCGAGAACCGGTTTGCGTTAATATTTTCTCCTGAGACGGGAGTTCGGTTGCGTCAATGCGTCGCAGGGCGCTGTTCGCGCCCAACCTCCTGCGAGCGCAGGGGGTGCGATTTCAAGGAGCAAGTGAACGCGAGTACTAGCTATAGCGGCCGCACTGGGCGCCGGTATGACATTGGCGGCAACCCAGGCGAGCGCGACGGTGTTCACGCTCTCATCGGTTAATGTGACGGCGAACAATACGGACCCCGGCCTCGTGGTCGGCATTATCGATCATGTAGGCTCGGGGCTGACCTTCGATCTGGATGTCACCGACCCGCAGACGTTTGATCTCTTCACGATCTTTACCGAAGAAGCGTCGGTCAACAACGGAGAGGACACGGTCGCGAAGCCGATCTCCGTCGGCTTCAATTTTTCGGCGCCCTCTCCGAACATGGTTGATCCTGTTACAGGCAATACGAACGGCGTGCGTCAGGTCTTTGGCGCCATTCAGTTCGGGCGCCTGACCTGGATCGATGGTGGCCAGTCGGCGTTCACTTGGGGCCCCGGCAACACCGGTCTGATGACCATCACGCTCAGCAGTGGTGATTTCAACCGCGGTGCGTTCGGTCTCTCAGGCGGCACCCGCAGGGGCTACACCGTCCAGGGCACCTTTGACTGGGACAACGATCCAGTCGCGGTTCCAGAACCCGCCACCTGGGCGCTGATGATCGGCGGCTTCGGTCTGGCCGGCGCGACGCTGCGTCGTCGTCGGGCGCTCGCCGCCTGATCCGTCGAACTCGCTGAACAGCGAAACGCCGCCTGGATCGCTCCAGGCGGCGTTTTTCGTGGCACTTCGTCGACGCTGAAGCGGCCTTAAGCCGCCAGCGCCTTCTCGAGGTTTGACGCCACCTTGTCGAGGAAGCCCTCGGTGGTAAGCCACCCCTGGGTGTCGCCGACCAGCAGCGCCAGATCCTTGGTCATTGAGCCGGACTCGACGGTGGCGACGCAGACCTTTTCCAGGGTGTTGCAGAAGTGCTCGAGCTCGGCGTTGCCGTCGAGCTTAGCGCGGTGCTTGAGGCCCTGGGTCCAGGCGAAGATCGAAGCGATGGAGTTGGTCGACGTGCTCTCGCCGCGCTGATGCTGGCGGAAGTGGCGCGTAACGGTGCCGTGCGCCGCCTCAGCCTCCATGACCTTGCCGTCGGGCGTGATCAGCACCGAGGTCATCAGGCCGAGCGAGCCAAAGCCCTGCGCCACCTGGTCGGACTGGACGTCGCCGTCGTAGTTCTTGCAGGCCCAGATGAAATCGCCGTTCCACTTCAGGGCTGAGGCGACCATGTCGTCGATCAGGCGGTGCTCGTAAACCAGCCCGGCGGCCTTGAACTGATCGACATACTCCGCCTGATAGATCTCCTCGAAGATGTCCTTGAAGCGGCCGTCATAGGCCTTGAGGATGGTGTTCTTGGTCGAGAGATAGAGCGGATACTTCCGCTGCAAGGCGTAGTTGAAGCAGGCCTTGGCGAAGTCGCGGATCGAGGCCTCGACATTGTACATCGCCATGGCGACGCCCGGGCCCTTGAAATCGTAGACCTCGTGCTCGATCACCTTGCCGTCGGCGCCCTCGAACTTGACGGTGAGCTTGCCCGGGCCGGGGACCACGAAGTCGGTGGCGCGGTACTGATCGCCGAAGGCGTGACGACCGATGATGATCGGCTGGGTCCAGCCCGGGATCAGGCGCGGCACGTTCTTGCAGATGATCGGCTCGCGGAAGACCACGCCGTCGAGAATGTTGCGGATGGTGCCGTTGGGCGACTTCCACATCTTCTTGAGGCCGAATTCCTTCACCCGGGCCTCGTCGGGGGTGATGGTGGCGCACTTGATGCCGACGCCGTGTTTCTTGATCGCGTTGGCCGCGTCGATCGTCACCTGATCGTCGGTGGCGTCGCGGTTCTCCATGCCGAGGTCGTAGTACTCGATCTCGAGATCCAGGAATGGAAAGATCAGCTTGTCCTTGATCCAGGCCCAGATGATCCGGGTCATCTCGTCCCCGTCGAGGTCGACGACGGGGTTGGCGACTTTGATCTTGGCCATGCGGACCGGCGCTCCGGAGGAATTTGGGGGCAATGTGTTCCGCGCCGTATAGCCGCGTGCGCCCGGTCCGCAAAGGCGCCGTCGCGGCAGACTTGCAGACGAGGGCGGGGTCGGCCTTGCCAGCGTGCGCCTCGGCGCCCCACTAGGCGGCATGGACGCCTCCGAACCGCGCCCCCCGGCGATCATCCTGGTCGCGACGCAACTGCCCGAAAACATCGGCGCGGCGGCCCGCATCATGGCCAATTTCGGCCTTTCAGACCTGCGGCTGGTCAGCCCGCGTGACGGGTGGCCTCAAGAGCGGGCGTGGGCCATGGCGTCCGGCGCCGAGTGGCCGCTGAACGCCGCGCGGGTCTGCACCAGTGTCGCGGAGGCCATCGATGACCTGCAGGTCGTTTTCGCCACCACAGCCAGACCCCGGGAACTGGCGCTTCCGATCCTGACGCCCCGCGAAGCGGCGGGGGAGCTGGCGACCGCGGCGGCGACGGGCGTACGCACAGGCATCGTGTTTGGCGGCGAGCGGGCGGGGCTTGAGACGGCCGATGTGGCGCTCTGCCAGGCCGTGGTTACGATCCCGATTGATGCGCGCTTCAAGTCGCTGAACCTGGCCCAGGCGGTGGCGATCAACGCGTATGAGTGGAAGATGGCGCAGGATGCGAGTGCGCCGGCGGCGTTTCTGGACGGTCCAGGCCCGGCGAGCGGCGAAGCGATGCTGGGCCTCTACGGCCATCTGGAACGTGAACTGCAGACCGCCGGCTTCTTCCATCCGCCGGAGAAGACGCCAAACATGGTGCAGAATCTTCGTTCGGCGCTGGCCAAGGCCCGGTTCACGGATCAGGAGGTGCGCACGCTGCGCGGCGTGATCACGGCCCTGAGCCGGGGCCGAGGCCGGGTGCTGGAGAAGATCGCGCGCAAGGCCGGAGAGGCGGAGTGAGCCTCAAATCCCTGCTGGAGGCCCTGTCGATCCCGATTCTGCAGGCGCCGATGGTGGGCGCCTCGGGCGTGGCGCTGTGCGCGGCGGTGAGCGAGGCCGGGGGACTGGGGGCTCTGGCGGCGGGGGCGATGGCGCCTGAGGATATCGGACCGGCGGTGGCGGGCGTGCGGGCGGCGAGCGCCGCGCCGTTCTGCGTGAACCTGCTTATGGCGCCGGCGGCGGCGCCGGAACCGGGCGAGGTCGCGGCGGCGCTGGCGCGCCTGACGCCGTTCTATGCGCGGCTGGGGATGACAACGCCAGAGGCGCCCAACAGCTTCGCGCCGGACTTCGAGGCGCAACTGGACGCGGTGATCGCGGCGCGACCGGCGGGGGCGTCATTCACCTTCGGGGTGCTCACGCCGGCGCGGGTCGCGCAACTCCATGCGGCGGGAATCCTGGTCATCGGTACGGCCACGACCGTCGCCGAAGCCCTGGCCTGGGCGGACGTCGGAGCCGACGGCGTCTGCGCCCAGGGGTTCGAGGCGGGCGGCCATCGTGGTCACTTCCTGGCCGAGGCGGAGGCGAGCCTGGTGGGAACGATGACGCTGGTCTCGACGATCCGTGCGGCATTGGACCTGCCGCTGATCGCGGCCGGCGGAATCATGGACGGGCGGAGCGTCGCAGCTGCGTTGGCGCTTGGCGCCGACGCCGTTCAAATGGGCACGGCGTTCCTTTTGGCGGATGAGGCTGTGACACCCGCGCCCTGGCGGCAGGCGGTGGAAGCGGCGGCCCCCGACAGCACGCGGCTGACCCGGGCCTATACCGGGCGGCAGGCGCGCGGCATGGAGACGGAATTCATGCGTCAGCTGCGCCCCGTGGAGGACGAGGTTCCGGCCTATCCGGTGCAGAACCGGCTGACTCAGCCGATGCGGGCGGCGGCTGCTGCGTGCGGCGATTCGGACTTGATGTCGCTTTGGGCGGGGCAGGGGGTTTCGTTGGCCTCGTCCGGTCGGGCGGGCGATCTGATGCGGCGATGGTGGCAAGAGGCGGCGGACGCGTCTGACGCGTTAGCCCGGCGGATGCGAGGGAGAGACAGGGCATGAGCGTTCTCAGCGAGGCGGCCAAGGCGGCCTACATCTTTGGTCTGCCGCTCATCGAGGTGGCGCAGACGCGGCAGCGCGGGCTGGCCCTGGGCCAAAAGATGGGGGCGTTCGCCCACGTGCGGCATCTGGCCAACCACCGGCACCGGGCGGTGACCACGCCCAACACCGACACGCTCTACTCCACCGCCCAGCTGGATCTCTCGGCGGGACCGGTGACGATCACCCTGCCACCGGCCGGGGACCGGTATCTCTCCGTGGCGCTGATGGACGCCTACACCAACAACTTCGCCATCCTCGGCACGCGCACAACGGGGCCGGACGGCGGGACCTACCGCCTGGTCGGACCACACGACGCCGCGGAGGGCTGGAATGTGATCCGCTCACCGACCGACCACGTCTGGGTGCTGGCCCGGATTCTCGTCGAAAGCCCGCATGATCTGGAGGCGGCGCGGGAGGTGCAGGCGGGGCTGTCGATCCAGGGGCCGGCCAGCGAGCCGCCGCCCGTCGCCGCGCCACGGACGGCGGAGTGGCCCGAGCTGCTGGCCAGCCTGGATGTGTTGATGGCGGCCAATCCGCCGTCGGTGATGGACGCCGGGTTTCTGGCGCGGCTGGCGCCCCTGGGCCTGCCGGGACGGTTTGATCCGTCCCGGTTTTCGGCGACCGAAGCTGAGGAGATCGCGGCGGGGCTGAAGGAAGGTCGCCAGGCGGCCCGCGCCGGAGGCGGACTCGCGGGCTCTGGCTATGTTCAGGGCTGGGCCTATCCGAGCGTGCGGCTGGGCGACTTCGACCAGGACTATGGCCTGCGCGCGGCGGTGGCGCTGGGCGGGCTGGCGGCTCTGCCTCCGGCCGAGGCGATGTACCTGCAGGCGGGCGGACCTGATCCAGGCGGCCTGTTCGATGGTCGCAAAGCCTGGCGGCTGAGCTTCCCAGCCAATGCCCCCCTTCCAGTGGACTCGTTCTGGTCGCTCAGCCTCTATGAGGCGACCGACGACGGACAGTTCTTCTTCACCGACAACCCGCTGAACCGCTACGCGATCGGAGACCGGACCCCGGGCCTAAAGACCAACCCTGACGGTTCGCTGGATATCTGGATCGGTCATGAGAACCCAGGCGCCGAGCGCCAGGCCAACTGGCTTCCGGCTCCGGCCGGGCCCTTCGCGCTGTTTCTGAGAGCCTATCTGCCGCGCACCGAACTGCTGAGCGGCGCCTATCGCGCGCCGGCCGTGGAGCCCGCTTGAAGGCGCAACACTCGCGACACACTCCACTGCGAGACAGTCGCAACAAAGAATCCGTATGGGAGGGGAGAATCTTGCGCGCGGTGGCGATTGTCCTGGCCAGCGGGCTCCTCGTGTCGCCGACGTTGGCTGCGGCGGCGGAGGCCGACGCCCCTATGGCCACGGCCGACGGTGTCGAGGAGGTGTTTGTCTGGGGCAAGCGCGAGGGGCGGATCGGCGCGGCGGCCACGGCCAGCGAGGGTCAGGTGGCGTTCGGCGCCTTCGCGACCCGGCCCTTGCTGCGACCCGGCGAACTGGCGGAGGTGATGCCGGGTCTCGCGGCGACGCAGCACTCGGGTTCCGGCAAGGCCAACCAGTATTTCCTGCGCGGCTTCAATCTGGACCACGGCACCGACTTCTCGGTCTCGCTCGACGGCGTGCCGTTGAACCTCAGGACCCACGCGCACGGGCAGGGCTATCTTGACCTCAACGGCGTAACCCCGGAGTTCGTCGGCGCGATCAGTTATCACAAGGGACCCTACAGCTCGGCCGGCGGCGATTTCTCCGCAGCCGGCGCGGCGGCTTTTGAGACCTTCAACTCGCTGCCGCACAACATCGCCCAGGTCGGCGTGGGCGAGGGCGGCTACGCGCGGCTATTGGCTGGGGCCGGCGGAGCCGAGGGCTATGTGGGCGTGGATCTGGCGCGGTCGGACGGCCCTTGGTTGCGGGATGAGAACCTGAAGCGCGCCAGTGCGATCCTGCGGCGCCAGCTTGGCGACTGGTCGCTGACGGCGCTTGCCTATGGATCGGCGTGGGATTCCACCAACCAGGTCCCGCGGCGCGCCGTGCGCGCGGGTCTGATCTCCAGGCTGGGGGTGATCGACGGCACCGACGGCGGCAAGACCAGTCGGTTCATGCTCTCGATGCGTCGGCATCCTGATGCGGAAAGCGACCTGGTGGTCTATGCGCAGCGCTACAGACTGAACCTCTGGGCGAACGCCACATACTTCCTTGATGACCCGGTTAACGGCGACCAAATCGAACAGGCCGAAGGGCGTTGGATCGTCGGGGGCTCGTGGAAGCAGAGTTGGCGGCCGGCCGACAGTGACTGGCGGTTCACGGCGGGCGCGGAGGCGCGCCATGACGACATCGGCAAGGTCGGACTGTATCGAACCCGTGCGCGCCAACGGCTTGCGACCTCGCGCGAGGATTCGATCCGTGAGAGTTCGGCCGCAGCGTGGGGCGAGGCGGCGTGGTCGAGCGGACCGCTGCGGGCCACCCTGGGCGTCAGAGGCGACGTAATCCACGCCGACGTGGACTCAGACCTGGCGGCGAACTCGGGCAAAGAGACCGCCGCTCTGGTCGCACCGAAGCTCGCGCTGGCCTGGCGCACCTCGGAGACGACGGAGCTCTATGCCTCGGCCGGTCGCGGATTCCATTCCAACGACGCGCGAGGCGTACGGCTCCGCGTTTTGCCCGGGGCCTTAACGCCCGCGGAGCCCGCGCCCTTCTTCTCGGCGGCTGACGGGGCTGAGGTCGGCGCGCGCTACGAGCAAGGGCCGGTGAAGGCGAGTCTGGCGCTCTGGGCCCTGGACCTGGAGTCCGAGCTGATCTTCGTCGGCGACGCCGGCGAGACCGAAACCAGCGGCGGGACGCGCCGGGTTGGCCTGGAAGGGCTGTTCAGCTGGTCGCCGACGCCGGCCGTCAGCCTGGACGCTTCGGGCGCGCTGACCCGCGCCCGCTATCGGGGAGATCCATTGGGGGGCGACCGGATTCCCAACGCGCTGGAGTATGTGATCACGGCCGGCGTCACGGCGCGGGTCTGGGAAGGCGGCGTGGCGCAACTCACCTTGCGACGACTGGGCCCCGCACCCTTGATCGAGGACAACTCGGTCCGCTCGCCTAGCGCCACGGTGGCCAATCTGGCGCTGGTTCAGGACTTCGGGCGGTGGGCGGTGACGTTTGACGTGCTGAACCTTCTGGACAGCCGGGACCACGAC
>NZ_JBILUK010000243.1:0-4671 GCF_044371015.1 Phenylobacterium sp.
GCATCATCTTCCACCCGCGTGTGGACATCGAAGCCATCGGTCAGATCAGCGCGGTCGAGAAGCCCAGCTATCTCGTGTCCTCGCCCACAGGGTTCGCGATGATGCTGCAGTCGCCGTCCGGCATGGCCAGACGACTTGGGTCCACCAAGCTGATCGTGTTCGGAGGCGCGGTCACCGCCGAGAGTACGCTGGAGAAGTTCGCCCGGCCGGACCTGATCCTCTCCAACGTCTACGGCCAGACCGAAACCTGCGGAATCATCACCCGCACAGCGCCGGGGGCGTCGCTGTCAGTGATGGCCGAGACCATCGGCGAGGTGCTGCCCGGCGGGGAACTGCGGATCGCCGATCCGGCGACCGGTCAGGCGTCGGCTGTCGGCGAGACTGGCGAGATCCAGGTGCGCGGGCCCTACATCATGAGCGGTTATTTCCGGAATCCGGAGGCGACAGCCGCCGCATTCACTGCCGACGGATTCCTGCGGACGGGCGACTTGGGGGTGCTTCGTGAAGACAGCAATGTGATCTTTGCCGGCCGCCTGAAAGAGATGTTCAAGTCCGGAGGCTACAATGTCTATCCGGTGGAGGTTGAGCAGGCGATCTGCGAGCATCCGGCTGCAAATCTCGCCGCCGTGGTGGCGGTTCCACATCCGACGTTCCAGGAAGTCGGGCATGCCTTCGTCGAGCTGGCGCCGGGCGCCGAAACGACGCCGGAAGCTATCATTGCGTTCCTCCGGGAGCGCATCGCCAACTACAAGATCCCAAAAGCCATTACGCTGGAGCGAGACCTTCCAAAGCTCCCCAATGGCAAGATCGACAAGCTGGCCCTCAAGGCGCGCGCCGGGGTCAGCGCCTAGGGGCCACGCCCCGCCGGATCAGTGACATGTAGGCCCTGTGGCGGCGGCGCCATAGCTCACGGTCATAGCCGGATTTGCCCAGCGCGCGTTTGATGTAGGGGTCGAACACCATGGTGCCGATCTCCATGTACATCCAGAGGAACGGCAGCCACAGGCGGTCCACGTCCGGGGCGATCTGGCCATCGACGTCCATCCGGGTCACGGAGTTCTGCACAAATCCGTAGAAGCGCTGGAAGAGTGTGTAGCCCCACTCGCTCTCCTCCAGCAGCGCGCGACGAAAATAGGCGACAATTGTCGGCCAGTCCGCCTCGTGGCGCTCGATCCATTGGTCGATGATCGTGGCGTGGTCTTCCGCGGTCTTGATCTGCTGAGGCGCGACACCTGTGATCGCGTCCTCGAACTGGCCGATGAAATAGACGTCCACGGCCTCCCGCAGGCCGTCCTTTGAGCCGAAATGGTGGTTGATCAACCCAACCGAGACGCCTGAGGCGGCGGCGATATCGCGCACCGTAACGCTGTCGAAGCCTCGTTCGGCGAACAGCACGAACGCCTCGCGGATCAACCGTTCTCGACCGTCTTGGCTTACTTGATTTACCGCCGCCACATTATCCCCCAGGCCCGGATTCCGCGCCGCACCATCGAAGGTTCGGCCGCCCTCCGCAAGGGCCGCCTGGATTGCAAGCGCCGCGAGACTGAACTATTGTTCAGGCAAATTTGGAGTTTGGCTATACATGCGTGAAGCTGTCATCGTTTCCACCGCGCGCACGGGCATGGGCAAGTCCCTGAAGGGTCGCCTCAACGCCACCCATCCGATCACTTATGCCGGTCACGCCCTGGCCCACGCCATCGCCCGGGCTGGCATCGCGCCGGGAGAGGTCGAGGACGTCGTCCTGGGTTCAGGACACCCCGAAGGCGCCACCGGCTACGACATCGCGCGCACTGCGGCGTTGAAGGCAGGTTGTCCGGTCACGACCTCGGGATTGACGGTGAACCGCTTCTGCTCGTCAGGCCTGCAGGCCGTTGCAGTCGCCGCAGGACGGATCCGCAATGAGGACGCTCCCATCGTCGCGGCCGGAGGCGTGGAGTCGATCTCCCTTGTCCAGCTCGGCGGTCACATGAACCGTCATCATCTGACAGAGCCAGGTCTGATGGCCGCAAAGCCCGAGGTCTGGATGTCGATGATCGAGACGGCCGAGGTGGTTGCGGACCGCTACGGCGTCACCCGCGAGGCACAGGACGCCTACTCCCTGGAATCCCAGCGACGCACAGCGCAAGCTCAGGCTGACGGCCTATTCGCCGATGAGATTGTGCCCCTGGCCGTCAAGATGGCGGTGGCTGACAAGGCGTCAGGGCAGGTCAGTATGGTCGACGCCGTGCTCGATCGCGATGAATGCAATCGGCCGGAAACCACAGCCGAGGGACTGGCGTCGCTGAAGCCGGTCTTGAGCGGTGGCATGCGCTACGCAGCTGGCCAGACGGTGACCGCCGGCAACGCCAGCCAACAGTCCGACGGCGCGGCCGCACTGATCCTGATGGAAGCCGGCGAGGCAGCGCGCCGCGACCTGAGACCCCTTGGCGCTTTCCGTGGCTTCGCCGTCGCCGGCTGTGAGCCCGATGAGATGGGCATCGGGCCCGTGTTTGCTGTGCCACGTCTGCTCGAACGTCACGGCCTCAAGGTCCAGGACATCGACCTGTGGGAGTTGAACGAAGCCTTCGCCTCTCAGTGTCTCTACAGCCGCGACAAGCTGGGCATTGATCCCGCCAAGTACAATGTCAACGGCGGCGCCATCGCCGTCGGCCATCCCTACGGCATGACCGGCGCGCGCTGCGTCGGCCACATCCTGCTCGAGGGGCGGCGGCGCAGGGCCAAGTGGGGCGTGGTGACGATGTGCGTCGGGTCCGGCATGGGCGCCGCTGGCCTGATCGAGATCTATTCCTAGTCGGACAAAGCGAGACGGAGAGCTTGTGATGGGCGTGTTGGCCGGGCGTGTAGTGCTGGTGACCGGCGGCGGAAACGGGATCGGACGCGCCTGTGCGCTGGCCGCCGCCCACGCCGGCGCCCGCGTGGTTGTGAACGACCTCGGGGGTTCCGTGGCCGGCGGCGACGAGGGCTCGGCCGGACCCGCTCAGGCCGTGGTCGATGAGATCCGCGCCGCCGGAGGCGAGGCGGTGGCGAACTCCCATAGCGTCTCTGAGATGGACGCCGTACGCGGCATGGTCGCCCAAGCGCTGGAAGTGTTTGGCGGCCTGCATGCGGTGATCAATCCGGCCGGCATCCTGCGCGACGGCATGTTCCACAAGACCTCGGACGCCGACTGGGATGCGGTGATCGCGGTCCATCTGCGCGGCGCCTACAACGTGGCGCGGGCGACCGTTGAGCACTTCAGGGCCCAGGGAGACGGCGCCTATGTGTTGTTCACCTCGACCTCTGGCCTGATCGGCAGCATCGGCCAGGCCAACTACGCCGCTGCAAAGCTTGGCGTGATGGGCCTGTCGCGAGTGCTCGCCATGGAAGGCGCGGCCAAGGGAGTCCGCTCCAACATTATCGCGCCATGGGCGTGGACCCGGATGATCGACACCATCCCAATCCGCGACGAGGCCCAGCTTGCCCGCGTCGAGCGCATTCGCAACGCCATGCGGCCGGATCAGGTGGCCCAGCTGGCTGTGGCGCTGGCCGCACCAGCGGCGTCCGGCGTCAACGGCCAGATCTTCGGCGCACGCGGCAATGAAGTGATCCTGTTCAGCCAGCCCCGTCCGATCCGGACGGTGGCCCGCCTGGAGGGATGGACGCCGGAAACCCTGATCGACCAGGGGTTCCCGGCCTTCTCAGGAGACCTCTACGGTCTGGAGTCCACGGCGCAGGTGTTTCCCACCGACCCAATCTGACCTCAACTACGCGGCGTCCAGCCAGGCCAGACCCTGGCTGATCGCCACAGCGCCCGAGGCGGTCTGGACCTCAAAACGGACCTGGCCCTCCTCTGGGCCCGGTGCGTGGCGGATGAAGATGTCCTCACCGGGGATCACCATGCCTGAGAAGCGGCCGGTGATGCGGCGCAGGCGCGAGGCGTCGGTCCCGGCGTGACGGCGCAGGATCGTCAGCCCCGCCAGCGCCCAAGTGGCCGTGCCGTGCAGGATAATGTCGGGCAGGCCGGCGGCCAGCGCCACACGCCGCTCGGTGTGGATCGGATTCCAGATGTCGGCGCACTCGGAATAGACATGTGGCATCTCGCGGGGGATGTGCAGCCGTTCGACGACCGCATCCTCGCCCGGCCGCGAAATCCTAGGCGTCGGGGGCGGTTCTTCGAGGGTTGCCGGCGGGCCGGACAGGGCGACATCGCGATAGATCGAACTGGTCCAGGTCGTCGTCACCAGCTCTCCGCTCCCCTGCAACCGGGTCTCGAGTCGACACACAGTAAGGACGCCGGCGCGGATCGCCGTAGCTGACACCAGGTGACCTTCTGTGGCGAGGCGGTCCCCCGGGCGCATGGGCCGGTGGAAGGTGGAATCCTGGATCGCGTGCACGCCCCGCCGCGCCTCTTCCGGAGACAGGGTGTCGTCCAACATGTGCCGCAAGGACAGGACAACCGGCCACTCTGGAGACACGCACTGGAAGGGCAGCGCCACAAGTCCATCCGCCCGCGCATCGTCGAGGAAAGCCGGCTCCGAAGCGCTGAGCCCCGCCGCGTAGGCCAGAATGCAGCGAGGGGTCAGGGTGCTCTCGAGCGGCGCCAGGCGCAGGCCGACGCGTTCGGTCGGAAATGGCATGATTGTTCTCGCGCAGATAGAAAGGCCTCAAAGCGTCTTAGCTGAACAACCGTTT
>NZ_JBILUK010000040.1:0-18545 GCF_044371015.1 Phenylobacterium sp.
TATGTGGCTTCGGGCATGTACGGGTCGATGGAAGTGTTGGAAGCAACCGCCTCCATTGGGCGGTATCTCGGTGGAAAGATCTGGGAGAGCGCCGACTCAATCCGCGACCGGGCTGCCGGCTAAATGCTAAACCGCGCAGCCTTGGAGCGGGTGTTTCCCTCGATCCTGCGTCACGAGGGCGTCTGGCGCGGCACCTATCGCCACGTCGACCCGGAAGGCGCGCTGATTGATCAGCATGCGAGCGAGGTGCGTTGCGAGTTTCCCGACGATGGCCCGTTCGCCTACATCCAGCACAACCGGTTCACCTGGGCTGACCGCCGCGAGACGACCGCGCGACTTGAAGGCGTGCTGATCGAAGATCGCCTCTGGTGGGACGCCGCGACCTTCTCCGGTTGGGCGTGGGAAAGCCGTGAGGGCCTGATCCTGCTCGACCTGGAGCGCAAAGACGAGCCGGGTTCCCGCTTCTTCGAGATGATTGTCACTGCGCCGGACGGCATGAGTCGGGCGCGGACGTGGCACTGGATGAACGCCGGCGGGCTCTACAAGCGAACGCTTTGCGATGAGCACCGCATCGCCTGAAGCGCCGACTTGCGGCCAGCGCCGCTTTGCGATTTGTTCGGACAAATTCTGGAGACCCAGCCCGTGAAGCACCGGACGATCCGCGGAACCATCCGTTACACATCCAAGAAGCCCGAGATGCTGGATCAGCCAAGAGGCATCGAACACTTCACCTTCACGCACCACACGGACGGCAAGACGACGTTGCGGGCCCATTGCTGCATCGAGGAGCCGGATCCCACGGTGATGCGCGACATCGTCTATTCGCTCGACGAGAACCACCGGCCATTGGACTGCCACGTCCGGCTGGTGGTGGGCGACAGGTTCATGGGGTCGGGCTGGTTCCGGTTCGGGCCCGACTTCGTGGAGTGCGAGAGCTATGGGCCAGACATCGGGCGGTTGTCGCAGCGCGTGCCGCTGGACGGTCCGATCGACGGGATGGGCACCCACCCGATCGTCGCGGACGGGTATCTGCTGCACAACCTCAAGTTCGAGCAGGGCAAGGTGCGGAACGTCCGGGTCAAGCTGCCGTCACCCGACCATCGCGGCGCAACGCCGCCGATGATCTCGGAAGTGAATATCGGGGCGGTGTTCCTGGGCGTCGAGGAGGTTACGGTCCAGGCCGGGACCTTCCGCGCGCGGCATTATCAGTTCGTGGACGACGGCTCATCCGGCATGGCCGGGGCGCATCCGCCTTATGACATCTGGGCCGAGGAACAGGACGGGGTGTTCCTCAAGGGCGGGGTCGGCGGCTACATGCAGACTTGGTACGAACTGACCCATTTGGAGCGCTGAAGCTTCGCTTCCCGGCTTGACCGGGCGCGGACGTTGGGGTGGTCTCGCCGCCGGAAACGAACAACCGTTTGAAGGACGCGCCCCATGAAGACCCGCATCACCGAGCTCTTCGGAATCGAGCACCCAATCATCCAGGGCGGCATGCACTTCGTCGGCCTGGCCGAAATGGCGGCGGCGGTGTCGAACGCGGGCGGCCTGGGCATCATCACCGGGCTGACGCAGCGCACGCCGGACGACCTCGCCAAGGAGATCGCGCGCTGCAAGGCGATGACCGACAAGCCGTTCGGCGTGAACCTGACCTTCCTGCCCTCGGTCACGCCGCCGGACTATCCAGGGTACGTTAAGGCGATCATCGACAGCGGCGTGAAAGCGGTCGAGACCGCCGGCAACAACCCGCAGAAGTGGCTCCCGGCGCTCAAGGAAAACGGGATCAAGGTGATCCACAAGTGCACTTCGGTCCGCCACTCGCTGAAGGCCGAGGCGATCGGCTGCGATGCGGTCAGCGTCGACGGCTTCGAGTGCGGCGGTCATCCGGGCGAGGACGACGTGCCCAACTGGGTGCTGCTGCCCCGGGCGGCGGAGGAACTGAAGATCCCGTTCGTGGCTTCGGGCGGCGTGGCTAACGGCAAGCAGCTGGTGGCGGCGCTGGCGCTGGGCGCGGAAGGCGTCAACCTCGGCACCCGCTTCATCGCCACCAAGGAAGCGCCGGTGCATGACAACGTGAAGCAGGCGATCGTGGCCGCCTCGGAACTCGACACCCGGCTGGTCATGCGGCCGCTGCGCAACACCGAGCGCGTCCTGACCAACGCGGCGGTCGAACGCCTGCTGGTCAAGGAGAAGGAGATGGGCGCCAACCTCAAGTTCGAGGACATCATCGCCGAGGTCGCGGGCGTTTATCCCCGGGTCATGCAGGGCGGCGAGATGGATGCCGGCGCCTGGTCCTGCGGCATGGTCGTGGGCCTGATCCACGACATCCCGACGTGCAAGGAACTCATCGACGGCATCATGGCCGAGGCCGAGACGATCATCCGCAAGCGGCTGCCCTCGTTCCTCTAGAACCGGCCTCGATATCAAACGGGCGGGCACGTTTCACCCCGGTCGGCTTGTTTCAAGCCGACCGGGACGCGCTCCAGGTTCGTGTCACAGCAGCTTCCTCACGCTGAACCGTACGGTTCGGCCGAGCGCGTCGAGGTTGGCCGGCTGATAACCCGTAGGCGTGGCGCCGGCGGCGTCACGCACCCGGATGCGTTGGTTGAACAGGTTGGCGACGCCCAGCGAGACGCGGGTTCCTTTGAGCCAGGGCGCGGGGCCGGTGATGTCCTTGCGCTGATCGAGGTCGGCGAAGAAGCGAAGGTCCACCTTGGTGAGGCTCGAGAAGTCCAGGTCGCCCACCGCCGAACCGGGCCCGCCGCGCACGGTCGTGCCGCTGACCCAGTTGACCGAAAGTCGCGCGCCCAGGCCGCGCAGCGACCCGCCGACTTCGGCCTCGATCTCGTGGCGGGGCTGGCCGCCGTTGGCGCCATCGGTGGCGGCGCCATCCAGCCGGTCGAGCACAGGGCCGCCGGGTCGGATCAGGTAGCGGTCCTCAAAAATCAGGGTGTGATAGAGGCTGGCCTGCAGCCGTCCGCCCGGGCCGGCCCCGCCGCCAGGACCACCGCGCATCCCCATCATGGCGCTGGGCGGTGGACCGCCTGAGGCGAACGAAGGCGGACCGCCGCCGCCGGGCGTCATGCCGCTAGATCCCCCGGGCCGCCCGCCGGGTCCTGGCCGCCCCCGCGCCGGCGGCTGGGGGCCGATGGGCCGCGAGTAGTTGAGACCCGAGCGCAGGCTGCGCCGCTCGGCCCTCGAGAAATTGATCGGCCGATAGTCCACCTGGACCAGGGCTCCGGAGGCGTCTCGGGTGAATCGTCCCGGGAAGGCGGCTTCGATGTCGGCGGTGGCGGCCGGGAAGGTGACCACCGGGTTCTTCGTCCGGGCGCCGACATAGTTGGCGCTGAGCACGAGGTCGTGGCCCTCGATGGGGCTCCAGTTCACGCCCAGGCGCATGGTCTCGCGCGTCTCGGCCCGCAGGTTGGCGTTCCCGCCGCTCACCCGCACCACATCCACCGTGCGGCCAGTGGCGAAGTCGAAGATGCGCACGCCCGGTGTGAAGACCGAGGGATCGCCCAACTGGCGTACGGTCGGTGCATTGTCGTCATGGTTCATCGAGGCGATCAGGCTGAACCGCGTGATCGGCCGCCAGTTCAGGCCATAGCCCAAGGTGGTCAGCGTGCCGAAGTCCGAGAGATCCTCCGCCGCCAGGTTGAGATTGACGGAAAGTTCGCCGAGCTCGGGCAGGAAGCCGGCCCGGGTGCTGGCCAGGGGCAAATCAAGGCTGGCCTGGCCGTTGTAGGCTGTCCGCGAGAGGTCCGTGGTCTGGGTGACGCCCAGCCGCTCGGCGCGCGAATCAAACGCCAGATAGGTGGCGCCCGCCCGCAAGCTGGCCCGCAGCGCCCCGGCGGGAACCCGCAGGAGCTCGCCCGAAGCGACACCCTGCAGATTGGCGTTGTCGGAGGTGGCGCGGGTGTCGTTGGTGCGGAAGGCCAGGAGGTCGGCGGGCAGGGCGCCGAAGGGGTTGAGTCCCGGGGCGCGGGCGGTGACCTGAGCCTGAAGCGGCGCGACATTAAGGGCGGCGTCGCCTTCGATCTGAGTCTCTTCCCGCTCATAGGCGCCGGTGATCGAGAGCCGCCAGCGGGCGACATCGCCGTTCAGGCCTCCGCCCAGGCGACCCGTCCAGCTCTCGCGCGACTGAGTGAGCGGGCCGAGCGCGGTGATGTGACGATCCAGCGCCACGGGCTGGATGAAGGGGGAGGCCGGGTGGCCGGCCGGCACGGTCAGGGTGGCGCCCGGCAGGCCGAGGCGCGAGTCGTTGTCGGTGGCTTCAAGCGTGGCGTTGAGGCTGCCGCTGAAGATCTCGGTCAGGGGCGTGGAGAAGACCGCGTTCAGGGTGGCGGTCCGGGTTTCCGGCAACAGCGTGCGGAAGCGGCCGACGTCGGTTTGGTTGGGGCGCCCGGCCCCGGCGGCGAACTCGGCGAGGGTGGGCGCGCGCGTCGCGGCCGAGGCGGGTACGCCGGCCACCGTGACGCGGCTTCCGGCCAGCGCGCTCAGCGCCGGGTCGATCTGGCCGTCGGGCAGCAGGCCGCGCACATTGCCGATCGGGTCGAACAGCCGGCCGGAGACCAGGCCCGAGAGCCCGCGTTCAGCCTCGGTGAGCGCCGTGGCGCCGCGGACCTCGAGGTCCAGGCTGACCCGCCGGTCGCCGTCGATGCGGAAGTAGCCGAGCTCGGCCTCGCCATCGACGCGGCCGCCGGCGGTGGGCGCGCGGGCGGTGAGTTCGACCGTGGAGGCGCGGAATTCGCGCTTCAGCACGAAGTTGATCACCCGCTGGGTGGCCGGATAGCCGTACTTCAGCGCAGCTTCCTCCGGCAGCACATCGACGCGCTGGATCGCTTCTGTAGGCAGGTCCCGGATCTCGGCGAACCCGGCGATGCGGCGACCGTTCACCAGCACCACTGGCGCACCCCCGCGTCCGCGCTCGGTGCGGGTCTGGGGCGAGAGCTGGGCGAGCAGCTCGGCGACTGAACTCAGCCCATAGGCCTGGATGTCATCGGGATCGAGCTGCAGTTCGGCCGGCACATCGCCGACGACGCCGCCCGCCTGGGGGGCCGAGGCGGTGACCACCAGTTCGGAGACGGTGGTCTCGGGTTCGTCGGGCTTTCGGGGCGCGTCGGCCGCCTGGGCCCAGGCGGGGCCGGAGGCGACGAGGGCGCAGGCAAACGGCAGGATCGCGACGGCGGAGCGCAGGCGGGCGTATCTCATGCGAACGTCGTCAAACTCCGGGGCGTCGGCATGGCTGCTACCCGCACCGGATTGCACGGGTGTGTCGCGGGTTTCCGTCGCAGGTGGGGGTATACCGTTACAGGAACAAGCGACCCGATCCAAAGGGAAGGGATGGCGTCATGTTCCGGCAGGTCATCGTCGGCGCTCAGCCCGTCGCGGCCCTGCGGCGCTCAGGCTCCAGCGCTTGCACCGGGGGGAGGAGGCGCGCGATGGCGTCGGCGGCGCGGCCGGCGGGAGAGCCTTCCAGGTCGAAGGTCTGCTGGAACGCCTCGCGTTGCGCCGGGAGGAAGTCGACCGCGCCGGTGAACGCGGCGTCAAGCGCGGCGTCGAGCGCGCCCAGGTCGTCGACCACCTGACCCAGGCGCCAGTGTCGGAAGCTCTCATCATCGCGCCAGGCGACGCGCTTGGGATTGAGAAAGACGCAGGGCCGGGGTTTGCGGATGAATTCGTAGGCCTGACTTGAGACGTCCCCGAGATAGACATCGGCGGCGTTCGCGTAGGTCATGTCGAAGGCCATGTCGCCGGCGCCAAGGTCAATATGGATATGCGGCAGGCGGGCGAAGGGTGCGAACTCGGGCAAGGCCTCGACCGGGCGACCACCGAAGAGGCGGACGTGCGGCGCAAAGATCAGATTGAAGCGATCCTGGGCCGCGAACCGATCAAGAATCGCCCGCCCCCAGGGACGCCAGGAACCAAGTTTTCGGGAGAAGTGGGGATTGTAGAAGACAGTCGGTCGAGGTCGGTCGAACAACTCGGGCGGAGGCGAGACCAATGCATCGACCAACTCGAACTTGGCGTAGCCGACCACGGCGCAGTTTTCGGGCCGCACGAGGCCCTCGATCAGCATGCGATCCCGCTGCTTCTGACCTGCGGCGAACACCAGGTCGAACGCGGCCAGCCGAGGCTCGAACGGCCCGGCCCGGTCGCCGGCGCCGTGCTGGGTGTAGACCAGCCGGCTTTTCACCCCGAAGCGGCGCACCAGGGCGGTGGTGCGCTCAGGCGCAACGATGACCTCATAGCCGGCGAGATCCCGAGCGGCGGCGGCCAGCAGCGGGGCCTTGGGCGGGGCGCCGTCGATGTGCGGAAGGTTGCGCAGCCAGGCCGGGCCGAGCAGTCGCCAGCCCAGGGGCGCGCCGCCCAGGCGCCTGACCAGCGTGTGGGCGTAGTCGAGCACGCTTTGGCTGGAGGCCACGACATCGACGGCCACGTCAGGCCGGGCGCGGGCCAGGGCGACGGCCGACGAGAGGCTGTGCAGCACCTGATGGCGCTGAGCGATGTAGAGAAAAGCGACGCGCGATGGCCCGGCGATGGAATGCGACACGGACGATACCTCTAAGCCCGCATGGCCCCCCATCGCCGGTCGGGATATGGGGCTGGCGTGGCGGAATCATGGCCGCCTTCCAGTTCAGAAACCCCATCTAGACTCGGGTGTCGTCGGATTTAGAAAAGCCTCCATCAGCCGCGCGCAACCTGTGTGCGGTCTCCTGATTTCGTGCGATCCGACTCTGCAGATGTTGTTAGGTCAGGAATGTCGTCGATGCGCCGTTGCATCGATCCCGCGCCGACGCCCTGATGCTGAAAGCCTACCTTCGTCCTGAAGCCGCGCGCATGGCCCTGCTGGCGTTGTTCCTGGCCACGGGAACGGGCGCGCAACTTGCGTCGCCCATGATCGTGCGACAGTTCATCGACACGGCCGTCTCCGGGGGCCCGGACGCGCCGCTTGCTCCGCTCTATTGGCTCGCGGCCCTCATGATCGGCGCGGCGATCGCCGCCCAGCTTCTGCAGATCGGCGCCACCTACCACAGCGAGCAGCTGGGCTGGTCGACCACCAACCGCATGCGTGGCGACCTGGCGCGCCATTGCCTGAGTCTGGACATGGCCTTCCACACCGCCCGATCGCCCGGCGAGTTGATCGAGCGCGTGGACGGGGATGTCGCAGCGCTGGCCGCTTTCTTTTCACAATTCATCCTGCAGATCGTCGGCGGCGGCCTGTTGCTCGTGGGCATCCTGGTCACGTTGTGGCTCCATGAGCCGCTGGTCGGCGCGGCGCTCACCGCCTTCGCCATCGTGGCCGGTCTGGTGCTTCACCGCATCCGCACGCTGGCGAGCGGTCGGTTCGAGCGTGTGCGCCAGGCGTTCTCTGAGTTTTCGGCCTTTCTCGAGGAACGCATTCTGGGGCTGGACGACATTCGCGCTAACGGCGGCGGCGGCCACGTCATGGCGGGCCTGCAGCCGCGCCTGACCGAGCTGGTCGCAAGCAACGTCCAGGCCGCCCGGCGCGGCCACTGGATCTTCATGGCGGCCAGCGGGCTGTTTTCGATCGGCTTCGGCCTGACCTTGGCTCTGGGGATCCTGTTGTTCCAGCGCGGCGAAGCGACCCTGGGCTCGGTCTTCATGTTCATGCAGTTCGCCGGCATGATGGCCGTCCCGCTGGTCACCATCGGTCAACAGCTTCAGCAGTTCCAGGCCGCCTCGGCCAGCCTGACCCGGATCCGCGAACTCCTGGATTTCAAGTCCACGCTCCTGGACGGTCCCGGCGCCGACTGGACGCGCGAGCAGGGTGCGCCGCCTCAGGTCGGGTTCGACCGCATCACCTTCGCCTATGGTGACAACGCGCCGATCTTGCAGGACGTCACGATCAACCTGGATCGCGGCGAGGTGCTCGGTCTGTTGGGCCGGACGGGCAGCGGCAAGACCACGCTCGGTCGCCTGCTGTTCCGACTCTACGATCCCCAGGACGGCCGCGTCACCCTTGACGGCGTCGATATCCGCCAGGCCAGCCGTGTCGAGCTCAGCGCCCGGATTGGTCTGGTCACCCAGGACGTCCAACTCTTCGACGCCACGATACGTGAGAACGCGACGCTGTTCGACCGCTCGATCCCAGACGCACGGCTGATCGAGGTGTTCCACGATCTGGGACTGGGCCCGTGGCTCGAGGCTCAGCCGGAGGGCCTCGACACCCGGCTGACCAGCGCCGGCGGCCTTTCGGCCGGGGAGGCGCAACTGCTGGCTTTCGCCCGGGTCTTCCTGAAGGACCCGGGACTGGTGATCCTCGACGAGGCGTCGTCGCGGCTCGATCCCACGACGGACCGGCTGATCGAACTGGCGCTGGACCGGTTGCTGAAACCGCGTGACGGGCGTCTACCGCGCACCACGATCATCATCGCCCACAAGCTGTCGACCGTGCACCGCGCGGACCGGGTCGCCATTCTTGACGGCGGTCGCCTGTTGGAGACCGGTCGCAGGACCGAATTGGAAGCGGATCCGAGTTCCGTATTCGCCGGCCTGCTGCGCACCGGTTTGACGGAGGTGACGGCATGACCTCGATCTCGCTCGATCCTGAAGCTTCCGTCGGCCCGGATGACGACCTGCGGCCGCCGCCGCCTCGCCAGACCGCCTTCGTCCAGGCGCTTCGGATCGCCCGGGCCCGGCCCTTGCTGCTGTCGGTCAGCCTCTTCCTCTACGCCCTGTTCTACGCTCTGCCGCTGATCCCGGGGCTGCTGCAGCGAGAGATTTTCAACACCCTGTCCGGTCACACCGTGGCGGGCCTCAACGTCTGGACCCTCGCCGCACTTTGGATGTCAGCCCAGATCACGCCGGTCATCGTGTCCTACTTCGGCAACTGGTGCTTCGTCACGTTCACAACCCTGACGCGGCAGATGCTGCGGGCCAACATGCTGGGCTGGATGATGTTCGCCCGCGGCCCGCGGCCCTCGCCGGGCACGCCTGGAGAGGCGCTGTCCCGCTTCCGTGAAGATGTCTCGGAGGTCATCGCCTTCATTGAAGGCTGGAACGAGACCTTCGGCCAGATGGTCTTCGCCGTGCTGGCGCTGATCATCATGTGGCGGATCGACCCTATGGTGACCTCGGCTGTCATCGCGCCGATGCTGCTGGTGGTGGTGATCACCCAGCGGATCACCGCCGGCATTCACAGATACAGCCGTGTTGCGCGCGAGGCCGACGCGCGGGTCACATCCTTCGTGGGCGAGACGTTCGCCGCAGTGCAGGCGATCCGGGTGGGCGCCGCCGAACCTCGCGTGCTGGCGCGGCTCGATCGGCTCAACGCCGAGCGCCGCCGAACCGCCGTTCGACACCGGGTGTATGTGACCCTTCTCGACACCTTCGGCGCGGGAACCTCGAGCCTGGCCTTTGGACTCGTCCTGCTGCTGGCGGCCGGGGCGATGAAGTCCGGGCAGTTCACCGTCGGGGATTTCACGCTGTTCGCGGCCTATGTCGGTACGGCGACCTCGGCCCCTCGGTGGTTGGGGCGACTGCTGGCGCGCAAGCGCACGGCCGACGTGGCCCTGATGCGGATCGAACGGATGCTGGGCGACGCGCCGCTTGATGTCGTCACCGCCGCGACGCCGCCGTCGGCGCCGACTCCGGAGCCGGCCGGTCCATTGGAGTGTCTGGAAGT
This sequence comes from Phenylobacterium sp., assembly GCF_044371015.1. Lineage (GTDB taxonomy): Bacteria > Pseudomonadota > Alphaproteobacteria > Caulobacterales > Caulobacteraceae > Phenylobacterium. The sequence continues at coordinate 9,650 of NZ_JBILUK010000040.1, forward strand.
CAGGGGGCTGACGTGCCGCCACGCCTCGAGCGGCAAGGGCGTCACGGACGTGAACTTCACCCTTCGCCGGGGGCAGGTCCTGATTGTCACGGGTCGGGTCGGGTCGGGAAAGTCGACACTGCTGCGTGGACTGCTGGGGCTCTTGCCCATCGACGCAGGTGACGTCGTCTGGAACGGGCGCACCGTCGAAGATCCGGCCACATTCCTGATCCCGCCCCGCTGCGCCTATACCCCTCAGTCGCCGCGCCTGTTCACCGAGTCTCTGCGGGACAATATCCGCATGGGCTCTGACGCATCGGACGCAGATCTTGCCCGGGCTGTCCGGCTTGCGGTCCTTGATGAGGATCTCTGCCGGCTGGACCAGGGCCTCGACACCTTGGTGGGCACGCGGGGCGTGACCTTGTCCGGGGGTCAGATCCAGCGCGGGGCCGCGGCGCGGATGTTCGCCGGCCGCCCCGACCTGCTGATTCTGGACGACGCCTCCAGCGCGCTGGATGTGCGAACCGAGCAGGCGTTCTGGGATCGACTGTTCGCCGAGGGCGGGCAGACCTGCATCGCGGTGTCACATCGCCTGGAGGCCTATCGGCGCGCCGACGAGATTCTGCTCCTCGACGAGGGCCGCGTTGTCGCGCGCGGCGACCTGCGCACCCTGCTGGCGGAAAGCGCGCTGTTCCGTGAGGTCTGGCGCGAGACCCTGCACGCCACCGGTGAGCCTTCGGCAGGCGATACGCGCATCGGATAGGACCTAAACGCGCCCCGGCCGCTCTGCGTCGGTCTTGGCGAGGCTCTGGATGGCCTCTTCCCGCAGTTCACGCTTGAGAATCTTGCCGGACGCGGTCCGAGGCAGCGGCGCATCGGTCAGAGTGATGTATCGCGGCACCTCGAAGCGGGCGAGGTTGGCTTCCAGAAAGGTGCGCAGGGCGGCGACATCCAGGCCGGGCGCGCCATAGACGGTGGCGCCGACCTCTTCGCCCAGGCGCTCGTCCGGCACCGCATAGACCGCCGCTTCGCGGACATCGGGATACATCAGCAGGGCGGACTCGACCTGGCCGCATCCGATGTTCTCGCCGCCGCGGATGATCAGGTCCTTGATCCGGTCGACGATGAACAGGAATCCTTCGTCATCGAGGTAGGCGACGTCGCCGGTGCGGAACCAGCCGTCCTCGAACAGGGTGGCGTTGAGCTCGTCCCGGTTCCAGTAGCCGCGGAACACGGACGTGCCGCGCACCAGCAGTTCGCCGCGCTCGCCGGCGGGCAGGGCGCGCCCCTGGTCATCGACCACCTTCAGCTCCAGGACCGCCGAGCAACGCCCGGAGCTGGCCGGGCGGTTCAGGTAGTCCAGACCGCCGATGCCTGCGCCGATGGCGTTGGTCTCGGTCATGCCCCAACCGGTGGCCGGCAGCGCTTTCTCGAACGAGGCCTCGATCTGCTTGACCTGTTCGGGCGCGCGCGGCGCCCCGCCGCCGCCGACCGACACCAGGGAGCTGAGGTCCCGCGAGGTCTGCTTGGCGACGCGAACCAGATCGCCCGTCATGGCGGCGGGCGCCGTGACCACCGTGATTTTCTCGGCTTCGACCAGTTCCGCGGCGCGCTCAGGGTCCCAGCGGTACATGCAGACGATCTTCCGCTGCGCGCGACAGGACTGCAGATAGACTGCGTGCGCCCCCGTGACGTGGAACAGGGGCACGGCCAGCAGCGTCGCCGGCGGGTTGGCCGGTGGTGGCGGGGGCACGGCAGCGGTCGCGGCGCCGGCTGCGAGGTCCAGCTCCCACGACAGCAGCGCCGAAATGATGTTTCGATGCGAAGAGATCACGCCCTTGGGATGGCCGGTGGAGCCCGAGGTGTAGAAGATGATGGCGTCATCGTCGGGTGCGATGTCGGCGGGCGGCATAGACACCGTTGTGACGCCGGCGAGCAGGACCTTCAGGTCTTCGCCCCGCGTCGGCGGCGATGCGGGGCGCACCGCGATCACCGGGACATCGAGGTCGGGCGCGCACCGGGCGAGGCGTTCCAGCCGCTCCTGGTCTGCGAACAGCACCTTGGCGCCGCAATCGCGCAGGCCGTACTCCATCTCGTCCGGCTGCCACAGGGCGTTCATCGCCACCGCGATGGCGCCGATGGATGTCGCGGCCATGAAGGCCAGGATCCACTCCGGATAGTTCCGCATAGAGATGGCGACGCGGTCGCCCTTGCCCACGCCATACTTGCTGACCAGCAGGTTGCCGATCCGGCCCGCCTCGCGCCAGGCGTCTTCGAATGTCAGCCGCTCGCCCTCATAGACAATGAAGGTCGTGTCGCTGAGGTTGTCGGCGAAGAGGTCTCGGAGCGTCGGCGGCGCGTTGCGGAACACCTTCAGCGGCCGGCCGCGAACGGTTTCCAGGACCAGCTCATAGGGTTGGCCGGCCGCCGTCAGGGCGGCGATGGCCTCGGCGCGTGTTGCGAATGCGGGCGTAGGGGCGTCAGCCAATTGTGAACTCCGGTTGTCCTGGCGATCGACCTAGAGAAGGAGGTCGGCCAGCTTGGCCTTGTGATAGGCGGCGTCGCCGTACTGCGAGGCATGCCAGATCGCCCGTCGGCGATAGAGTTGGGCGTCGCAGTCGTAGGTGAAGCCGAAGCCGCCGTGGAACTGGATCGCGCGATCGGCGGCGAACGACATGGCCGTGTCCGCCTGGGCCTTGGCCATGCGGGTGGCGATCTCGCCGACGCCTTGCTCGTTGAAGCAATGGGCGGCGCTGTAGAGATGCGAACGCGCCTGTTCGTAGCCCACATAGGCGTCGACGATCGGGTGTTTCAGCGCCTGATACGAGCCGATCAGCTTGCCGAACTGAACCCGGGTCTTGAGGTAGTCGACGGTGTAGTCGATCACCGACTGGGTTCCGCCGCACATCTCGGCCGCCGCCAGCAGGTTCGCGGTCAGATGGATGTGATGAAGCGCGCTCGCCGCGCGAGCCGGGTCCATCAGACTGTCCTCGGAGACCTCCAGCCCGTCCAGCGTCAGGGCATAGGACCGCTTGGTCTCGTCGATGATGACCTCGCGCCGGAGCGCGCCCGGCGCGAGGGCGGCGCGTTCGAACATCACCAGGGCCGGGCGGCCCTCGACCAGAACTGAGGCGATGATATGCGTGGCGACCTCGGCGTCGCAGACGAGGCGCTTGGCCCCCGCCAGCCGCAAGGTCCCGCCCGGCGTGCGCGTCGCCGTGGCGGCGATGGCGCCCAGGTCCCAGTCGTCGTTGGCCTCGCAGAGCGCCAGCGTCGTGATGGCGCCCTCGGCCAGTCGGGGGAGCAGGACGCGCTTCTGGTCGTCGGTCCCGCCCGCCAGAATGGCCTGAGCCGCCAGGGTCGTGGACAGGAACGGGCCCGCCAGCATGTAGCGGCCCATCTGCTCCATCACCGGAACCACTTCAGCCAGCCCAAGGCCGGCGCCGCCGTATTCTTCCGGGATGGCGATGCCCAGCCAGCCCAGCTCGACGATTTCGCGCCAGACATCCGGATCATGTCCGGTCTCGTCCTCGATCAACCGGCGCACCTTGGCCATGGGTGAGCGGCTTGCGCAAAATGAGGACGCCACGTCGAGGAGGCTGGACTGGTCCTCGCTGAAGCCCAGTCGTCCGAGATCCTGCATGGTCACAGCCTTAGCTCTTGGGCAGGCCGAGCACGTGCTCGCCTATGATGTTGCGCTGGATCTGCGAGGTGCCGCCGCCGATCGTGGCCGAGAAGGAATTCAGGTAGGACCGCGTCCACCATCCGCCATCCACCGCGTTCTCGTCACCGACGTAGTAGGCGCCGCTGGGGCCGGTGAGGCCGATCGCGAACTCGTTGATCCGACGGGCGAACTCGGTGTGCATCAGCTTCGAACTCAGTGTCAGTCCGGTGGGCCGGTCGGTGTTGAGCGGCGCGAAACCGGTGCGCTGCGCGCAAAGCGCATTGCTTTGGATTTCGATCATGAACTCGACCATCTTCGCGCGCATCGCCGGGTCTTCAAGCGCCGCCCGCCCGCCCCGTTGCATCCGCTTGGCCAGGTCCAGCACATCCCAGGCGTTCGAACCGACCGAAACATAGCCGCCGGCCTGGCCGCCGCGAGCGCCCCGCTCATACTCCAGCGTGCGCATGGCGACCTTCCAGCCGCCACCCTCGACGCCGACCATTTCGTCGGCCGGGATGCGCGCGTCACGGAAGAAGGTTTGGGTGAAGCCATGTTCTCCGGTCAGTTTCTTGATCGGCCGGGTCTCGACGCCCTCGATCTGCATCGGCGCCAGGAAGAAGGTCAGGCCGTCATATTTGCGCGAGGCGTCGGCCTGCGTCCGGGCCAGAAGGATCATGTAGCGGGCGTACTTGCCCAGCGTCGTCCAGATCTTAGAGCCGTTTACGACGTACTGGTCACCGTCGCGGACCGCCCGGGTCTGGGCGTTTCCAAGGTCCGAGCCGTTGTCGGGCTCCGAGAAGCCCTGGCACCAGATGTCCTCGGCCGACAGGATTCCTTTGAGGTACTTCGCGCGCTGCGCCTCGGTGCCCATGTCGAGCAACAGGGGCCCCGTCCAGTTCAGGCCGATGGCGTTGAGGAAGATCGGCCCGCCATGTCGACGCATGGCCTTGGTGGCCTCGGTCTGGAAGGCCTGCGGCAGCCCGCCGCCGCCGTATTGCTTGGGCCACGCGGCGCCGAGGTAGCCAGCCTCATAGACCTTGTTCTGCCAGTCCCGGAGGAAGTGGAACTGCTGGTCGGTCCCGACCTCCATGAAGGTCAGGGGCAGCATGAAGCCCGGATCGCGGTTCACGTTCTCCCGGAACCAGGCGTCGGCGTCGTCGGCGAACGCCTTCAGGTCTGCAGGGTCAACTCCGGACGTCAATCCGACCTCCTCCCGTTCGGAAAGCTGATGCATAGCCGATTGTCGCCCGTTCAGGCCAAGCGGCGGCGCGATCTATGTGTAGCGCGTCTCGGCCAGCAAGATATCGGTCTTCGAAAGAGACGTTGCGGCAATGTCGCCCTATCAGTCGTGCGCCTGCGGATGGAGCCCCCAGTTGCACAAGCCGCTGCCGTTTAAGCGCCATCGCTTCCCGGCAGACGTGATCCGCCGAGCTGTGGCGCCGTACTTCCGGTTCACGGTGAGCCCGCGGGACGTCGAGGAACGGCTGGCCCATGCTTCGCGTGGGTCATCCGCAGGTGTCGGTTCCGTCCGGGGACTGTGATCAGGCTGTGACACGCCGAGGTCAGTCAGACGGGGCTGCGACCATCCTGCCGCCCCGCGCCGCCCTTGCATCGAGGAGCCGGGTCCGCGTGGCCTCGTAGCTCGCCCGGGTGATCCGGTACCGGGCGTAGAACAGGAGCGCGATCAGACCGGGAATGGCCGCGACAGGGCCGTCCACGAAGGCGAGCGCGCGCAGCGTCTCCTCTGGCACCTGCCCGGGCGTCGCCCTCTCCGGGAAAGCCACGAGGTCCAATGCGATGCCGGCGAACAGGTGCCCAATGGCCGTGTCGAGCTTGGCGAAGAATGAGCGCGTGGAATAGAGGACGCCCTCCTGGCGGTAGCCGAAGCGCAGTTCGTTTTCGTCGGCGATATCGGCCAGCTGCGACATCACCGAGATGTTCATGACGCTGCCGGCTGCGGCTGAGACGCCGGCGAAAGCGATGACCATGGGCAGCAGGCGCGCATCGTCGGCGGGCGGCATGAGGTCGTTCAGCTGCAGGACGATGGGGACGGCCGGTGTGACGGCCAGGAAGGCGCCGGCCACCAGCACAGCGATCTTCTTGTCGAACCGTGCATGGATTGGCGCAGTCAGGAAAAAGCCGACGAAGAAGCCGGTGAGGGTGCCGATCACGAACCAGCGGATCTGCTCCGAGGTGAACCCCCAGAAGAAGGTGTTGATGTAAAGGTTTAGCCCCTCGCGCACGCCCAGCATCAGCGAAAGGAAGAAGAAGCCCACCAGCAGCCAGACGTAGTTGATGTTCGAGAAGGCCCCCTTCATGTCGCGGAAGAATTCGAAGGGGCTGAACGGAGGCAGGTCTTGCGGCGGTTTCGGCAGGTAGGGGATGCGATGACGGGTGAACCAAGCCGAGATCATTAGCAAGATCAGGCCCGCCGCCGCCACCGACAGCGCGAACGGCGTGTAGGCGTGCGGATTGAGGAGCCCACGCGGGTACTCTTCGGTGGCGTGGAAGAACAGGCTGAGCGCGATGAACGAGGTCGAGGCCCGTCCGATCATGCCCAGGAGGTTGTTCCAGGCCATAACGCGGCTGCGCTCAGTGTAGCCCTGGGCCAGTTCGCCGCCCAGCGCCATGTGCGGAACGTGGCAGACGGCCATAAATATCCGCAGGGTGACGACGAAGCTGGCGAACCATAAGAACAGCCAGATGTGCGCGAGGTCCTTGGGCGGGTTGAAGATGGCGACCACGCAGATGGCCACCGGGATCACGCCGACAAACATGAAGGGATGGCGGCGGCCCCACCGGCTGCGCATGCGGTCCGAGAGCGATCCGACGAGCGGCTCCGCCATGCCGTCCAACACCAGGCTGACGGTAATCGCCAGTCCAGCCAAGGTCGCCGGCAGGCCTACGACCTGGTTGTAGAAGAACATGGCGTAGCCGCCGACGGCGGCCAGCGTGACCATCTCGGAGGCCGAGCCCAGCCCGTAGACGAACTTGGTCCAGACCGAGAGCTTCGGCGGCTCCGCCTGCTCCGCCTGCGTCATGCGTGCCTCCCCGCTGTCGTTTCGATGTGGTTTTGCGTCAGGCGCGGTGACTGGCCACGGGCGGGCCCGTCAAAGGCCTCCGCGCAAAGTGGCGCACCGCGCGCTGCGCCACGCTCCGCGCCAGGGCGCTGGGCGGCCATATCGGACTCGCTGTAGGGTTCGCCCGGCGCCTCCTCGCGATCGGCGCCGCGTCCGCGCCATCCCGCCGCAGCGGGCCGTGAGGGAAGTCCGACATCACGCATGCCGCCGCATGCGCCAGAGGGGCCCGGACGTGTCTTCGGGTTTGAAGATGGCAGGCGGCGGCGGCGCGTCAAGGCCCCACTGGGGCGGCCCATAGGCGATGTCACCGGCCCATACGCCTTGTCACCAGAAGACCGAATCAGCCCCAGCAGGAGGCATGCTCCGAGCTCCGAGGAGGGGGTAGGGGAGGGCTAGAACCCAAAAACGAAAAACAACCCTATGCAAAGTACCGACTGAGCCTTCGCCCAGGCCAATTGCCGATGGTAAACTTCCAATGGAACGTCAGTCTGTCGGGAGCCCGCCGTGGCCGGTCGCAGTGCCTATGATCAGGAGCGAGAGGGCCGCCTGGTCACGATCGATCCGTCCAATTTGAAGGCCGCCACAGGGACTGACGATCGAAAGCTCGGCGTGCAGCTCGTCCGCCAGACCGCCGACGCCATGTGGGTTCCTGGCGCGATGTCGGAGCTTGAGCGGCAGGATGCTGTCAGCGCGGCAATGGCCGCCCTCAGTGGCCTGGCCCCCACCGACACCCTGGAAGGAATGCTCGCGTCCCAGATGGTCGCGACGCACAACGCAGCCATGGAATGCCTGAGGCTCGCCCAGTTGCCGAACCAGTCGTTTGAGGGGCGGGAGGTGAGCTTCAAACAGGCGTCGAAGCTTATGGCGCTCTACGCCCGTCAAATGGAGGCGCTCGACAAGCACCGCGGGCGCGGTCAGCAGAAGATCACAGTGGAGCACGTTACGGTCAACGCCGGTGGGCAGGCGATCGTGGGGAACATTGGTGCCGGTGCGCCGGCGCCGGTCCAAGAAGCTGTGACCCCGATGCTTGCCGCGCCGGATGAGTTTTCGCCCCCGGTTCAGATCATCGATGGGGCGAGTTTCGTGCGGGAAGCGCGGCTCAAGAAGCCCATTCCGATCCCCCGTGGCCGGTAGCCATCAGCGCAACACCGCGGGAATGCGCGGGAGTCGGCGTTGCGGGGCCAGAACGCGTAAGGGTTCGACGTGTCAGGCGCCTGCGGTGTCCGGGAAGAAGCGCTGCCGGATGCACGGAGGCGCAACGGGGTCTGGCGCACCCAAGGGGAACACGAACGCCCTCAAGAACGGCATGTTCACGAAGGAGATGAAGGCCGAACGGGCGCGCTTTCGAGAGATGATCGCGGAATCTAAGGAACTGCTGATGAAGATTGAAAGGTCTTAGCTTCCGCAGCTGACTCGTTTCGCCCGTTCCGAACGTCTGCTCCCGAGGACCAAGGGCGAACGTGCGCTTGTAGGTGGGTAGCCAACGGGGAGAAACGACCCGAAGCGGCGGTTGGCGATGTCAGGTTTCGGGATTGTGTCGGGTCAAGAGACCAGCGGCTCCTTCCAAGCAACGGCCCGATCCACAACACCTTCAATCTGCAACCTAACTTGAGACGCCTACCGACCCTTCGCCAGTTCCGGGTTGAAGCCCATCGGGCGTGGGACGCTGCCACCACAGCCGCGTAATCGGCCGGGCGGGAAAGCGAGTTCTGTGGCTGGTCCGAGTTAACCTGTACGTTCCAACCTACCGGTCCGACTGCAGGTCCATTGCGTCAGGCCGCCGAGAAGACTTGGGCCTCAGGCCGCCAGTCGTTGAGCATTCCGACGAGAGTGCGGCCCTGCAGCTCGACGCGGACGACGTTGCCGTTCCACATGCGGTCGTAGACCGGGACGTCGTAGGCTGCGATGCGGGTGGCCAGACCCCTCACGACCTCGCCATTGTCCAAGGCGGCGGAGAAGCGCCGGGCGACGGCGGGGGCCGCCGGCTGGAAGTCGGTCACGCCGCGCGCCACGCCGTCCGCCTCGAAGTCGCCATAGCGTTTCTTAGGGGAAGAATTGGCAATGAACGACGCCGTCGGACTCCACATCATTGCGTAGGTGAACGGGACGTCGAAGCGGGGCGCCGTCTGGGTCTGCTCGTGCGCTTTGGCGACGCCGGTCAGGCGGCGGCTGC
>NZ_JBILUK010000225.1:0-5180 GCF_044371015.1 Phenylobacterium sp.
TATGAGGCCATGCGGGTCACCTCGGCTCGGGAGATGGTCGAGCGCACTCCGGGCTTCGTGCTTGACCGCGGCGACGCTGCCCGCGGCACGGGCGGCGGCGGCAACGTGCTGATCGATGGCGAACGTCCCGCCTCGAAGTCTCAGTCGATCGATTCCGTACTCTCGCGCATCTCGTCCGGCTCAGTCGAACGCATCGAAGTGATCCGCGGCGGCGCGCCTGGGATCGATATGCAAGGCCAGGGCGTGGTGGCCAATGTGGTGCGTAAGGGCGGAACCTCGTCCGATCAGGCCCTCCACCTGTTCAGCAAGACCTACAAGAACGGCTTCACCGGCGGATTTGCCCGCGGCGAACTCAACTGGCGCGGGCCGGGCTTCAGCGCCGATGCGCAGCTAAGCGGCCGTCGTGACCTGGGCGGCGACTCGGGCGACGGCGTCCTGCGGCGCGTCGCTCCGACCGGCGTCCTGATCGAGGGCGGCGATTTCGACGCGCGAATCCGCGACCAATCGATCCAGGCCAACGCCGCGGGCGAATTCAAGCGCGAGGGCTCACTCCTGCGGATGAACGCCTCGGCCGAACGCCAGACCGTCAGGCGGCGCGAGATCGGCGCGCTGGCCACCTCGGCCGGCGCGGCCTTTTCCGAAACCACACGCGTCGGCGAACGCGACACCGAGTACGAAGTCGGCGGCGACTATGAGCGCGAACTCACAGATACGCTCACCCTTCGGATGCTGGCTCTCACGCGAACTGAACGGGAAGTCATCCAGGCCAGTTCCGCGGGCCGCACCCGCCGCCAAGCCTCCAGCGAACGCGCCGTTTCGCATGAGAGCATTGGGCGCGCCTCGCTCCGCCGCGCCTTCTCCTGGGGTGAGCTCGAAGTCGGCGGCGAAGGCGCCTTCAACACACTGGACGCCCGCTCGACATTGACGGTCGACGGCGCGGCCGTCGTGCTGCCCTCGGCCAATGTCGAGGTGAAGGAAGATCGCGGCGAACTTTTCACCACCGCCAGCCTGCGCCCGGCCCCCGGCCTGAGCCTTGAAGCCGGCCTGCGCTATGAGAGTTCGACCATCCGCCAGAACGGCGGCGCAAACCAGTCGAAGACCCTTAGTTTCGCCAAGCCCCGCGCCTCGGCCACCTGGAGCCTGGGCCCCGTCCAGCTACGCGCGCGGGTGGAGCGTGAAGTCGGTCAGCTGAATTTCGAGGATTTCGCGGCCAATTCGGCTTTCGAAGACGACACCGTCAACGCCGGCAACGTGAATCTGGAACCCGAACGCTCCTGGTTGTTCGAGGGCGCCATCGAACGGCGCTTCTGGGAGAGCGGCGCGGTAGTCCTCACGATCACCCACGCCGAGGTCGACGAGGTGGTGGACCTGATCCCGATCGCCGGGCGCTTCGATGCGCCGGGCAACATCGGCTCCGGCACGCGCGGCTCCGCCGTGTTCAACGTTTCCGCGCCCGCCGACCGCCTGGGCTTCTCCGGCGCCGTGGTGCGCATGACCGCCACATGGCGGCGGTCTGAAGTCTCCGACCCTGTCACCCGTGAGGCCCGCCGCATCTCAGGGGAGCGGCCCTTTGAGGCGCAACTGGAGATTACGCGTAACCTGCCCGAGTGGCGATCAACCCTGGGCTTCGAAGCAGGCTACGGTTTTGAAGCCACCGTCTACCGGATCAATGAGATCCGCCGCATCGAGGAAGACCCACTCTACAGAGTGTACTGGGACTGGACCCCGCGTCCTGATCTCTTGATGCGCTTCCAGTTCGAGAACTTCACCGCCCGCAAGCGCACCCGCGACCGCACTGTCTTCAGCGGACCGCGCTCCGCCGGGGTCGTCGCCTTCCGCGAACAGCGCACCACCCGGCTCCCGGTTATCGTCACGGCCAGGGCGCGTTTGCTGTTCTGATCAGGGCGGTGGCGGGGGGTGCGGCCTGAGGCCAGGACGCCAGCCCAGGACAAAGACGCTGCGGAACGATCCCGGCCCAGCTTCCAGCTCTCACACGTCCTGCTCAGAACAGAAGCGCTGTGAGCCTGGCTTTTGGGCGCCACTGACCTTCGTCAGGGCGGAACGAGGCCACCGTGGCGTTAAACTGCAATTGATGGTGAGACAGCGCACGGCGCGCCCAAAGACGTCGGGGCGGGAACCATTGGGGAGTGAGGAACGGGATGAGGTTACTGCTCGTTTCCGACCTTCACTATGCGTTGAAGCAGTTTGACTGGGCCGCCGCCGTCGCACCGGACTTCGACGTCGTCGTCTTCGCCGGCGACCATCTGGACATTTCGGGACAGCTCGACGGCAGCGTGCAGATCCTGGTGCTGCTGAAGTACCTGGGACGGCTTTCGCAACAGGCTCGGGTGATCTTCTGTTCCGGCAACCACGACCTCGACAGCCGCGATCCGACTGGCGAAAAGGTGGCCGCCTGGATGGAGCGGGTGCGCCAACTTGGGATTCCCACCGACGGCGACAGCCTGGAGTTCGGCGACACCCTGATCACGATCTGTCCCTGGTGGGATGGGCCGGTGACGCGAACCTCCGTCGCCGAGTTGCTCGCCCGCGACGCCGCCCGACGGCCCGCGCGATGGATCTGGGCTTATCATGCCCCGCCGGAGGGATCTCCGACGAGCTGGGATGGTCGACGCCATCACGGCGACGCGGAACTCACCGGTTGGATAGAGACCTACAAGCCGGACATCGTCCTGACCGGCCATATCCACCAGGCGCCGTTCAAGAACGGCGGTTCCTGGGCGGACCGGATCGGCGACACCTGGATCTTCAACAGCGGACAGCAGATCGGACCGATCCCGGCGCACACCGTCATCGATACGGAGGCGGGCGAGGCGGCCTGGTTCTCTTTGGCGGGTGCCGAATTCCTAAAGCTGGACGCGCCGCTGGTGCGCCCGATCGCCGACCTGACCGCATTCCCGGATTGGCTCGGTCCCCGGTTCAGGGATCCCGGTCTGATCCCGGGCTGAAGGTCTGTCTCTGCTGATTGAGCAGCGACTCCAGGATCTCATCGACCATGCCCAGATGACCGCGCTCGTCCTCGAACTGGCGCTTGATGTCGGCGAGATAGGTGGTCACCCCATTCAGCCGCTGTGCGAGGGTCTTGGCCAGCATGTAGGCTACCTCGCTGTTTGACTGGAGGAATGCATCGCCGTCGTAGCTCACATGCGCGGCGCCATCCGTCAGGGCGCGCACGGTGGCCATGTGCGGAATGTCCAACAGCACCGACATGTCGCCGAAGACCGCCCCTCGGTCAGACACCCGGTTAATCTGAAAGTCGCCTTTCAGGATTTCGACTGCACCTTCGACCAGCACCAGCAGGCGACCGGTTCGCGCGCCCTCGGGCAACAACACTTCGCCGGCGGCGAAGCGCACAACCGGCAGGCCGGCGCTGTGATCTGCGATGGTCTTCAATTCAGCGACCTTGAGCGGGTTCGTGTTAGGTCAGACCTAACCGCGACAGACGAAATGCGCCACCCGCGCCTTCCGTCAGATCTGCGAAGGCCGACGGGCGCCTAGATCGAAGGCGCCTCGCCTCAATCCATCAAGCGTTGGGTCAGATAGGTGTACTCCAGCGACGCTCTCAGCGCGGCCTCATTAAGGTTGGCCGCCGCAGAGTGACCACCGTCGATATTCTCGTAGTAGAAATAGTCATAGCCCAGCGCCCCCAGCCGCGCCGCGGCCTTGCGGGCGTGGGCCGGATGCACGCGGTCGTCCTTGGTCGACGTAACGATCAACGGCGGCGGATAGGGTCGCCCCGCCGTCAGGTTCTGATAGGGCGAATAACTCATCAGCATGGCCCGCTCGGCGGGCTTGGTCGGATCACCGTACTCGCCGATCCATGAGGCGCCGGCCGAGAGCCCCGTGTAGGCGATCATGTCGAACAGGGGCACCTGGATCACGACCGCATTGTAGAGTTCCGGTCGCTTGGTGAGCGCGACGCCGGTCAGAAGGCCGCCGTTGGAAGCGCCCATGACGCCCAGGCGCCTGGAGCTGGTGATCCCCCGCGCGATCAGATCCTCCGACACCGCGAAGAAGTCCTCATAGACCCGCATGCGGTCGAGCTTCAGGCCGGCCTTGTGCCAGCGGGGTCCGAACTCGCCGCCGCCGCGGATGTTGGCCAGCACGTAGACCCCGCCCCGCTCCAGCCACAGCTTGCCGAGCGTGCCCGAATAGGTGGGCGTCATGCTCACCTGGAAGCCGCCATAGCCGTAAAGCAATGTGGGGTTTGAGCCGTCGCGTTTCAGATCTTTCGCCGAGACGACGAAATAGGGCACGCGGGCCCCGTCTTTGGATGTCGCCCAGAGCTGTTCGACCTTGAGATTGGAGGCATCGAAGCGCGACGGCGCCTGGCGCAGGCGCTCGGCCCGCCCGCTCGCGGCGTCCATCAGCCATTGGCTCTGGGGTTCCAGAAGCGACTCCGTCCTCACCAGCACCTGGTCGTCATGGTCCGAGACCGAGGCAATGGCCAGCGTCGAGCCGGCGGGGAGGTTCATCGTCGACGAGATCCAGTCTGCGCCCTTACGCTCAAAGGCCAGCACCTTGCCGAGCACGTTGTCCAGCATCGCCACAACGAGCCGCGAGCGGGTCACTGTTGCCTGCTCGATGCTCTGGCTATCGGTCGGACGAAGGATCAGATGGGGCTTTGGCCGAGCGGGCTCTGCCATGACCTGGGCGAGATCGAAGTCGATCAGGTCTCCGGACCTGAGTCCGTGTTCGGCCCAGTCTTCCCTGAGCGTGACGATCAGCCGGCCGCCCACATAGCCAACGACCCACGCGCGCGTCGGCATCACCACGCGCCGTGGGCCTGTATCGGTCAGCAGATGGTACTCCACGTTGAAGAAGTCGGTCGCCCGGTAGACGGCGCGCACCGCGACACGACCATCCGGCTCCCGCAGCACCACGGGACCGACCGAGACGTCGCCGCGCCAACCGCGGAAGACTTCCACGGCCTCGGTGAGCGGCTGGCCGCGCTTCAGGCGTTTGATGATGAACGGATAACCCGAAAGCGTTGTCTCCTGAGCTGACCATTTGGTGCCGACCAGAACGGTGTCGGCGTCCTCCCAGGCCACGTTCGACCTGGCCTCCGGCAACCGGAAGCCGCCGGGCACGAAAGCACCTTTCGCCGCATCGAACTCGCGATATTCCGAGGCGTCCTTCCCGCCGTTGGAGAGACGAACAAG
>NZ_JBILUK010000226.1:0-5154 GCF_044371015.1 Phenylobacterium sp.
GTCCGGATACCGGGTGGTCCAGGCCTCTTCCATGGTGAAGGGGATCAGCGGGGCCAGCCAGGCGGTGATCCGCTCGAAGCACTCGTGCATCACCGTGCGCGCGGCGCGGCGCTTCACGGCGCCCGGCATGTCGCAATAGAGGCTGTCGCGGCGGATATCGAAGAACAGCGCCGAGAGATCGTTCTGGCAGAAGTCCAGCACCGGCCGGATCACGTCCTGGAACAGATAGGCCTCATAAGCCGTGCGGACCTGGCCATCCAGCTCCCACAGCCGGTGCAGGATGTAGCGCTCCAGCGGCGGCATCTCCGAGAGCTCCACCGCCTCGTCCGGACCGTAGTCGGCCAGCGCGCCCAGCATGTAGCGGACGGTGTTGCGCAGCTTGCGATAGGCGTCCGAGGTGGTCTGCAGGATCGTCTTCCCGATCCGGCTGTCGTCGGCATAGTCGATCATCGCCGCCCACAGACGGATGATCTCGGCCCCGCTCTCGCGGATCACCACCTCGGGATCGAGCACATTGCCCTTGGACTTCGACATCTTCTCGCCGGCCTCATCCATGGTGAAGCCGTGGGTCAGGATGGCGTCATAGGGCGCGCGACCGCGCGTCCCGGAGCTTTCCAGCAGCGAAGACTGGAACCAGCCGCGATGCTGGTCGGAGCCTTCCAGATAGAGATCGGCCGGCCACTTGGTGTGAGCCCGGTTCTCCAGTGTAAAGGCGTGGGTCGAGCCGCTGTCGAACCACACATCGAGGATGTCCTCGATCTTCTCGTAGCGGTCCGGATCGTGGCTTCCGAGGAAGTCGGTGACCGGGCGGTTGAACCAGGCGTCGGCGCCCTCGGCGTGGATGGCCTCGACAATCCGCCTGTCGACTTCCGGGTCGTGCAGCGGCTGGTTGGTCTCCTTGTCGACGAACATGGCCAGGGGCGCGCCCCAGGCCCGCTGGCGGCTGATCAGCCAGTCGGGTCGGCTCTCGACCATCGAACGGATACGGTTCTTGCCCTGGGCCGGGTGGAACTGCGTGGCCTCGATGGCCTCAAGCGCCGCCTCCCGCAGGGTGCGGCCGCCCAGCGCCTCGGTTTCGACCGGCTCGTCCATGCGGATGAACCACTGGGGCGTATTGCGGAAGATCACCGGCGCGCCGGACCGCCAGGAATGGGGATAGGTGTGCTCGAGTCGACCGCGCGCCAGCAGAGTCCCGGCCTCGATCAGCTTCTCGATCACCGCCGGGTTGGCCGGACCGAACTTGCCGGACTTCTTGCCCTCGGTCTCCAGCACCTTGAGGCCCGCGAACAGCGCCACATGCGGATAGTAGGCGCCGTCCGGATCGACCGTTTCGGGGATCTCGCGATGGCCATGCGCCAGCCAGACGATGTAGTCGTCCGCGCCGTGGCCCGGGGCCGTGTGGACAAAGCCCGTACCGGCGTCGTCGGTCACGTGATCGCCGGCCAGCAGCGGCACGGCGAAGCCATAGTGGCCGTCCAGCGCCGCCAGAGGGTGGGCGCAGACCATGCCGGAGCAATCCACCCGTTCCACCCGTCGCGCCTTGGCGATCTTGGCGGCGGCGAAAACCTCGCCTGAGAGCTTGTCGGCCAGGATCAGCCGGTCGCCCGCCCTGGACCAGGGCTCGAAGGCCAGGCCCTCTTCCATCGCCTCGACCTGATAGACGGAATAGTCGATGGCCTCGTTGTAGCTGATCGCCCGATTGGCCGGGATGGTCCAGGGCGTGGTGGTCCAGATCACCACGCTGGCGCCCTGTGTGGCGTCCGACCCCTGCGTCACCGGGAACTTCACCCAGACCGTGGGGCTGACGTGGTCGTGGTACTCCACCTCGGCGTCGGCCAGGGCGGTGCGCTCCACCGGGCTCCACATCACGGGCTTCGAGCCGCGATAGAGCTGGCCCGAGGCCACGAACTTGTGGAACTCGCCCACGATGGCGGCCTCGGAACTGTAGTCCATGGTGGCGTAGCGGTTGGCCCAGTCGCCGATCACGCCCAGCCGACGGAAACCCGTCTCCTGCACGCCCATCCAGTGGGCGGCGTAGTCGCGGCAGAGGGTGCGGAACTCGGCCTTGGAGACCTCGTCCTTGCGCCGGCCCTTGCCGCGCAGCTCTTCCTCGATCTTCCACTCGATGGGCAGGCCGTGGCAGTCCCAGCCCGGCACGTAGTCCACATCGAAGCCCAGCAGGAAGCGCGAACGGACCACGAAGTCCTTCAGGGTCTTCTGCAGGCAGTGGCCCACATGGATGGCGCCGTTGGCGTAGGGCGGCCCATCATGCAGCACGAACAGCGGCGCGCCGGCGCGCTGGCGGGCGGCGCGGAGCGAGCCGTAGAGATCGGTCGCGTCCCACTGCCCCAGGATCTGGGGCTCCTTCTGCGGCAGGCCCGCGCGCATCGGGAACGGCGTTTCGGGAAGAAAGACGGTTTCGCGATAGTCTCGCGCGGTCACGGGGGCGTCGTCGGCCATGGGTCAGGTCCAGAGGGTTCGGAAGGGTCGGGGTCAATGCCCGGCGCGCGCTGGAGCTTCGTCCGGCGGCGTCACGCCGGGCGGGTAATTCGCGCCGATATCCGAACCGGAAGCATGGCCGGGGCTGTAGCAGAGGCCAGAGCGGAACCCAACCCTTCCCGCACGTCGTGGACCGCGACTTCAGTCGCCCAGCACCTCACGCGCCCGCTGCGCATCCCGCATCACCTGGGCGGTCATGATGTCCAGCCCGTCGAACTTCTCCTCGGGGCGGATGAAGGCGATCAGATCGGTCTCGATCACCTGGTCGTAGATGTCCTCGTCGAAGTCGAAGAGCCACACTTCCAGCAGCGGCCTTGTAACGCCCTCGACCGTCGGATTGACCCCGATATTGGCCACGCCGCCGACCACGCGGCCGTCGGGCAGGCGGGTGCGCGTCGCATAGACGCCATAGCGGGGCGCCACATAGTCGGCGAGGTCCACATTGGCGGTCGGAAAGCCCAGCTGGCGGCCGAGCTGGCGGCCGCGCTGCACCGGGCCTTCAATGGCGAAGGGCCGGCCCAGCACGGCGGCTGCGGCCTCCGGACGGCCGTCGCGCAGGGCGTCGCGCGCAGCGGTGGAGGAGAACTTGGCCACCTCCTCGTCGCCCACCGGCGCGGCCACTGAAACGCCGAACCCCAGCTCCGCGCCATAGGTCCGCATGGTCGCCGGCGAACCGGAGCGGCCCTTGCCGAAGGAGTTGTCGAAGCCCACGGCCACATGCCGCGCGCCAAGGCCGCCGTGCAGCACGGTCTCGGCGAACGCGCGGTCGCTCATGCCGGCGAGCTCTTCGTCGAGCGGCAGGACATAGAGGATGTCGACGCCCAGCGCTTCCAGCGCGCGGGCCTGCTGCTCGGGCTTCATCAGGCGGAAGGCCGGCTCGCCGGGCCGGAACCAGGCGCGGGGATGGGGATCGAAGGTGATCACCCCCAGCGGGGCGGCCAGCGCGCGCGCCGCCTCTGCGGCCAGGGCGATCACCTTCTGGTGGCCCTGATGCACGCCATCGAAATTGCCCATGGCCACAGCCGCGCCCCGGTCGCCCGGGGGCAGGTCGCGCCAGCCTCGGATCACGCGGATCCGTTTCATCGCGCCCGGCTCGCGCTCACGCGGGACGGCGCGGCGCGATCACCACGGCCTCGCCCTCGAGCACCGCCTTACCGGCCACTTCGCAGACCGTGTCGAACGTCACCCGGCCCTTGGCCTGATCCAGCGCCGAGATGGTGGCGCGCGCCGTGACCTGATCGCCGACCTTCACAGGCCGGCGGAACCGGAGCGTCTGCGAGAGATAGATTGCGCCCGGTCCTGGCAGCCGGGTGCCCAGGATCGCGGAAATGTAGGACGCCGAAAGCATCCCATGGGCGATCCGTTCGCCAAACGGGGTTGTCGCCGCATAGGCGTCGTCCAGATGCACCGGGTTGTTGTCGCCGGAGACCATGGCGAAGGCTTCGATGTCGGCGGTTCCCACCACCCGGACCAGTTCGGCCGACTGGCCCACGGTCATGTCCTCGAAATACACGCTCTGCACGCTGTTCCCCCTCACCCCTGTGGGCCACACGGGCCACCGCGCCTACCAGACCAGATCGGGCATCGTCCAGTTCGCCGAGAGGCCGCGCTCCGCCAGACGGCCGCCGATGGCCTCGGCCGAAGCCCCTTCGAACTCGGCGCCATGTATGCCGGTGGTGATCAGCAGCACGTCCAGACCTTGCGCGTTGGCGCCGGTGACGTCTGTCGCCAGGCCATCGCCGACGCAGAGCACCCGGGCGCGATCCACCGCGTCGCCGCGCACCTCGGCCGCCGCCGCCAGCGAGAGGTCATAGATCGGCGCATGCGGTTTTCCAGCCATCTCCACCTGGCCGCCAAGACCGGCGTAGAGTTGCGCCAGGGCGCCCGCGCAGGGGATCAGACGGTCGCCCTTCTGCACCACCAGGTCCGGGTTGGCGCAGATCAGCACAAGACCGCGATCCCGCGCAGCGGTCAGGCGGGCGCGATAGTCCTCGGCCGTCTCGGTGTCGTCGTCATAGGGGCCGGTGACGCAGATGAAGGCGGCGTCGCTCGGCTCCGCCAAGGCCAGTCCCAGACCCTCGTAGAGGATTGCGTCGCGCTCGGGCCCAAGCGCCCAGACCGGCCCGGGCGCCCGCGGCGCCAGCAGGGCGCGGGTGGCGTCGCCCGATGTCACCAGCCGGCTCCAGGCCGCGCGGGGCACACCCAGGCCCGCCAGCTGTTCGACGATCGGCGGATGCGGCCTGGGCGCATTGGAGATGAGCACAACCGGCCCCCGCTCCGTCTGGAAGCGCGCCAGCGCCCCTGTGGCCTCAGGGAAGCTCTCGCGGCCGTTGTGGATCACGCCCCAGACGTCGCTGAGGATCACATCGTAACGGGCGGCGATTTCGGAAAGGCCGGTGATCCGGCGAGGGGCGGTCATGCGCTGGGGCGGCTATCACGTTCCGGGGGTCAGGCCTACGCCGCCCGGGCGTGGAGCGCGGTCGGCGGGGCGCCGGATTCAGCCAGCACGGCTTCGCGGATGGCGCGGGGTTCGCCGAACAGGTGGCCCTGACCCAGGCGGATGTCGAGATCGAGGATGTCCACCACCTGTCGCTCGGTCTCCACTTTCTCGGCCACCACCTCGAGGCCATAGCGTCGCGCCAGCAGCGCGAAGTC
>NZ_JBILUK010000227.1:0-5096 GCF_044371015.1 Phenylobacterium sp.
AGGCGCAGTCCCGGAAGGCCGTCGCGGGCGACGCTCTGAGGCCCGAAAAGCGGGTGCGTGGCGACGATGGCGGCGTGGGCCGGAAGGAGTTCGTCCATCCATTGCGCCGGCAGCATCTTCACGGAGCCGACGTCGATCACCAGCGCCCCCGGCTTGAGGTGTTCGGCGACGGCGACAAGGACCTCCCGCATCGCCGCCACCGGGACGGCGACCACGACCACCTCGCAACCCGCGGCGGCTTCAAGCGAGCCGGAGGCGACGCCGAGCGCCTTCGCCCGGCCGGCCGTTTCGGGCGCCCTGTCGAACACCAGCACATCGAAATGGGCTTTCAGGATTCCGGCCGCGAGTTGACCGAACTGCCCAAAGCCGATGAGACCCAGGTTCTTCATGGGCGCTCGATAGCCGGGGCTGCGACGCACCGCAAACCGTTCGCCTCGGAGTCGGAGCCCGGCTGGATCGTGTGATACGAACCGGACACACGCGGTTCACATTCGGAGCCTTAGCTTGGCCCCGCCACAATCTGGGAGTTCCTGATGCGCCCCGTCCTAATCGCCGCCACCATCGCCCTCGCGGCCGCCAGCGTCGCTCAGGCCCAGATGCCTGCGCCGGCCGACCTCATCAAACGCTGGGACACGGACGGCGACGGCGCGGTCTCAAAGGCCGAATGGACGGCTGCCGGAAGGCCGGCCGAGCGGTTCGCCATGGTCGACGCGAACAAGGACGGCAAGGTCACCGCCGCCGAGATGGAAGCCGCTATGGCGGCCATGCGCCAGCGCGGCGGATGAGCGAGATCACCTCAGACGCGCGCGCCCGGTTCCAGTCCCGGGCCGCCGAGGCGGCATGGGACGGTGATCCGCGCACGCCGGACGGCCTCGTCGGACTCGCGGCGGCGATGCTCGGCATGGCCGCCGCGGCGCCGGAGCGACTGGCGGGTTTGTATGACCTGGCGGCAAGCCGCTGGTTCGGCGAGGCGGTCGCGGCGCCGGAAATTCCTGGTTCCGACTCGCCGCCCGAGCCGATCCCGGCGGACTTCTGGACGGCCTTCTGGGCCCTGTTGGATACGCCGCCTGGAACCCTTGGCGCCGCCGGCGTCACCCAGCGGACAGCCGCGCTCGCCGGCGTCTGCGGGCCCGGCCTAAGGGATCGCGCCGCAGCGGCGGCGCTCGCGTACCCCGGCTGCGCCGAAGCGGCCGCCGGCGGTTATCCGGAACGGTTCACACTTGAGGCCCTGGCGCGTTGCCCGAAGGATTCGCTCGGCGGCGCCTTCCACGCCCTGATCGTCGACAACGGCTTCGACCTCGAGGTGCTGGATCGCGATGCGCTGGGCCTCGCCGACCTGCCGCCGCCGCTCGACTATCTCAACACGCGAATCCTGCAGTGCCATGATCTCTGGCACCTGGCCGCCGGCTACCGCACCACCGGTCTTCACGAGGTGGCGATCTCCGGCTTTCAGCTGGGCCAGTTCGGCCACCACTATTCGGCGATGTTCCTGGGCATGGTCACCGCCCGTGCGGCCCTGGAGCGCCCTGAGTCCGCGACACTTCTGCTCGATATCATCCTGGGCGGATGGCGCCACGGTCGCGAGAGTCCGCCGATCCTCGGCGTTGATTGGCCCGCGATCTGGGACCAGCCGCTGGAAACCATCCGCAGCCGGCTGGGTCTCAAGGCCTTCGAGTCGTCCTGGCCCGCTGACCTGTTCGAACAGCTGCGCGCCGCAGCCTAGCCCTCGCGGAAGTAGGGCTCGACCGGCCCCTGCAGCTTCACGGTCAAGGGCTTGCCGCGCCGGTCCTTGCTGGCGCCGACCGTCAGCCGCACCCAGCCTTCGCTGACGCAGTATTCCTCGACATTGGTCTTGTCCTCGCCCTTGAAGCGGATGCCCACATTCCGCTCCAGGATCGCGGCGTCATAGAACGGGCTGTCGGGGTCCGCGCTCAGGCGATCCGGCAGGGCGGGGATTGCATCATCAGTCATGGCGGGCGCTTCGCACGCCGCCCGCCGCGTTTCAAGTCGGGCGCGGGATCACTTCGGCTTCACGAACCGCATGACGAACTGGTCGGTCTTGCCCCGGATGGCGGGCGAGAACACGTTGGCCGTGCGCGGGTCGGACGGCAGGCGCAGGAAGTCGGCCTCTCGGTCCAGCTTGAAGCCGGCGGCCTCCACCTCGCGACGCACGATGGCCGGATCGATCCGGTGGATCGTATTGGCCGTCTCGAGCCCGGCGCCGGGCGCCGCCGAGTGGTCGATGATCAGATAGACCCCGCCCGGCTTCAGCGACTTGAAGACCTCGGCGTTGACCTTGGCCGCCGTGTCCTTCGGGAACGGGGTCAGGTGCAGGTCGTGATAGTTCTGGACCGTCAGCACCAGGTCGAGCCCATCCGGCAGATCGAGTGCGCCCAGCGACATATTGATCGCTTTCACGTTGGCGAGCGCGGCGGCGACCGCCTTCTGTTCGTCGCCATAGGCGGCGCGGAACTGAATGAATTCGGCGGGCTGATAGGCGACAACTTCGCCCTTGGCGCCGATGGCGGCCGAGAGCAGGCGCGTGAAATAACCACCGCCCATGATCAGGTCCGCCACCTTGGCGTCCGGCCGGACCCCGGCCAACTCCAGGGTCTCGCCGGCCTTGCGCGCGGCGTCACGCGCCTGATCTGCGGCGGGACGGGAACTGTCGTTCAGCGCAGCGGCGACATTGGTCGGCAGGGCCAGCGCTGGAGCCGTTCCAGCAAGCACCAAAACCGCCGCAGCGGCCAGCATCCAACGATGGGTCATGGCCCGATCTCCTCCATTTGAAGGTGAGACTAGACCTGCGGGCGCGCCTTGGAAACAACGCCCGCCGCCCCGAGCTTGGCGCCCGATTTAGAGGATCAGAGGGCGACGCGCGCCCGGAACCGGCGTCGACGGACCACGTAGCCCACCGCGCCGAAGCCCAGGATCATCATGGCCCAGGTCGACGGCTCAGGCACCGCCGTGCCGCCGGAGCCGCCACCGCCGCCGCCACCCGTGCCGCCATTGCCGCCGCCGGAGCCGCCACCGCCACCGCCACCGCCGGTGAACTGATCGAGCGGCGTGACCGGACCACCGGTTCCACCACCGCCAGGGCCACCACCGCCCGTGCCGCCACCCGTGCCGCCGCCGGGGCCACCGCCCGTACCGCCGCCTGTGCCGCCGCCATCCGGCAGCGGGCCTGGGGGATCGAGGTTGGGGGGCGCGCCGCCGCCGGGCGGGTTGAAGGGATCACCGCCGCCGGTTCCACCGCCGCCGCCCGTGCCGCCGCCAAATCCCGTGCCGCCGCCGCCGCCTGCACCGCCGCCGCTGCCGCCACCGGTGTCTCCGGCCAGCTCAAGCGGGGGCGCCAGATCTTGTCCACCACCCGGGCCCGGATCGATAAACGTCGTGCCGCCGTCGCCGCCGGTCTGGGTCGCGCCGCCATCGCCGCCGCCCGCGCCGCCACCGGCGGCGCCACCGCTACCGCCGCCACCGCCGCCACCGGCCCCGCCGGTGTCGCCAAAACCGGTATCGCCAAAGCCGATATCGCCGTCCTGTCCACCATCGCCGCCGGGTCCACCGCCGCCGCCGCCGCCGGAGCCGCCAGCACCACCGGTATCGCCACCCTGACCGCCGTCTTCCTGCGCGCCGGCGTCGCCCGTCGTCTGGCTGCCATCCGTCTGAGGGGCCGTCTCGCCGCCGCCGCGCAGAACGCTCAGACGACCGCCATCCAGCGGATCCGTCACCTGCGTCACCGTCGGTGCGGCCAGCGCGCCGGCCGCGAACATCATGGCCAGCACGCCGCCATGGCGCGTGACCTTGCGGTGCCAGGGATCCGTCGGACAGACTTCTGGCCGCATCGCGGCGTGCCAAGGCATGAGCGGGCAGATCTCGCCGTCCGGGCCCAGGACCCGGCCCGGCCAGATCCAGCTCCACATCCAGCTTTCGCGCCACCACTTGGCAGTGTTCTGGTCGAGGTCCTCAGGCCAAGCCCAGCCGAACATCATCGCCATCAGGCCATGACGACGACCGAACGGCTCATCGTTCAGGCGATCCGGCCAGAGCCACGCACCCAGCTGCGCCACCCAGGGCCACCCTGCGCGCCTGGCTTCGGTCTCCAGCGGATCGGGCCAAAGCCAAGCCAGCGCGGCCCCGGCCGCGCCACGGCGCGAACGGTCATCACGATAGGAAGCGACGCTCATACGGGCGCCCTCCCATCCAGCGTCGCAAGGACGCTGATCGCAATGTTGTCGCAAAGGGCAGGCATAGGACCCGAGACACCAAACACGAATGCGGGGACGAGCGTAGGCTCGCCGGTTAGCCGGACTTTGTCAGAATTCCCCCACGGAGTCGTTAAGCGACGGCCGACCGCGACGTTTTGCCTCGCCGCGGCGCGCCACTCGGTAGAGATGAGATCTCGCTCGACCGCGGACATCTCGCCCTCCTGCTTCCCCCGGACCAGACCCATCGTGGGACTCCCGATCCGAACCTGGTCCCCACGTCACCTGATCGGCTGGCGCAGGATGAAACGCCTCAGACGGGAATTCCCGTGCGAGGCGAGTCTCGATGACCGGTTCGAGCAACATGCGTGCCAGCCGATCGGATCGTCGCGGGACCCGCCGATCTACGAAAAAGGGGCCCGCTGGGGGCCCCTCCGTCGGTTCGACCGAGACAAGCAGGTCGGCTGTCAGGCGCCCAGCGCCGCCGTGGCGCCGGCCGCGAACAGGCCGAGCACAAGCAGGAACGAGGGGGCGACGCGGTCGAAGAACCGTCCAAACTTCACGAGAGACATGACACACACCTTTTCAGTTTGCTTTCCCCAGGGACTGGGGGCTTTTCTTATTTGAACGGTGCTCAGATAGTGACGATCTGAGCGTCGTCAAGATGTCTATGCGCCGGACGGATATGAATTTATGGTAAGGTCATGAGTGAAGCCCGCACCGCCGAGCCCCGCCCCTATCACCACGGCGATCTGCGCCGCGCCCTGGTGGAAGCCGCCCGAAGGCTGCTGGAGGCCGAGGGCCCGTCTGCGCTCTCGCTGAGGGCCGTGGCGCGGGAAGCGGGCGTGAGTCCTGCCGCTCCCTATCATCACTTCAAGGACAAGGCCGAGT
>NZ_JBILUK010000041.1:0-17865 GCF_044371015.1 Phenylobacterium sp.
TCGGCGGCGCGCAGTGTGGCGAAGGCGGCGTCTTCGTCGAGGTGACGCAGGAAACAGAGGATAAGCGATGAGGTGACGCCATGGCGTCGCTCGGCCTCGGCCATGCCAGCCAGCAAGCCCTCGATCGCGACCGAGAAGGGCAAACCTCGGTTCGTGTGGGTCTGGGGATCGAAGAAAAGCTCGACATGCCGGCAGCCATCGGCGGCGACCCGGTCGAAGTAGGCAAGCGCCAGGTCTTCGAAATCCCGCTCGGTCAGGAGCACCCCCGCGCCCTGATAATAGATATCCAGGAAGTCCTGCAGGTTGGCGAACGCATAGGCCGCACGCACCGCTTCGACGCTCGCAAACGGCAGACTCACCCGGTTACGCCGCGCCAGCTCGAACATCAGCTCGGGTTCGAGACTGCCCTCGATATGCAGGTGCAGTTCGGCCTTGGGCAGACCGGCGATGAAGGCCTCGGAGTAGGTCATCCGGGCAGTAGGCCGCGAAGCCTGTCCGGGTTCAAGGCTTGCGGAAGCGAAGCATGAACTGGTCGGTGCGACCACGAACGGCGGGATCGAACACGGACCGCTCAGGCTGGTCACGCGGCTTGGCGGTCAGTGCGCCCTGAGCCTCGAGGCGGAAACCCGCAGCCTCCACCTCGGCGCGCACCCGCGAGGGGTCGATGCGGTGCAGGCGGTCGGGGGCATCGGCGTCGGCGGGTCCGCGGTGGTCGACGATGACATAGAGGCCGCCCGATTTCAGCGCCCGGAACACCGCTGCGTTGAACGCCGCCGATGCGCCCGGCGGGGCGAAGCGGGTATGCAGATCATGGTAGTTTTGGGCCGTGAAGACGAGGTCCAGCAACTCGGGCCCGGCGAACTGCTCGTTGGGTCCGGAAAGGACGATCACATTGCCTAGCGGCGCCGCTTTGGCGTTGGCCTCGGCGTCAGATAGATGGCGCGGCAGTAGGCGGACGATCTCGCTGGGCGGCCAAGCGTAGACTCGGCCCTCCTCGCCCACCGCCGGAGACAGCAGCCGGGTGAAGTATCCGCCGCCTGGGGTGTACTCGCCAACCCTCCAACCCGGCTGGACGCCGGCGAACACCAGAACCTCGGCCGGCCGCCGGGCGGCGTCCTTGGATTGGTCCTCAATTGTGCGGCCGGGCGCCGTCAGGATTCCCGCCAGCGCGGACAGGATCATCAACAGAGTCATGGTCGGGCCTCCTGCCGGAGAGACGCGAGCCGCCGACGCGTTTCGACAGGGCGCCTAGGCGGGCGGCAGTTCCGCGAGGATGTCTTTCAGCGCCTTGCGCCAGTCGCGCGGGTTCACGCCGAAGTCCCGCTGGAGCCGGGTCAGATCCATCGTCGCTCTCAGAGGGCGGCGGGCCGGGGTGACGTACTCGGCGGTGGTGGTGGCCGCGACGTCGGGGGCCTTGTCACCCAGCGCCCCGGCGAAGATCGCCTGCGCGAAGCCGCGCCAGCTGACTTCACCGTCGTTGGCGAAGTGGACGGTTCCGAACAGCGGGTCGCCGGCCGGCGCGGCGGCGAGGCGGGGCGCGAGATCCAGCAGGAAGCCGGCCAGGTCGGCCGCGGAGGTCGGGCGGCCGAGCTGATCGTCCACCACCTTCAGCGGGTTCCCTGCGGCGGCGACCCGCAGCATGGTTTTCACGAAGTTCTTGCCGTGTGGCGAGACCACCCAGCTGGTCCGGACATTGAGCGATCGGGGGTTGGCGGCGGCGACCGCATGCTCGCCAGCCAGCTTCGAGGCGCCGTAGACGTTGAGGGGATTGGTCGGGGCGGTCTCGGGATAGGGCGCGCCGCCGGCGCCGTCGAAGACGTAGTCGGTGGAAATGTTGACGACCGCCGCGCCGACCTGGGCGGCGGCCGCTGCGATCGCGCCTGGGGTCTCAGCATTGATCCGGTGGGCGAGGTCAGCCTCGCGCTCGGCCTGATCCACCGCTGTGTAGGCGGCGGCGATCAGCACAATGTCGGGTCGCGCCGCCACGATGCGAGCGGCGCAGGCGGCAGGATCGGCAAGATCCGCGTCGGCGCGCGAAAGGGCTGTGAGATCGGCGCTGCGCGCAGCGCCCTGGCGGACCAGCTCGACGCCGAGCTGTCCGGTGGTTCCAAACTGGAGGATGCGAAGGCTCATACGCCTCCCATAACGGCGCCCGCGCGTCGCCGAAACCGTCTCCGACCCTTGAACCGGCCCCTAGACCGCTCGTAAAGACGGTATGGGTTTTGGGAGTGCGCCGTGGACGGCCCAGGCGGAGACATGCGAGGCGGCCCTCCCGGCCGACGCTTGCCCGACCTGACCACCGGGCCCATCGGCAAGACGCTGATCCTCTTTGCGCTGCCCGTGATGGGCACCAACATCCTGCAGTCGATCAACGGCTCCACGAACGCCATCTGGGTGAGCCATGTGCTTGGCGAGGCGGCGCTGACCGCGGTCGCCAACTCCAATCAGATCTATTTTCTGATGCTGGGCGCCATGTTCGGCATGAGCATGGCCGCAAACATCATGATCGGCCAGGCCGTGGGCGCCGGCGACCGCGCGATGGCCAGCCGCGTGGTCGGCACCGCGACGCTGTTCTTCATTGCGATCGCCGTGCTGGTGGGAATCGCCGGGTTCACGCTGACCCCGGCTATCCTGGGGGCGATGGGCACGCCGATGGACGCGAGGCCCGACGCCACAGCCTATCTGCGCGTGATCTTCGCGGCGATCCCGATGCTGTTCTTCTTCGCCTTCATGATGATGGCCCAGCGCGGCGCCGGTGATTCCCGCAGCCCGTTCTTCTTCTCGCTGGTGGCGGTCGGCGTGGAAGTGACCCTCAATCCGCTGTTGTTGATGGGCATCGGACCATTTCCCCGTCTCGGCATCGCCGGCTCGGCCTTCGCGACCCTGATCGGCCAGGGCGGCACGCTGATCGTGATGATGATCTGGCTCTATCGACGCCAGAGCCTTCTGGTGCTGACCTGGGACGAGTGGCGCGCATTCCGGCCGGACTGGGCGGTGGTCGGGCGGCTGCTGTTCAAGGGACTGCCCATGGCCTTCCACATGATGGTCGTGTCGCTGGCCGCGGTGACCATGATGAGCATGGTCAACGGCTATGGCTCGATGACCGCAGCGGCCTATGGGGCGGCGGTGCAGGTTTGGACCTATGTGCAGATGCCAGCCATGGCGCTGGGCGCGGCGGTGTCGTCCATGGCCGCCCAGAACGTCGGGGCGGGACGGATGGACCGGGTCGGCCAGATCGCCCGCGTGGGCGTGATCTATGCCGCGATTTTCTCGGCGGTTCCCATCGTGTTGGTCTACCTGCTGGACCCGTTCATCCTCCGAGCCTTCCTGCCGGGCGACAGCCCATCATTGCCGGTAGCGATCCATATCAATTCGATTGTGCTTTGGGGCTTCATCCCCTTCGGCATGGCGTTCATCTACTCTGGAATCGTTCGATCGACGGGCGCCGTCTGGCCGCCGGCCATCGCGATGATCATCGCGCTTTGGGTGTTCCGGGTGCCGCTGGCCAACATCCTGACGCCCTATCTGGGCGCTGACGCGATCTGGATCAGCTTTCCCATCGGCAGCCTGGTGTCGCTGATCCTGGCGGCTGCCTACTATCGCTGGGGCGGATGGCGGAAGTCGCGGATGCTGCCGGCCGGCCCGGCTCGGACCGAAGCCTCCCCGTCGGACGAGATCACCCGTTCGTCTCCATGAGCGCCGAGTAGACCAGCGTCCGGAGTTCACGGCGCACGGGGTAGGTGGACGACGGCAGAAGCTGGGTCATGAACACAGCCGTCACCTGCTCCACCGGATCAACCCAGAAGGCGGTCGACGCAGCGCCACCCCAGTAGAATTCGCCAAGGCTGCAAGGGATCAAGGTCTGCGGCGGGTCGAACACCACCGCGAAGCCCAGGCCGAAGCCGACGCCCGCATTGGTGCTCTCGGAGAACAGGGAGCGCGACATCTGGGTCAGGTCCGTCCCGCCCGGCAGGTGGTTTGAGGCCATCAGCTCGATGGTCTTCGGCGCCAGGATACGCGCGCCGTCCAACTCGCCGCCGTTCAACAGCATGTTGGCGAAGCGCAAGTAGTCTGCGGCGGAGCCCACCAGCCCGCCACCGCCCGATAGCAGGGCCGGCGGCGCCAGGTACTTGCTGGTCTGTGGATCGTCCTGAAGCTTCATTTTCCCGCCCGGCGCGGCGTTGTAGCAGGCGGCGAAGCGGCTTCGCTGGTCGTCACGCACGTGGAAACCCGTCTCGGTCATGCCCAGTGGCCCGAAGATGCGCTCCTGGAACACCTGGTCCAGCGGCTTGCCGGCCAGCACTTCGACGAGATGGCCGCAGACATCGGTGGAAACCGAGTAGTTCCAGGCCTCGCCGGGCGAGAACTCCAGCGGCAGGCGCGACATCCGGTCGATCATACCCGCCAGGTCGTGCTCGCCATGCATGTCTTCCAGGACCAGCTTGCGATAAGCGGCGTCGACATTGGTCCGGTTCTGGAAGCCGTAGGTGAGACCGGAGGTATGGCGAAGCAGGTCGACCACCTGCATCGGCCGGGCCGGCCGGGTGGTGAGGAACGCGGGCTCCACCCCCGCAGCGAAGACGCCCAGGTCCTTCCAGGCCGGGATGTAGCGTTCGACCGGATCATCCAGAGCGATGGCGCCCTCCTCGACGAAGGTCATCAGCGCCACCGAGGTGACCGGCTTGGTCATGGAATAGATGCGATAGACCGTGTCTTCGGTCAGGGCGACGCCGCGCTCCACATCGCGATGGCCGAGTACGGTCTGGTGGACCACCTCGCCCTCACGCGCCAGGACGAACTGAGCGCAGGGCATGCGGCCGGGGGTTATGTACTTGTCGGCCAGGAAGCGGTCGATCCGCGCCAGGCGCTCCTTCGAGAAGCCCTGCTTGCTGGCCTTGCCCATGCTGATCTCCCTGCTGACGTCGGGCATTTGCCCTTGCCTTCCGCGTGGCTGCAAGCGTGAGGATGGGCGAAAGACGAAGGAGATATCCATGTCCACGGTCAGCTACGAGATCGACGGTCGTACGGCTGTCGTGACCATCGAGCGACCTGAACGGCGCAACGCCGTAGACGGCGAGACCGCCCGGCGGCTGTACGAGGCGTTCAAGCGCTTCGACGCCGATGACGCCCTGGATGTGGCGGTGCTGACCGGGCGCGGCGGCTATTTCTGCGCCGGGGCCGACCTCAAGGCGATCAGCACCGGCGGCGGCAATCCTGTGAAAGCAGAGGGGGACTTCGGTCCGATGGGCTGCACGCGGCTGCGACTCGGCAAGCCAGTGATCGCGGCGGTCGAGGGTCCGGCGGTGGCGGGCGGCCTTGAGGTGGCCTGCTGGGCGGACCTGCGCGTGGCGGCCGAAGGTGCGACCTTCGGGGTGTTCTGTCGCCGGTTCGGGGTGCCGCTGATCGATCTCGGCACCGTAAGGCTGCCGCGTCTGATCGGGCACTCGCGCGCCATGGACATGATCCTCACCGGCCGCCCGGTAGACGCGCGGGAGGCGCATTCCATGGGGCTGGCCAACCGCGTAGTCCCGAACGGCCAGGCCCTACCGACCGCCCTGGAGCTTGCCCACCAACTCTCGGCCTTTCCGCAGCTCTGCATGCGCAACGACCGGCTTTCGGCGCTCGAGCAATGGTCTTTGGATTGGGACGAAGCCACGGCGTTCGAGGTCAAGGTCGGCATGGAGACCCTGCAAACCGGATCGGCCGTCGAGGGCGCCACGCGGTTCGCCGCGGGCCAGGGCCGAAGCGGGGCGTTCTGACCCGCCCTTGATCTTTCGCAGCCTGGGTCTAGCGTACCGGAAACACGAAAAACGGCGAGACGGGAGCGACGGCCATGGCTTGGGATTTCGAGACCGATCCGGAGTTTCAGAAGCAGCTCGACTGGATCGAGGATTTCATGCGGGAGGAGGTCGAGCCGATCTCCCACCTCGGCATGGCGGTGTGGGGTTCGGCCGGGCGCGAGAAATTCATCAAGCCGCTGCAGCAGAAGGTAAAGGACCAGGGCCTGTGGGCCTGTCACCTGGGGCCGGAGCTGGGCGGCCAGGGCTTTGGCCAGCTCAAGCTGGCCCTGATGAATGAGAAGCTGGGCCGCAACGGCCTCGCGCCCTCTGTTTTCGGCTGTCAGGCGCCGGACTCGGGCAACGCCGAGATCATCGCCCACTACGGCACCGAGAAGCAGAAAGAGCAGTATCTCTGGCCCCTGCTGAACGGCGAGATCCGCTCGGCCTTTTCGATGAGCGAGCCCACCGGCGGTTCCGATCCGCTGACCTTCACCACGCGTGCGGTGCTGGATGGGAACGAGTGGGTCATCAACGGCGAGAAGTGGTTCTCCACCAATGCCCGCCACGCAAAGGTTCTGGTGCTCTACGCGATCACCGATCCCGACGCGAAGGACCCCTATCGGCGGACCTCGATCTTCCTGGTGCCCACCGATGCCCCGGGCGTCGAGATCATCCGCAACGTCGCGGTGGGCGCGGGCGGCGAGATCGGCGGCGGGAACGAGGCCTATGTCCGCTACAACAACGTACGCCTGCCCTACGACGCGCTGCTGGGCGACCGCGGCGCGGCGTTTGTCATCGCCCAGGTGCGGCTGGGCGGCGGGCGTGTGCACCACGCGATGCGCACCGTCGGCGCCTGCCGCCATGCGCTCGACCTGATGTGCCGCCGGGCCGTGAGCCGCACCACCCGCGACGGGCGGCTCTCAGACCTTCAGATGGTGCAGGAGCAGATCGCCGACAGCTGGATCGCGGTGGAGAGCTTCCGCCTACTGGTGCTGCGCACCGCCTGGCTGATCGACAAGCACAAGGACTACAACAGGGTCCGCAAGGACATCGCCGCCATCAAGGTGGCCATGCCCAAGGTCTATGGCGACGTGGCCCAGAAAGCGGCCCACCTGCATGGCGCGCTGGGCGTCTCCAACGAGATGCCCTTCATGCACATGATCAACTCGGCCATGGTCATGGGCATCGCCGATGGCCCGACCGAGGTGCATAAGGTGACCTTGGCCAAGCAGATCCTGAAGGACTACCAGCCCGACAACGAGCTTTTCCCCGGCTACCACATCCCCAAGCTTCGCGAGGAAGCCCAGAAGCGGTTCCGGTCAGAGCTGGACGAGCTCAAGGCGCACTATGCCGGACGCCGTCGGGAGGGGGCCGGGGCCTGAGGGACCGACCCTGGGCTGGCGTAAGCCGCTTTCCCGCCCTAAGGGTCGAACCATGACCCGAAAACCTCTGATCGTCGGGATCGGCGGCACGATCCGCGCCGGTTCCTCCAGTGAGAAGGCGCTGGTGCGCGCCCTGGCGCGCGCCGAGGCGCTGGGCGCGGAAACGCGACTGCTGGGCGGCGAATTTCTTGGCGGCCTCCCGATCTTCGACCCGCGTCCGGGCGACGTCGGCCCTTCCCAGCAGGCCCTGGCCGAGGCCGTGCGCGCCGCCGATGGGATAATCGTCGCCAGTCCCGGCTATCACGGCTCGATCTCCGGCGTGATCAAGAACGCGCTCGACACGCTGGAGGTGACGCGCGACGACGCGCGGCCATATCTCACGGGTCGGCCGGTGGGCGCCATCATCAGCGCCGATGGCTGGCAGGCGGCCGGAACAACCTTGATGGCGCTGAGGGCGATCATCCATGCCCTGAGAGGCTGGCCGACGCCGTTCGGCGCAGCTCTGAATTCCGGCGGGGCCGGGTTCGATGGCGCCGGACTGCCGCGCGACCCCAAGGACGCCTGGCAGCTCGATACAGTGGCCGAGCAGGTGATGGAGTTCGCCCGAATGACGGCAGACGCGAGGACCTCGGCATGAAGAAGCCCTATCTGGTCGGCGGAACGCCCGATCCCGAAGCTGTCACCGGCGCCATCAGTCCGATCGAGGAGATCATCGCCGACGCCCGCAACGGCAAGCCCTACATCCTCGTCGACGCGGAAGATCGGGAGAACGAGGGCGATGTGATCATCCCGGCCCAGTTCGCCACGCCGGACCAGATCAACTTCATGGCCAAGCACGCGCGCGGCCTGATTTGTCTCTCAATCACCGCCGACCGGGCGCGCCAGCTGCGTCTGCCGCCCATGGCCAGCGACAACCAGTCGGGCCACGGCACCGCCTTCACCGTCTCGATCGAGGCGCGCGAGGGTGTCACCACCGGCATCTCGGCGCATGACCGGGCGCACACCATCGCCGTGGCGGTGGACCCCACCAAGGGCATGGACGACATCGTCTCCCCGGGCCACGTGTTCCCGCTTGTGGCCAAGGATGGCGGCGTGCTGGTCCGCGCCGGCCATACCGAGGCGGCGGTCGACATCAGCCGGATGGCGGGGCTCAACCCGGCCGGGGTGATCTGTGAGATCATGAAGGACGACGGGTCGATGGCCCGGCTGCCCGACCTCGTGGCGTTCGCCCAGCTGCACGGCCTCAAGATCGGCACCATCGCCGACCTGATCGCCTATCGCCGTCGCACCGAGCGCCAAGTGGAACGCGTGCTCGAGACTCCGTTCGAGAGCGCCTATGGCGGCCGCTTCCGTATGGTCATCTACCGCAATTCACTGGATCAGACCGAGCATGCCGTGCTGACCAAGGGCCGGATCGAACCCGACAAGCCGACCTTGGTGCGCATGCACCGGGTGGACCTGGCGACGGACATGCTGGGCGCCGTGGAGGCCCGACGCGACTTTGTGCCCCGCGCGCTGAAGGCGCTGGCCGCCTATGACGGCGCTGGCGTGGCGGTGTTCATCCGCGACTCCAATCCGCACTGGTTGTCCGAACGCTACGGCCAGCCTCAGGCGGACCACACCGCCAATGTGCTGCGGGACTACGGCATCGGCGCGCAGATTCTGCTGGACCTGGGCGTGCGCGACATGCGGCTGCTGACTTCGTCGCAGACGGTGTTGCCGGGATCGGCGGGCTATGGCCTGCGGATTGTCGGCCGCGTGCCGTTCGAAAGTTGATCCAAGCGCCCGCCAGGGACGTACCTGAGGTTGCGGGCGCTCTTGAGGCCCGCACCCGTATCCCCTAGGCTTTTCAAGGGGACGGGGCGTCAAGAGTCTTGAGATGCCGAACGCCGAGTTTGCCGCCGACGCCGCGCTGAACGCGCGACCCTTCGGGATCAATCCCGTCGAGGCCACACGTTGCAGCTGTCCGCTTTGCGCCGGGCTGGCCGCAGACTCCGGCGCCACGACCGAGGGCGCCTCCTATCTCAACGCCAGCGAACGCGCCGGCGCGGTGGTCAACGGCAAACAGAGCTTCACCATCGACCGGGCCGGCTTGCAGTTGACCGGCTTCGACCCTGTGACCATGGCGCCCTATCCCGGCTGGGGCGGCGTGGCCGGGCAGGCCTACACCGTCACCTACGCCTACCGCGCCGCGGCGCCGTTCAACATGCCCAGCGACACGGAAGGGTTCCAACGTTTCAACGCCGCCCAGATCGCGCAGGCGGAACTCGCGATTCTGGCCTGGTCCGACGTCGCCAACATCCGTTTCATCCGCATCGGCTCGGGCACGGAGGGTGACCAGGCCTATTCAAACGAGGCTTCGATCCTGCTGGGGAACTACACCTCGGGCGAACAGGGCTCGTCAGCCTTCGCGAACTATCCAGGCAATCCCTCACCCCTGAGCTCGGCTGGCGATGTCTGGGTGAACATCACAGCCGGCAGCAATGCGTTCCCATCACCCAGCAACTTCGGCGGCCAAGTTCTGGTCCACGAATTGGGCCATTCCATCGGTCTGGCCCACCCCGGCGACTACAATGCCGACGGTGACACCCGGTTCACCTACGCCGAAGATGCCGAATACTATCAGGATAGCCGTCAGTACACGGTGATGAGCTACTTCTCGGAGACCAACACCGGAGCGAACTTCGGCGGCCGGTTCTCATCGGTGCCCCTGCTCGACGACATTCGCGGCGCCCAGATCGAGTACGGCGCCAACATGTCCACCCGGACCGGCGACACGATCTATGGCTTCAACTCGAATTCGGGCCGCGACTGGTTCCTCGCCACGTCGAGCTCAACCCGGTTGATCTTCGCGGTATGGGACGCCGGCGGCAACGACACGTTCGACTTTTCCGGCTATTCGCAGAACCAGACGATCGACCTTCGGGAAGGCCATTTCTCCGACGTCGGCGCCCTTATCGGCAACGTCGCGATCGCCCAGGGCGCGCGGATCGAGAACGCGATCGGCGGCTTCGGCGCCGACACGATCACCGGAAACGCCATGTCCAACGTGCTGCAAGGCAACGGCGGCGCCGACCGGATCCTTGCCGGCGCGGGCGGCGACACCCTCGATGGCGGCGCGGGCAGCAACTTCCTGCGCGGCGAAGATGGAAACGACTCCCTGGCGGGGGGCTCGGTGTTCGACGACATCCACGGCAACGCCGGGGACGACACCGCCTCGGGCGGCTTAGGCGACGACTGGGTGGTTGGCGGCAAGGACAACGACATCCTTTACGGCAACGAGGGCGGCGACCTCGTGCTTGGCAACCTCGGCGATGACACGCTGGTCGGCGGGGTCGGCGACGACGTGGTGCGCGGCGGCCAGGGCAATGACAGTCTGGTGGGCGATGCCGGCGTCGATTTCCTCTCCGGCGATCGGGGCGACGACACCATCAGCGGCGGCCAGGGTGCGGACACCTTCAACGCTTTTGAGGGCTCAGGCCTGGATCGCATCCTCGATTTCAACACCGGCGAGGGCGACCGGGTCATGCTGGCGGCCGGCACGACGTTCACGACCGCCCAGTCGGGCGCGGATACGGTGGTGACAATCGGCGCGGGCGGCGACCGGATCGTGTTGGTCGGCGTACAGCTTTCCAGTCTGCCGGAAGGGTGGATCTTCAACGCCTGAGGTGGAAGAACGAACAATCCCGTTTTCAGCCGCGCGCTTCTTGCCTATATCGTGGAATTCCAACCCGCCCGGCCGAAAGGCCGGGCGCCTTTGTTTCCGGGGCGCGCCCCAGAGGTTCGATCATGACCCAGATCCTGATGCCCAAGGCGACCGCCGTCTGGCTGGTGGACAACACGTCGCTGACCTTCGACCAAATCGCCGAGTTCTGTGAACTGCACCCGCTTGAGGTGAAAGGCATCGCCGACGGCGAAGTGGCGCGGGACATCCGCGGCGCCGATCCCATCGCCAATGGCCAGCTCAACCGTGAGGAACTGGACGCCGCGGAGGCCAATTCGGCCTATCGCATGAAGGCGCAGAAGAGCCGCCATGCCGAACTGCTGAAGCCCGTGAAGAAGGGGCCGCGGTACACGCCGGTCTCCCGCCGCCAGGACCGGCCGGACGCCATCGCCTGGTTCCTGCGCAACCATCCGGAGGTGACGGACAGCCAGATCGCCCGCCTGCTGGGCACCACCAAGGCCACCATCGATCAGGTGCGAAACCGCCAGCACTGGAACTCGGCCAACATCAAGCCGGTCGATCCGGTGACCCTTGGCCTGTCGACCCAACTTGAGCTCGACGCGCTCGTGCGCAAGGCG
This sequence comes from Phenylobacterium sp., assembly GCF_044371015.1. Classification (GTDB taxonomy): domain Bacteria; phylum Pseudomonadota; class Alphaproteobacteria; order Caulobacterales; family Caulobacteraceae; genus Phenylobacterium. Next base: position 11,465 of record NZ_JBILUK010000041.1, read on the forward strand.
GCGGACAAGAAGGCCCGCGACGACGCCAAGAAAGGGATCGTTCAGCCGGAAGGCGAGACGCTGCGCCCGGCCTCGGAGACCGGTGTCTTTGAGGACGCTGAGCCCGCCTATGCCGAGGTGGATGACGGCGACGAGGACTGAGCCAAGGCGCGCACCACAAGTTCGACCTGATGGCCCGGACGAGCCGGGCCATCATGATTCGTGTGGGGGCTCAGGCGGCGACGCCGGTCTCGGTGAGCCAATCCAGGATCTTCTGCTTAGGCATGGCGCCGACCTTCATCGACACCATCTGACCGCCGCGGAACAGCATCATGGTCGGAATGCCGCGCACCCCATAGCGCGAGCCGGTGTTGGGGCTCGCCTCGATATCAAGCTTGGCGATGGTCACCTTGCCGACCAGCTCATCCGAGAGCTGCTCAAGGGCCGGGGCGATCTGCTTGCAGGGACCACACCACTCGGCCCAGAAATCCACCACTACGGGGAGCGGGGACTGCAACACAGCAGTCTGGAACGTGTCGTCGGTGACGGGAACCGTGCTCATTGTCGTCTCCTTGTCGCGCCGGGAAAACGATACCGGGCGATCATCGAGCCTTGGATGTAGGCGGCGGCCGGGACAGGATCAACCGCCCTCGGCCAGAGCCGCCAGACTTGCGGCCAGCATGTTTTCTGGAACCACCATCAGTTTGGGACCATCCGTCCACACCAACGCGGCCTCGACTCGGCGACCGGGGAACACCTCGCCCAACACGGCGGCATAAAGCGCCAGCTGACGGATATGGGCGGGATCCGCGTTTGCGACACGGTCGGGCGCCGGGCGGTTGGTCTTGAAGTCCGCGACCAGGACGCGATCGGGAAGCACCACCAGCCGATCAACGCGGCCCGAGAGTTTCAGGCCCGCCGGAAGTCTCGTGGAGGATCCCGCAACCACAGCCTCGGCGCGCGAACCCGGGCCGAACACCTCAGCGAAGCGCGAATCGTTCAGGACCGAAAGGGCGGCGGCGGCCATCTCGGCGCGATGGGCGGCCGAGAGATCGGGCTCGCGGGCGAGCAGGCGCGCAGCGGCCCGGGCGCGGTCGGCGGCCGGGAGCTCCGGCAGCAACTCCAGCAGTCGATGGATCAGTTCGCCGCGCCGGAACCGCCCGAGGCCATCGGTCTCCGCAAGCGGCGAAGGGGCGGGCGACGGTTGCGCTTCGACCGACTCGGACGGAGTCGTGAGGCGGGCGGGCGTCTCCTGCGCAGGGTCGGCATCAACCCAGTCGGGAGGCTGGACCCCGTCCTCCAGGGTGGCGCTCGCGTCGGGCAGGCGCGTCGGATCGGGGCCATAGCGCCGGACATGGCCGGCCGGGCCGTCCAGGTCCCGCACCTCGTCGCCCAGCCCGGTCATGGCGTCGTCCAGCGCCCGCCACCAGCCGCCGATATTCTCCGGTTTGTTGATGTGGCGTCGGCGGCCGCAAAGCACCAGCCGATCGCGGGCGCGAGTCAGCGCCACATAGAGCAGGCGATAGGCCTCATCTTCGGCGCGCCGGTCGCGTTCTCCGCGCGCCTCGGCGGCTGCGGCGCAGTCGTCGGTCTGACGGCGGCTCCAGAGCACGTCGCCATCGGCCGTCTCGAGCAGTGGCGAGGCCTGGCCGCCCTTGGTCCGCACGATGTCCGGCAAGAAGACGATAGGCGCCTCCAGTCCCTTGGCGCCGTGGGCGGTCATCACCCGCACCTGGCCGGAAGGGGCCTCCATCTCACGCTTCACCTCGATCTCAAGCGCAGCGAGCGCGGCGGCCAGGGCCTCGAACTCGGTGACCCCCCGCGCCTCAGCGGCCAGCACCTGCCCCAGGAATTCGTTCAGGGCTTCTTCGGCTTCATCGCCCAGCCGCACGACCAGAGCTCGCCGTAGCGTCCGACCATCGAGGCCGCGATGGGCGAGCACGTTCATATAGGTCTCATAGGGCGCACAGGTCGTGGCCCTTGAGCGCGCGAGATCAAGGACGTCCTTCGCCGCTGACCACGCCGGATTTTGGTCGGCCTTCCGTTCCAGTATCGCCCACAGGCTGGCGTCGCCCCGCCCGTGGGCCAGCTCGAACACGGCCTCGTCGTCCAGGCCGCAGAGCGGCGATTTTAAAAGCGCCGCGAGGGTCAGGTCATCCTGAGGCGCCTGGATGAACCGCGCGAGCGCCAGAAGATCCTGAAAGACGATGTGTTCGGACAGCTTAAGGCGATCGGCGCCGGCGGTCGGCAGTCCGGCGCGCTTGAGCGCCCGCAGGATCTCTTCGAACAGCGCGCCCCGCTTCCGAACGAGGATCAGCACGTCCTGGGGCTGGGCGGCCCGCCAGCCGCCGTTGGGGCCATCGACGTCGAGCGACTTGTCGTAGATCGCGTCGCCCCGCCCGATCAGGTCCGCGATCTCGGTAGCGATCCGTCGCGCCAGGCGCCGATTGGCGCTCTCCTCGTCCTCGACATCCAGCGGCCGCTTCCAGGCCGTGCGCTTCTCGGCCGGCGGCTGGATCTCCAGATCCCAGAGATCGACGCAGCCATGGTGGCTCGTCCGGGTGGCGACGTGCGTGACGGGTTCCGGGGTGGGCCGCTGACGGATGGCCAGCGCCAGGTGGGGCGGCGCGAAGACCGCGTCCACGAAGCGGAGAAGCTCGGGCGTCGATCGCCAGGACTGCAAGAGGTCCACCTGCTCAAGCACCGCGCCGGCGCCCTCGGCCGCCCGCCGCTGGGCCTCGTACTCCCGGAACATCAGGTCTGGCTGGGCGCCCTGAAACGAGTAGATCGACTGCTTCTCGTCGCCCACGACGAACAGTTGACGCGCCGGATCACCCTCGGCGCGAAGACCGGCGCCCGAGAAGAACTCGGCGGTCAGTGCGCGAACGATAGCCCATTGATCCGGCGAGGTGTCCTGCGCCTCGTCGACCAGCACGTGGTCGATCCCGCCATCGAGCTTGTAGAGCACCCAGGCGGCCTGCGGGCGCGTGGCGATCAACGCCTTGGCGCGTTCGACGAGATCGGCGAAGTCGAGTTTGCCCGACAGATCCTTGAGCCTGCGGTAGGCGGTCAGATAGGCGTCGGCCAGGGCGACGACATGGCCGGTGGTGATGGCGACGGACGCGGCGCGGATGCGCTCGACAGCGGCGATCAGACGGTCCTGCTCGGCGCAGACAAACGCCTGCAACTCTGGCGCAGATCGTAATGCCGGGGCCTCCATCAGCCACTTGGTCTTCGTGAAGTCCTTGTTGAGGAGCGTGAACGCCGCATCTTCGAACGCGGGTTCCTGCGCACTGGCGACAAGCAGCATGGACTTGGCGGCGGTCTCATTTCGCACGCCGCCAGCCGCCAGAAGCGTCTCACCCACGCGCCGCCATTGTGAACGATCGAGCCCTGCCGCTGCCGCTGCCGCCTGCGCCTCCGGCGTCGTCGGACCGTTGAATCCGCAGGTCCGCCACACCGCCTGGATCGCGCCCGCCAGGGCGCCTTCGCGATCGAGGTAGTCCGCCAGATATCCCCGCCGCGTCTCGAAGCGCTTGAACATCTGGCCGAAGGCTTCGTAGTCGAGATCGACCGACAGGTGGGCGTAGGCCTCGGCGATCAGGCCGGGTTGATTCAGCGCATGGCGGGCGACGCTCGCGCGGGCCTGGGCCGTCAACCCATGAGCCTCCACATCGTCCAGCACCGAGAAACCGGGCGAGACGCCGGCTTCGATTGGAAAACGACGCAGGAGCTTCTCGCAGAAGGCGTGCAGGGTCTGGATCTTGAGGCCCCCGGGCGTCTCCAGCGCTCGGGCGAACAGGCGCCGCGCCCGGGCGAGATCCTCGATGGGGCCGGCCGACAGCTTGTCGAGCGCCTCGCGCAAGGGCTGATCGGCGAGCACCGACCAGTCGCCCAGGACCTGGAACAGGCGGCGCTGCATCTCGGCCGCCGCGGCCTTGGTGTAGGTCACGCAGAGGATCGCGCCGGGCTCGACGCCGTCCAGCAACAGCCGCGCCACGCGGTCGATCAGCGTCTTGGTCTTGCCGGACCCGGCGTTGGCGGTGACGAAGGCCGAGATCGCCGGGTCGGCGGCGCGGGTCTGTGGGTCGGCGGCGCGGGTCTGTGGGTCGGGCGCGCTCATCCCTCGCCCTCGCCTTCGTCGGCCCCTGTGGACCACTCGGCGACCCGGGCCAGATGATCATAGTCCGAGGCGTAGGTCTTCACGAACTGCGGCGCCGTGCGGGAGCCATAGGTGGCCGTCGGTTCGTCATAGCTGGCGATCAGGTCGTGCAGACCCTCGAGCGCGGCGGCGACCAGAGCCTCGCTCTGTTCGCCGGCCGCACCCCGGATCTCCACCTTGCCGGCGGGCTTTCGACCCCTGACCTCGACATAGGTCAGGTCACCCGGCGCGCGGGGCCCTATACTAATGAATCCGCCGGCCTGGAGGATCGCGCCAGAGAGGGTGAGTTGGGGTGAAAATCCTGTCTCGACCTGTTCCTTGCTGGGCGCCGCGCCGGTCTTGAAGTCCAGGATGTGGGCCCGGCCGTCAGGCAGCACCTCGATCCGGTCGGCCTTGGCGGAAAGGGTGAAGTCGACCCCATTGATCGGGAACGTCCACCTGCCCGAGACTTCCACGTGCAGGGTCCGGCCATCGGCGCGACGCTCGCGTTCCTGTTCCACGACCCAGCGGGCGGCTTCGACGGCCAGCGCCCGCTCGCGCGCCAGGTCTTCCGGCGGCAGCCCGGCGGCGACGAGGGCGTCCACATACAGGCTCTCGAAACGAGCCGCCGCATCATCGGGCAACTCTAACGGCCAACGGCGGGTGAAGGTCTCAAACGCCGCGTGAATTGCGGTGCCGCGCTCGCGGGCGTCGGGGGCCTCATCGGGCCGGCGCATCGGGTAGAGCTTGAGGATGTCCCGCGCCCAAACGGCATAGGGATCGCGCGTCAGGGTCTCGACCCGGGTGACGGCCAGGGCGCGGGGCCGGGCGCTGAGCGGCGGACAGGGCGCGGGACGGATCGGGCGTTGCAGGGCCTCCGGGGCGTCCATCTTTCGCGCCCAGGCCAGAACGTCGGCGCGCTCCGGCAAGGTCTGATGGGCGCCGCGGGCCAGGGTTTCCAGCCGCCAGAGCCAACGGGACTTCACGGCCGGTGAGTCGCCGCGCCGTTCGGCGTCGACCAGGATGACGTCCGGCGCGCAGGCCGCCTGGACAAAGTCATGGGCCGACAGGCCGATGCGCTGTTCCGGCGACGGCAGCCCCAACGCCTTGCGCATCGGACGCGACAGGAACGGATCCTGCGGCGGCGACTGCGGCCAGACGCCGTCTTCCAGGCCTGCCAGGATCACCCGATCGGCGCGGACCATGCGGGCCTCTAGGGCGCCGAGGATCCGCAGGCGCGGGTGGGTGGCCTCGGGGGCCCGGACTGTCTCGGACTCCATCAGCCGACGCAGCAGCTCGCCGAAGGTGCGCGCGTCGGTATCCGGCAACACCTCGCCGTCGCGCATCAGTCCGCCCAGAAGCCTCGACAGGGCCTCGCCCTCGGGGCCGATCCAGGGGTCGCCCGGCCCGCCCTCGCAGAGCGCCTCCAGGACCCGGCAGAGACGCCGGGCGCGCTCGGCGGGCGCGTCGCCATCCTCGGTCAGCGGAGCCAGGACCGCGTCAAGACGGTCGATCAGCATCAGGGCCTCGGGCGAGATCGCCTCGGCCCGAGCCCGAAGCCCGGCGATGTCCCGTGCGCGGGGGCCCCTGAGAACCGCCGGCGTGCGACCCCGCTCGACCTCGAGCGGCTCGGACGATCCCAAACGGACGAACGGATGCTTCAAGATACCCAGCAGCGCCACCGGATCCAGTGGATCCACCGCGGCGCGCGCGACCAGGCCGGCCAGGGCGCCGGCCCGCGACAGCCCCAGCGGCGTCCCGGCGGAACTCTCAGCAACAACGCCCCATCGGGCCAGGCGTGCGGCGACCCGGCGCGCCAGGGCCGCATCAGGGGTTATCAGCGCGGCGGTGCGATCCGGCGTCTCAAGGGCCTCCCGCAGCAGCAGGGCCACGACCGCCGCCGCCTCATCCTCATGGGCGGCTCGGACCCGGCTCAAGCCCGCAAGGCCAATCTCCAGAGCCCCGTCGGCCGCCAGCCGGGTGATCTCCGGAAGCCAGTCAGCCGTGGCGTCGGCAGGTCGCAACGCCTCGTTCATCAGCCGCTGACGCGCAACGCCGACGAGCTCAGTCGAAGCCGAGGCGGGCCAGATCGGGACGTCGCGATGCGCGAGCCCGGCCGAGTCGATCAACCGCTTCAGCGCGCTCTGGGGATGCTGGGGGTCGATGACGGCCCAGGCCGCATCGCCCAGTTCGGTGTCGAGGCCCGGCAGGATCACCGCACCCTTGGGCGCCTTGGCGACCGCGGCCAGCAACGCCCGGGTGGCCGGCGCGCTGCCGGTAG
>NZ_JBILUK010000229.1:0-5052 GCF_044371015.1 Phenylobacterium sp.
GTTCGGCATTCTGGAAAGCCGCGATGGCGGCCGCTCCTGGAAACTCGATGACAGCGTTCCGGACGCCGGCGCTGGGGGTAATCTGTTCCGCGCCGAGAACGCGGTGTTCATCGGTCGGGGTGGCGGCGAGAACCTGATGCAGGTGGGAGGCGACGGCGTCTGGCGCCAGATCAAGGGCCCGCCGACCGCGATGACCAGCGCCACCCGGCGCGCCGACCAATGGCTCTTCAAGAGCAGCCGCGGGTTCTACACCGCCCCAGACGGCGCGGCGGCCTATCCGAGCGCAGGCATCGAATTCAAGCACGCTGCGCCGGGCACGACCTGGTACCTGTTCATGGCCGACATCCACGCTGGCGTGATCTTCCACGATCAGTTCAAGTGGCTGAATGACCTGTTCGCCGCCTGCGCCGTGCTGCTGGTGCTCAGCGGCCCAGTGATCTGGCTGCGCCGCCGGTGGGTCTGATCAGGCTGCGCGGGCTTCCGGCGGGATCGAGTCGTAGATGGTCGGCGGAGTGATGCCGAGCCGCACGCGCGCGGCCTCCAGCGGCTCCGCCATCAGGCGCTCATAGTCCTGGCCGAGCAGCCACTTGGCCGCCTTGCCGCGCCTGTAGCCCTGGAGGATGGCTCGGTTGTAGGGGTGCTTCGGGGCGCCGTTCTTGCCCATCGTCATGGCCCCGAAGGCGATGAACGCCCATCCGAGACCCTTGGTCTGGGCGTAGGAAAAGGCCACGAGGCAGGCCTCGCCCAGGCCATCGCGGTGATAGCCCGACAGGATGTGCCAGATGTCGTGGACATCGCGCGTGCGCCGCGCAAACCAAGCGTAGGGGTGGGGGGCGTCCACATCGTTGGCCCCTTCGCGGCTGACATCGGCCAGACCGTAGGCCGAAAGCTCCTCTGAACGGATGAAAGTGCGATAGGCGGCGCCCACGCTGCCCTCGGGCAGGCTGTCGAGCCAGGCGTCGTCCATAAGGCGTTCCGAGAACTCGCGCCGCTCGAACGCAATGCGGCCGCCTTCCGGCGTCTCCAGCAGCTTGTGATAGCCCTGAGCGATCGACTTGCCATTCAGCGCCCGCATGATCTCGAACACTTGGCGGGTGTCCTCCTTGTCTGCGATCAGCTTCTTGAGCGCGCGCCAGGCGTGGCCCCAGTTCAGCTTCGTCGTATCGAGTTCCTTTGCGGGAGCGCGGAAGTCGGAGGCGTCGGCTGTCATAGCCATCGGAGAGCAGTCCCCTGGTGCGTTCGTCTGGGAGCAAAGATGACGCCCCCGTCATTTATTTCAAGGGGCTTGGCGAAACATGACGCGGATTTCATAAGCATTCCCTATGAGCGGCCTCCGCAAACGTTCCGTGCTGCTCTCGGGTCACGCCACCTCGATCGCCTTGGAGCCGGAGTTCTGGGCGGTGTTGGAGGCCATGGCGACCGCGCGAGGCCAGAGTCTCGCAGCGACGATCGTGGGTATTGATCGCGGGCGAGGTGAACGCACCCTCGCCTCCGCCTGCCGGATCGCGGCGCTGGCCTGGGCTCAGACTCGAGTTTGACGGATCAGCGAAGTACGCCCGCCTCCACGAGCCGCCGGATCGTCTCAGCCTGCCGGCCCGACGCGGCGTCACGGTCCGGCGGCGCTTCGCCGGGCTTCAGGCCGGGCGCTTCGGCATAGCCCTGGGCATAGGCTCCCCAGGGCTGGCGCGACATCAGGTTGGTCATTCCGGCGCGGCGACGCAGAGACCTCAGCGAGACGAGATCGACCACGGCGTTGGCCACAAGGCTCTCGCCCTCCCCGGCCACCGCCAGCACGCGGCCACTGGGATCGATCACTTTGGACATGCCGTCGGTCGAGGCCGCCGGTATCGCGGTGCCGATCAGGCCGCCGGTGTTGGCGCTGACCACATACGCCATGTTTTCGACGGCGCGGGCCCGCCTGGCGATCTCCTTGGGAGTCAAATCGGGCGAGCCGACCTCGGATGTGGGATGGAGGTAGATCTCAGCGCCCTTCTGGGCGGTCATACGGGCGATCTCGGGATAGAGGATCTCCTCCGAGGCGATCGCCGCGAGGGTCCCGATCTCGGTCTTCGCCACTGGAAAAACAGCGTCGTACCCATAGGTATCGAGGAAGCGGTCCCAGACATCGAACGGCGTGGGTGCGAACAGCGAGATCATCCGCCGATACCGCAGCACGGTCTCGCCCGCCGGCGAGAGGATCACCGTCGACTGGAAATAGAGCCCCGGGAACTTCGGGTCGGTCTCATAGGCGTTGACCACCAGAAACACGCGGGCGCCCTGGGCCAGGGTGGCGAGGTCGGCATACTCCCGCCCCTTCGGATCGAAGGCGGCCTTGGCGATCCAGAGCTCGCGGCTCTCGCCCTGCGGAAAGCCGGTGAAGGCGTATTCCGGCAGCAACACCAACCGCGGCGCGACCCCGGTGAACCCCCGTAGGAAGCCCACCGAGGCGCGAACCTGGGCGCCGATACGGGAGATAGCGCGTCCGATCCGGGCGCGCGCGGCCTCGGGCGTCGCATCGGCGTTCACCGCATCGCATGCGGTCTGCAGCGCCAGGGCGAGATAGGGCTCAGGCTGCGGCGTCTGCGCCAGCGAGGGCCCGGCAAGGCCTGCCAGCCCAGCCGCCAACAGGCCCCGGCGATCGGGCTTGATCATGCCGCCAACTCCGTCGCCGTCGCGCACCGCACGCCGGCGGCTTTGAGGCCCGCCAAAACGCGCCGCAACGCCGCGATCCGGAACGGCTGGCCGCTGACGTAGGGCGTGAGCGTAAAGCCGAACATGCGCGCCCCGAACCTCGCAGGATCTTCGCCCAGAAGATTGGCGGCAGCGAGGATCTGATCGGCCCACTCATCCTCGGTCTGGCGGCGGTCGATAAGCAGGGTGCGATCATCCAGTTCGTTCAGCAGAGGCAGCGCTGTCACCGGCCCGGCCTCGGTCCTGAAGGTCACGGGAACCTCGTCAACCTCCCAGTCCAGGCAGATGTCGAAACCTTCGGCGGCGATCAAATCCAGCGTCCTGAACGATTGCTGGCGCGCCGGACTGAGCCATGCGCGGGGCGCCAGGCCTGCATCCACGAAACGCGCCCGCGTCTCGGCGACCCAGGCGGCCTCCTCGGCGTGATCCAGCCCACCCCAGTGGATGTGATCGGTGGAGAGCCCGTAGGCGGCGATCTCGTGGCCGTCGGCCAAGGCGGCGTCGATCAGCGGACGCAGGCGTGAAAGCTGACGCGCATTGATCGGAACTGTCGCCTTGAGGCCCTGGGCCTTCAGGACGTCCAGGATGCGGAACACGCCCACCCGATTGCCGTAGTCGCGGGTCGTGTAGTGGCGCAGGTCCGGATACGGCGTCTGCATCGCGCCCGGGTGTTTGAAGGGCTTGCCGACCGGCTCCAGCGTGTGGTGCTCGATGGGCACAACGATCATCGCCGACACCGCCGGCCCGCTCAGCGGCCCGCGCTCAGGCGCCGGCAGCCAGGCGTACCGATCCTGATCCATCCCGTAGGACCGATACGGATATGAGAGGTAATCGGGCGGCAGACTCATGCTGCAAACCCCGTTCCGCCGGTGGCCAGCCCTCGGCGGGCGACGTCCGCCGCCATCAGGTCCCAATAGTGCTCGCAGTAGTGGGCGGCGATCTCGGAGGCGGTGGCAATCCAGACCTCTTTGTGCCCCGTTATATGGGCGAGCGCGTCTTCGAAGGCGCGGATGCGGTGCGGCTGGCTGACCAGATAGGCGTGCAGCGGAATACACATCACCGTGCCGCTCCGGGCGCCCTCTTCTAGCAACTGGTCGAAGTGGCGCTTCAGCACGTCGGCATAGCGCCAGGGCGACATGGCCAGCGCGCCGTATGTGATGACGTCGTTGACCTCCAGTGAGTACGGCATCGACATCAGCCGACCCGTCTTGGTTTTCACGGGTTGGGGCTGGTCGTCCTGGAAGAGGTCGCAGGTGTACCAGAAGTCGTACTCGGCGATCAGGTCCAGGGTGCGCTCGGTATGTGTGAGCGCCGGCGCCAGATAGCCCCGGATGCGCTGACCCGTCGCGCGCTGGACCGTGGCGATGCAGTCCTCGAGCACCGCGCGCTCCTGCGCCTCGGTCATGCCGTAGGAGTATCGGGTGTTGTAGATGCCATGGCTGAAGAACTCCCAGTTCCGCGCCACGCAGGCCTCGATGATCTCCGGGTGGTGGTCGATCAGTCCGATGGAGAGCGAGATCGAGCCCCGCACCTCGTACTTGTCCATCAGCTCCATCAGGCGCCAATGACCGACCCGGTTGCCCCAGTCGCGCTGAGAGTATCCCACGACATCGGGCGAAGGCTTAGGCCATCCCGAACGCTGCGGGTTCTTCGGCGGGTCGTACTCATAGAACTCGATGTTGGGCGCGATCCAGAAAGCCAACGACTTGCCTTCCGGCCACACGATCCTGGGCCGGTCGCGATAGGGCCAATAGTCGTAGAGGTTGGGATCGGCGACCACGGACGCGCCTATTCCGCCGCCTGCCGGGCCTTGGGATCATAGGCCGCGCCCAGCGCCATCATCTCCTCAAGGCCAATCCGTTCATTAACGCCGGCGAGGTCGGTCATCCGGTCCGCGAAGGGCTTGGTGGTTCCATGCGCTTTCAAACTGGCCAGGAACGCCTCAACATGGGGGATAATGGCGCGGACCATCGCCCCCGGCGAAATCGCCAGCCGGAAACCGAGCTCGCCGAGTTCTTCAAGAGTCAGGATCGGGGTCTTGCCGCCCTCAACCATGTTGGCCACCAGCGGGGCCCGAGCACCGAGCGCCGCCACCACGCGCCGCATCTCCTCAACGGTGCGCGGCGCCTCGACGAAGACCACGTCGGCGCCGGCCTCGATATAGGCCGCAGCCCGCTCGAGCGCAGACTCGAAGCCCTCCACGGCGATGGCGTCGGTGCGGGCGATGATGGTGCAGTCGATCCGCGCGTCACAGGCGGCGCGCACCTTGCCCGCCATCTCGGCCAACGGGATCAAGCCCTTGCCCGCGAGGTGACCGCAGCGCTTTGGGGAGTCCTGATCCTCGATCTGTATGGCGCTGGC
>NZ_JBILUK010000230.1:0-5022 GCF_044371015.1 Phenylobacterium sp.
GTGGCGGTTTCCGCGGTTGGAGCCTTACGGGTCATGGGCGCTCCCCTGTTTTGCGGCCGGCCATCCGCGCGAGCCAGGCCGTCTCCTTCAACCACTGGCGGATCGGGCGGGCCGGCATGCCGCCCCAAGTCTCACCCGCCGGAATGTTCTTCATAACCCCAGAGGCCGCGCCTACCCGCGCGCCCGCGCCAATGGTGATATGATCCGCGACCCCGGCGCGCCCGCCGAATTGCGCGCCATCCCCAATCGTCACGCTTCCCGAGAGTCCCGCCTGGCCGGCCAGAACACAGTTCCGACCTATGCGGACGTTGTGGGCGATCTGCACCAGGTTGTCGATCTTGGTGTTCTCGCCGATCACCGTATCCTCATAGGCGCCGCGATCGACGGTCGTATTGGCGCCGATGCTCACCCCGTCCTGCAGGATTACGCGGCCCAACTGTGGAATGTCGATCAGGCCGGCAGCCCCAACGGTCGCGCCAAATCCCGGCTCACCGATGACGGCCCCCGCCAAGATGCGCACCCGATCGCCGATCAACGCAAAACCGATCGTGACATTGGGCCCGATGTTACAGTCTCGGCCGATCGCGACCCCCGGTCCGATCACCGTATTGGCCCCGATCCGCGTGCCGCGTCCGATGCTTGCGCCCGGGCCGACCACCACCCCCGCACCCAACTGGACGCCGGCCTCGACGCTCGCATCGGAGGCGACAGACTCCACTCGCCCTTGCCTTGGCCGATGCAGCCTTTGAGCGGCCAGAGCGTAGGCTGCCTGAGGATTGCGGGCGCGCAGCACGGCGCAACCCTCCGGCGCAAGGCCCTCCAGGTCGGACGGCAGAAAGCAGGCCGCAGGCCGAACCTTGGTCAGCTCCTCGGCATGCCGCCCGTCATTGAGGAAGGTCACACTCTCGCCGTCCGCACGCGACAATACCGCCACGCGCGCGATGCTTCGCCCGACGGCCGAGGGGTCCGCCAGCACGGCGCCGCAGGCCGCCGCCAGATCTCCAAGCGAGACTGGCCCCAGATCCTCGAAGAACCGCGGGTCGGGCATGCGGGCGCCTTCCGTCTACGACGCCGTCCGCTCCGGCCTAGCGTGCGGCCGGCGCTGCCGGACGCGGTGCGGCCGCGGCGGGGGCCGGCGTCAGGTTCTGATCAAGGCGTTCGCGATCAAACGCGAACTGGGTGATCTTCGCATTCAACGCGGTGACCACCTGCGGGGTGATGTCGGAGGCCGGGTTGGCCAGCACCACGGAATTGCGATTGATCAGCATGGAGCAGGCGCGCGCCTGATAAGCCTGACGGATCAACGGCTCCATCTCCTCCCCGACCCGGCCATAGGCCTTCTGTTCGGTGGCCTGGATCTCACGCTCGCGTTGTTGCGCCTTGCGCTGCAAGGCGTTGCCACGAACCTGCAGGGCCGCGGCCCGCTGCTCCAGGGTGTTTTGATCAAGCGTCGCGCGCTGACCATCCAGCGCCCGGGCGTCGTTCTCCAGCGTCGTGCGTTCGCCGGTCAGCTCGGCGTTCACCTGGGTCAGCAGTTGTTGCAGACGGGTCTGCACATGCCGGCCAACCGCCGAGCCGCCGATGGCCGCTTCGACGGAAATCACGCAGAGGCCGGTGATCGGAGGCCCATGATTCACCGCCGGCGGCGCCGGGGCGGTCGCGGCGACGGTAGGCGCCTGGGCCAGGGCCGAAACCGGCGCACTGAGGGCGAGGGTCGCGGCGCACCCGGCCGCGAGAACTGTCTTGAGGGTCATGTGTCCTAGAACCTGGTTGAAGTGGAGAACCGGAACGTCTCGGTCTTGTCGTAGTCTTCCTTGGCCAGCACTCGGCTGAAGTCAAAGCGGATGGGGCCCATCGGCGAACGCCAGAAGACGCTCACGCCGGCGGAAGCCCGCAGGGATAGGTCGTCACGAATGCAGGGATTGCGCGTCCCCGCCACGGCCGGCGTTGACGTCGCCAGACAGTCAAAATCGCCGGCTCGGTAATTCAGATCTTCCTTATCCAGCTTGCCGAGCGTGCCGACGTCGCTGAACAGGGCGGCCTTGATGCCATACTGTTCGGGCAGGAATGTCGGCACGGTCAGTTCGAAGGTGCCGATCGCATAGGCCTTGCCGCCCAGCGCATCGGCCCGCTGCAGGCTCACGTCCCGGGGCCCGATGCCGGCCGTTTCGAAGCCGCGGAAGGTCAGGCCGCCCTTATAGTAGCGGTCATTGATGCGCACAGCATCGCCGCCCCAGCCGAGGACATATCCGGCTGAGCCCGTCGCCGAGAAGATGAAGTCCTTGTTGAAGCCGTAGAACCAGGCCGCTTCCAGATCGGTGCGGATGAAGTTCACGTCGCCGCCGAGACCGGCGATGTCCTGGTTGAAGTCGATATAGAACCCGCGGGTCGGGTTCAGGAAATCGTTCCGCCGATCCAGGCGCGCGCCATAGCCGACCAGTGAGGTCACAAAGGTGCCGACCTGATCGCAAAGCGCCGCAGAAAGCAGCGGCGGCGACGTCGTGGTCGTACCGTCGGCGTTCAGGAATGTCGACGTCGAGCAGAAGCTGCTGTCGATTTTGATCTCGTCGCTACGGAGCGTATAGCGGATCGCGCCTCGGCTATCGATGCTGAGCGGGAAGTTGGCCCGGAACGTCGTTCCGTAGGTGGTCGTTTCGTAGGCCGAAAACTCCGAGAGATCGTACCGATAGCCATAGACGTCGATGCCGGCCGACACGTCCCGCTGAAGGAAGCGCGGCTCGGTGAATGAGAAGTCCAGTTGCTGGCGCAGCGAGCCGACCGACACCCGCGCCCGCACATCCTGACCACGGCCACGGAAGTTCCGCTGTGTGATGCCCAGATCGAGCACCAATTGGTCCACCGAGGAATAGCCGGCGCTGAACGACAGCTCGCCCGTCGGCTGTTCTTCCACCTTCACCTGCAGCGCCGTGCGATCGGGCGAAGATCCGGTGACCTCTTCGATCTCCACTTCCTTGAAGAAGCCCAACGCCCGGATCTGTCGCTTGGACCGGTCCACCAGCGCCCGGTTGTAGGCGTCGCCCTCCACCACGCTCATCTCGCGCCGGATCACATAATCCAGCGTCTGCGTGTTCCCGACGATCTCGATGCGGTCGACATAGACCCGTGGGCCTTCGTTGACCTGGAACGAGACGTCCACCACGCCCTTTTCACGGTCAGGGGTGTAACGCGGCCGCACATCGACGAATGCGAAGCCCGCGGCGCCCGCGGCGAACGTCAGGGCGTCGGTCGAGGTCTCAATGGCCTCGTCCTGGTACAGTTCGCCCGAACGGATCGGCACGAGAGACTGCAACACGCCCTTGTCGAGCTTCTGCAGTTCGGTCTCCACCTCGACCTTGCCGAAGCGATAGCGCGGCCCCTCATCGATCGTGTAGGTCACCACGAAGCCGTTGCGGTCCGGCGCCAGTTCGGCCACCGCCGAGGACACCCGGAAGTCATAGTAGCCGCGGTTGCGATAGTGCTTCCGAAGCTGCTCCTTGTCGTACTCCAGGCGATCGGGGTCGTAGTTGGCGTTCTGGGCCTGGAAGAAGCGGTACCAGCGGCTCTCCTCGGTCACGACGACGTCCCGCAAGTCGTTATCGGAGAAGGCCCGGTTGCCCAGGAAGTTGACCGACAGGATTCCGCTTTTGGGGCCCTCATCGATCTTGAAGATCAGATCTACGCGCTTCTGAGGCAACTCGATGATCTGCGGCGTCACATTGGCCGAGATCCGGCCGGAGCGCCGATAGAGCTCGACGATCCGCTGCACGTCGCCCTGCGCCTTGGCTCGGGTGAAGATGCCGCGTGGACGCACGGTCACTTCATCGCGAAGCTTGTCTTCCTTGAGACCTGAGTTCCCCTCGAAAATCACCCGATTGATGATCGGGTTCTCCACCACCGTCACGATCAGGTCGCCATTCTGGTAGTCGATCTTCACGTCGGCGAAGAGATCGGTGCGGAACAGAGCCTTCAGCGCCAGGTCGATTCGCGCTGAATCGACTGGCTCGCCCGCCGCCACAGGCAGGTAGGAGACAATCGTCGAGGGCTCGATGCGCTCGTTGCCCTGCACCAGAATGCGCGACACGATCCCGCCCTGCGTCTGCTGGGCCAGGGCGAGGTTTGGCGCCACGACGGCCGCGGTCCCCATCAACAGGGCAAGCCCGGAGGCGAACGCGGCGCAGGGTACGCGGGATCGAAGCATCGAATCAGCCGTTTGAGGGACGAGCAGGCCTAGGAGAATAGGCCGTCGAACAGATTGAACACACGAAGGCGCTGCAAATCGTTCCAGGTCGCGAACAACATCAATCCGAGAACGAGTGCAAGGCCCACGCGGTACCCTGCCGCTTGAACCTTGGCGGCAAGAGGGCGACGCGCCACGGCCTCATAGGCGTAGAACATCAGATGTCCGCCATCGAGCACGGGCACCGGCAGCAGATTCATGAACCCGATGCTGACCGAAATGAACGCCACGATCTGCACCAGGTTGAGCGACATCATGCCCAGCGCCTCAAGCGGTCCACTCGTTCCCTCCGCGCTGATCGCGGCGATATTCTTCGTGGCTGACGCGATTCCCAACGGCCCGCGCAGTTCATCGGCGTGCACCTGGCCGGTGATCATCCGCCCCAGGTAATAGATCGTGGTCGTTAAGGTGTCCCAGGTCCGCTCCACGCCCCGCCCCACCGCTTCGATGGGGCCATAGCGCACCTGCACATAGTCCTCACGCGCCTGCACCGGCGAGATGCCGATCGCGCCGACACGCTGGCGGCCAGCGACCCGATCATCACGGATATCCCATCGCGGCGTGGCCACGAGGGTCACTTCGCTGCCGCCACGATCCACCACGAAGGTCATCGGAACATTGGCGCGAACGGTGACCAGCTGCTGCACTTCGTCAAAGCGCCGGATCTCACGACCATCGATCCGAACAATTAGGTCGCCGGTCCGGAAGCCCGCGGCGGCGGCCGGCGAACCCAGCGTGACGGCCGCGACCCGCGGCGGCAGAACGTACTCGCCAAACGCAGAAAA
>NZ_JBILUK010000231.1:0-5015 GCF_044371015.1 Phenylobacterium sp.
CGCCCCACCTTCATTGTAGCTGAGCTTGCCGCCACTCAGTTGCATGCAGTCCGAAACACCCATGTAGGTGGCCGCACCATTGTCGGACGTGAAGATCACGATCGTATCTTCCGCGATGCCGGCCTCTTCCAGCGCACTCATCACGCGGCCGACGCCGTCGTCGAGCGCGCTCACCATTGCGGCATAAGTGCGCTTGAGGGGGTCTTTTTCGCGCGGAAACCGGTCGTAGTACTTCTTGGTGGCTTGGAACGGGCTATGGGGCGCAAGGTGAGCGAGATACATAAAGAGCGGCTGGCTCTGTCCGCGCTGGCGACGAATTTGGCTCACGGCTTCGTCCGTTAGTGCGTCGGTGAGATACTCTTCTTCATTGCGGACAACCTCCTTTGACGACGCGTCCGAACGCCAGCGCCCGAGCTCAGTTGCGTCATTCTCGCGCCGAAAGCTTCGTTCGCCGACGTACGGCGCAGAACGATTGATGGCCGTGGGCGCGCTGGGGTCGATGTAGGAAGTCTCGCCCCCGAGGAAGCCGAAGAACTCGTCGAATCCCCGCGCCGTAGGCAGTCGATCCGCGGTCGCGCCCAAGTGCCACTTGCCAATTCCGACCGTCCGGTACCCCGAGGCCTTGAGCTTCTCGGAAATGAGGGTCTGGCCGGGCTGCAGGCCGCCATCGGGCTGGCGGACGCTCGAGGGTGCGAGATACTCGAAGCCATGCCGCTGCTGATACTGGCCCGTTAGGAGGCCTGCCCGCGACGGACTGCACACGCTTGCAGTCGAGTAACCGCGCGTGAACTTCACCCCCTTCGCAGCCAGACGATCAATATTGGGCGTGGGAATCGCGGACTTGTAGCCATACGCGCTCAGGTCGGTGGTTCCCAGGTCGTCAGCCACAATCATCACAACGTTAGGCCGCTTGGTCGCCATGGCCTGACCCGCTGCGGTCACTGGCGCGAGGGTCGCCAAAGCGGCAATGAGCGCCGCTAATGATCTGTTCAGCACTGGTGATTGCTCCGACTCAAACGCACTCAAAACTGTCTCCACTATAGAACCATAATGTCTCCTGTTTTGACAAGCTGGGCGTTGTGATGCAGTGCAGGTTGCGCCTTGCCGCATCGGTGAGTCAGGATGAACCAGGGCCGTGCGTTGATTGGGGCGCGCCGCTATCAGGGCGGGCGGTGAAACTTGGATAAGGGGCCCGGCGGCTTGAAGGCGAACTCCTCAGAGGATGAGCGGCGCTCCCCACCTGAGATCGCGCGCGCTATCCGAGCCATGATTGTGAGTGGAGACCTTGGACCAGGCGACCACCTGGGCACAATTGAACTCGCTGATCGTTTCGGGGTGAGTCGTGGACCGGTTCGAGAAGCGCTCCGGTTGCTCGAGTCGCGGGCGCTAGTGAGGATCCTTCCGCGGAAGGGCGCCTTCGTGAACTCGCTCAAGGACGACGAAGTCGGCGTCACGATGGAGGCCCGCGAGTTTGTATTTGCAGCGTTGGCCGAGCTAGCCGCCCAGCGCGCCACGCGCAGCGAACTGGCGGGCTTGCGCAGAGAGTTGCAGCGACTCGGCAAGCTCGCTGCCAATGCCTCCACAACGCCCAATGAGTTCAAGCTCGCGACCTATGCCTATGTACAGGTGCTCTACGGCGCCGCCCGAAATGCGCGCCTCAACCAGATAATGCGAGACCTCTCCGAGGGGGTCGGCCACGCTTTTGGTCACCTGAGCATGGCGACCCAGGAGATGCGCCAAGCTGAGTATGAAGCTTATAGAGATCTAACCGAGGCCGTAGCGGGGCGGGACAAGGACAAGGTCCACGCACTCGCACGCCGCATGCATTCAACGGGCGTCGCTCGAGCGCAACAACTGCAAGCGGCGATTCCAGCTGCAGTCGTCGAGTTCAGGGGGCGGAGACGCCGAACCCGCCCGCTTTCTGCGACCGTTTGACCCCAACCAAATGGGCCTCGATCCCACGCGCTTGAACAGGCGACAGGCGTGCGCCAACTCGCGCTTGTTCGACGATTCTGGAACGAGGTTCGACCGGACTCCGGCGGGAGTCGCGCCTTCCAATTCTCCGACTTCTGGTCTCACCAGCCTCCAAAAGTGTTGACAGTTTCGTTTGTGCGGGCACTGTCTACGCTTAATCAAATGTCGGGGAAACTCATGCACCGCCCGGTCCAGCATCACTGGCTTCTCGCCGGAGCCTCTTTTGCAGCGCTCTCCGCTTTCGCGCCCGGGTCCGTGGCGGCCCAGACAGGCGGCGAGACCGCGGCCACCTCGATTGGCGAAGTCGTTGTCACCGCGAGAAGGCGCGAGGAGCGGCTCCGCGATGTGCCGGTGTCGGCTTCTGTCATCGATGTCGGTCAACTGATCGAACGGGGAGACATCGTCGATCCCCAGACCATTCTGAACAGCGTTCCAGGGGTGAAATTCCTGGATACCTCCTCTCCATCCAACTCGGAGATCACCCTTCGCGGGTCAGGCCAGGGACGCGGCACATCGACCGAGGCGGCTGTCGGTTTGTACCGAAACAACATTTACATCGGGGGCGGCACCGTCGGAGGGCGAAGCCTCAGCCGTATTGATCTGCTCGACCTGGAACAGTTCCAGGTTCTGCGGGGGCCTCAGGGCGCTCTCTATGGTCGCAACGCCGTCGGCGGCGCTATCACCGTCACTTCGGCTCGGCCGCAATGGAACAGCTCTGGCTTTGTGAACCTGAACTACCAGTTCGAAACGGACCTCAAGCAGGTTCAGGCGGCAATGAACCATGCCGTGTCTGATGAAGTCGCCATCCGACTGACCGGAGAGTGGTTCGATCAACCCAACGGCTTTTTCTACAACGCGTCGCAAGACAATTTCATAGACCGCCAGAAGGGCTATGCGGCCCGCGGTCAAATCCGATTTCGTCGGGAGAACTTTGACGCCAACCTACTTGTCGAAGACGGCCTCTATGATCTTCCCTCCCTACGCGCGTCCTTCGTCGTGCCCCCGGGCGCGACGGGCTTCCCTCGCGGTTACGTCACGCCAAAGTATGTCGCGTTCGCCAACGATGGTGAGCCGGCGAAACAACGCATCCAGTCCGTGATCGGACAGTTCACGTGGGAGTCGGACGCCGGGACCCTCTCGGGCGCCACAGGTTTCAGGCGTCGGCTGACCCGAACCGAGAACGACACCGACCAGTTTGATCCGGCGACCCTGGCTCGCGAGCAGGCGCGCGGAAACGCGACAACGGTGACAGACGCCAACGCGGCGACCAACAACAACGACGACTTCGAAGCGCTCTACGCGGACTTCCACTTCGCGAGCGTCAAGACGGGGCGGGTCAGCTGGCTCGTGGGCCTCGAACTGCTGGACACAGATGACAAGTTCACGACCGTGACGGGTCGGACTCCGACCCGAGCCAACCCCTCCGTAGGGAACTTCCTGCCAGGTCGCGGTCGCTACAAGTCCTGGGCGCCCTATGGCTCGATGGGTTTCGAAGTCACGCCGGCGCTGAACGCCGAGGGGGAGGTGCGTTACTCACGAGACCGGAAGAAGCGGCAGAACTTCGGCTTCTCGCTGCCAACAAACGCGCCCATCGCGGCCCAGACCAGCGCCGACGCTGACCGCTTCTCGAACCTCGATTACGCGTTTTCGCTTACCTACAGTCTTCCCTCAGAGTGGATAGTCTACGGACGGATCGCGACAGGATACAGAGCCGGCGGTTTCAACGCGAATGTCGGCGACCCGCGAGCCCCTGTGCCGGTTGTGCCGAGCTACAATCCCGAGAACGGGACCTCCTACGAGGTCGGTGCAAAGGGCGATCTGGGCCGAAACATCTTCGTCACGTTGGCTGCCTATCAAACCGAGGTCGAAGATTTCCAAGCTCAGATCGACAACGGATGCGCGGTCACCAATCCGGTCTGCCCCGTAGCGTCCGTCGCTTTCATCTCGAACGTTGGGCGGGCAGAGGTTTGGGGCGTCGAGTTGACAGCCAGCGGTCGCTGGGACCTGTGGGGTGGGAAGCTTCGGGCCAATGCGAGCGCATCGCGACAGGGCGGTGAACTCAAGTCAACCGGTCGACCCATCCAGCAAAACCCAAGATGGATTAGAGCGGCCGAGGTCAACTACCGGCGGCCGATTTTCGGTGACGTTCAGGGCTTCGCAAACCTTTCCTATTCGGGCCAGTCTGGCGGGTTCCAGGAGATTGACTCCCCACTCGAGCTCGATGACCGCGATCTTCTGGACGCCCGGGTCGGGGTGAATTTCGATCGCGTCGAGATCGCCGCTTACGCAAACAATCTCGGCCAAGAGAGCTTCGTCGTTTTCGGAAGCGCGACCCAGGCCCGGTACAACGATCCCCGAAAATTCGGCGTTCAGGTTCGGTACCGCTGGTAGCTCTACGCTCAAGCGATCCTAGCCTCCCTGTCTTCCCCCAGACTGGAACTGGAGTCTGCCGTGGTCATCGCTTTCCCGAAGGCGAACAAGTTATGGATAGGCGTGGTCGCGTTCGTAGCATTGACTGCGGACGTGGCGTTGAGTCAGCCGCGTGACCGGTCGAGTCTGCCGCGACCGTCACTCGATGCCGACATCGCAAACCTTCAGCTGATGCAGGGCCTCACCCAACGCTCGCTCAAGGTCGGGGATCGGGAGCGGACCTACTTCACTCACTCTCCGAGTCCTGGGCGCGGAGCGATGCCGGTCGTGATCGCCTTACACGGCGGAAACGGCACGGCGCCTCGACGCGCGCGCCAGATGGGATTCAACGAGATCGGTGACCGGGAAGGCTTCATCGCCGTCTATCCGCAAGGGGTGAACTACGGATGGAACGATGGCCGCGGGACGCCGGAAATGCTGCGGCGCCAGGAGAACGCTGATGATGTCGCGTTCTTCAGGGCGCTACTAGGCGAACTGCGCAGGCTGCCCGAGGTAGACCCCCAGCGCATCTACATCGTCGGTGGATCCAACGGCGGAATGATGACGCATCGCCTTGCCTGCGAAATCCCGGAGATGTTCGCAGGCGCGGTCGCCATGGTTGCCAGCTTGCC
>NZ_JBILUK010000042.1:0-17728 GCF_044371015.1 Phenylobacterium sp.
GCCAGCTCCGCTGGATGACCGGCGTCCGCGCGCCGCGCACCCACCGGCTGAAACCCGGCGATCCGCCGCCCGCCCCGGACGCCAACCGCCCCACCAACGTCGCGTTCAAGCTCTTCAAGACCGAGTACGATCCTGAGACCGGCCTGCTGCGCAGCGTGTCCTATGTGCCGAGCCTGCAGGGCGGCCCGCCCCAGCTGGTGCGGGCCGGCGAGTGGTACCGGCCCCGTTACCCCGTGGTGGACCCCATCCCCGATCACTATCCCCAACACGTCAAGCCGATCGAAGACCTGACGTCCGGCTCCGGCGAAGCGGCCGCGACCCCCCTGTCCCGACCCGGCTACGACGATGATCGCTGGGTCTGAGGCGTGGCGCCCCTACCCCACCCCCGCCCGGTCCTTGATCATGGCGCTGGTCTCCCGCGCCCCGTCGTGGCTCCAGCCGGGCGGGCCGAAGATATAGCCGAGCGCATGGCGCGGGTGGCGCGCCACATCGCCGGCCATGGCGATCCACTCGTGGAACGCCACCCGCAGGATGTTGAAGGTGCCCAGGTTCTTCACCACGCCATAGCGGCACGGCTCATCGTCCAGTTCCGGCTGGAAGGTGCCGAACATCTTGTCCCAGATGATCAGGATGCCGGCATAGTTTCGGTCGAGATAGATCGGGTTACGCGCGTGGTGGACCCGGTGATGCGAGGGCGTGTTGAACACCGCCTCGAACCAGCGCGGCATGCGGCCGATGGCCTCGGTGTGGATCCAGTACTGGTAGACGAGGCTGATCCCCTTCTGGATCGCGATCATCGCCGGCGGGAAGCCCAGCCAGGCCAGCGGCAGCCAGAGCAGCCAGGTTCCCGCGATCCCGCCGGTCCAGGTCTGCCGAAGCGCGGTGGAGAGATTGTAGTGCTGGCTGGTGTGGTGGTTCACATGCGCCGCCCACCAGAACCGCCGCTCGTGGCTCACCCGGTGGAAGACGTAATAGGTCAGGTCCTCCAGGAAGAAGATCACCACCCAGGCCCAGACCGCCGTCATCGGGATGTCGAACAGCCGGTGCTCGTAGAGCGTCAGCATCGCCGCCGCCGCCAGACCCGCCGTGGCCAGGCCGGCCGGACCCGACATCAGCCCCATGGTCAGCGACACCGCCGTGTCGCGGGGCTCATAGGTAGCCTTGGCCATGCGCAGCCGCGCCAGCACGATCTCGGCCAGGATGGTCAGGATAAAGAGCGGCGTCGCCATCGCGACGGGATCGAAATTCATCAGGCGGCGAGGTCCTTGGGCGGCCAGGACGGCAGGGCGATCACCGCCCGCGGGGCCGCGATATCCGACAGGTCGATCGACAGGCGGCCGCCCCGGAACGTCGCCGAGACCGCCTGGCCCCAGGGAATCTGCCGCGCCACGAACCCGTCGCCCACCCGGCACAGCACCAGCGCCAGTCCGCCGGACCGCGCCAGCGCGCCGCAGCCGTCCGAGCCGATCCAGATGCCGTCGATAGCCCGGTTGGGGAACTCTTCGGCCAGCAGCTCCCGCGCGCGGTGCTCATCCAGCGGGCCCGCGGGCCGGGCGATCTTGGCCCAGGCCGCCACCAGCACCAGCACGCCGACGGCCGCCGCCGACAGCGCCAGCTGTGTGAAGAAGGCCGGATCCAAGACGCGCTGCTCCCCAGGTCTCGCCAGGACCGTGGGCCGCGCCCGCGGCTCGGTCAAGGCGCGGCCGGGGAGACGTCCGGATTTCGCAATCGGGATGCCTGATCCTGAAATCCCAAGTCATCCCGGCCGGAAGCCCGCGATCAGCGGGCTGGAGAGCCGGGACCCAGTCGCAGGGCCGGAGGGGCTGGATCCCGGCTCGGCCTTTCAGGCCGTCCGGGATGACCGGGCCAGGGGGATCGATTGCCCGGGGTGGATCCAAGTTCAGAGCCCTGGCCAAACCCCGCGTGACGCACGGGCTGAGCGTGCTATCAGTCGCGCCGAATTTCCTCGCAAGGACCTGCCCGCATGACTGCTGCGGTGATCGCCGCCACGGGGCTCCATACCCCGCCCAACAGCCTCTCCAACGCCGAACTGGTGGAGACGTTCAACGCCTATGTGGCGCGCTTCAATGAGACCAACGCCCAGGCCATCGCGGCCGGCGAGGTCGCCGCGCTTACGCCCTCCTCGGTCGAATTCATCGAGAAGGCGTCGGGCATCAAGAGCCGGTTCGTGATCGACAAGTCCGGCCTCATCGACCCGGAGCGCATGGCGCCCAACATCCCGGAGCGCCCCAACGACGAGATCTCCGTCCTGGCCGAGATCGCCGTCGAGGCGGCCAAGCAGGCCATCGCCCGCTGGGGCAAGGATGTCAGCCGAATCGACGCGGTGATCTGCGCCGCCTCCAACATGCAGCGGGCCTATCCGGCCATGGCCATCGAGGTGCAGCAGGCGCTGGGCATCGAGGGCTTCGCCTTCGACATGAACGTGGCCTGTTCGTCGGCCACCTTCGGCATCAAGACCGCCGCCGACTTCGTCACCTCGGGCTCCGCGCGGGCGGTGCTGATGGTCAATCCGGAGATCTGCTCGGGCCACCTCAACTTCCGCGACCGCGACAGCCACTTCATCTTCGGCGATGTCGCCACCGCCGTGATCATCGAGCGCGCGGAAGACGCCGTCGGCGGCTGGGAGATCATCGGAACCCAGCTCAAGACCCAGTTTTCCAACAACATCCGCAACAACTTCGGCTTCCTCAACCGCGCGGCGCCCGAAGGCGTCGGCGCGGCCGACAAGCTGTTCGTGCAGGAGGGCCGCAAGGTCTTCCGCGAGGTGGTGCCGATGGTCTCCGAAATGATCGTCGAACACGCCGCGGAGCTGGGTCTCGACCCCAGCCGCCTGAAGCGCATGTGGCTGCACCAGGCCAACATCAACATGAACGTCATGATCGGGAAGCGCGTGCTGGGCCGCGAGCCGACGCCCGAGGAGAACGTCATCATTCTCGACGAGTACGCCAACACCTCCTCCGCCGGCTCGATCATCGCCTTCCACAAGGCCAATGACGATTTCGCACCGGGCGAGACCGGCCTGATCTGCTCCTTCGGCGCCGGCTATTCGGCGGGCACGGTGTTCGTGCGGAAGCGGTAGCGCGTCGGAGGATTCAGAGGTCCGGAGGGCGGCTTGGCGCAAGAGACCCCGATCACGTCGCCGAAGTTCATGACGGACTTCCGGTGCGCCGGCGGCGCCTGTCCCGAGACCTGCTGCTCCAGCTTTCTGGTCGATGTCGATAGAGCCACCTTTCGGGCCTACATGGCGGTCAAGGCGCCCGACCTCGGCGACCAGCTGAAGCGCCATGTGAAGAAGCGCGGCAATGAACGGACCGACAGCAGCTACGCCCGCATCCAGCTGACCCCGGCCGGCGCCTGCCCGTTCCTCGACGACGAGCGGCTCTGTTCGATCCAGAAGCGCCTGGGCGAGAGCGGGCTGTCCGAGACCTGCCGCTCGTTCCCCCGGGAGCGCTGGACGCGGGACGGCCGGGACTATATGGGCGGCAAGCTATCCTGCCCCGAGGCCGCGCGGCTTTGCCTCGCCGCTCCAGACGCGATGACCCTCTCGGACGCCGGCGACGCCGAACCCACGGTGCGCGGGGTCGTCGTGGCCGCGATCGAGGCGGCGGCGCGGGACCGCGACCTGCCCATCTGGAAAGCCATCCTGTTCGCCGGCGTCATCACCGAAACGTTCCTGCCTGAAGGCCAAGCCGAGGCCGCGGCCGACGCCAAGTTGCGACAGACCATCGAAGACTACGCGGCGGAGACACGGCAGGCGCTCCTGGAGGAAGACTTCGCCCTCGGCGACCAGGCGCTCACTCAGCTCAAGATCCTGGCCGCGGTCGCCCTCTCCGCCGCGGCCAAGTGCAATCCGAACCTCAATCGCTTTCCGGCGATCTCGCAGCGCGCCATCGGCGCCATCCTGGAAGGGGCGGAGGGCTTTGACAGCGCGCGGGCGCGTTACGGCGCGCTCTACCGGGAACGCTTCAAGCCGTTCGACGATGCGCATGACCATGCGCTGCGGAACTACGTGTTGAACTATCTCTATGTGAACCGGACCTTCCTTTCCGGTCCGATCCTGCCGCAGTTCCAGACACTCGCAGTGAAGTTCGGCGTGATCCGGCTGCTGCTGGTCGGACTGTCCGGCGTCCAGCCCGATGGCCTCGACATCGACGACTACGCCGCCGTCGTTTCAGCCGCCTCCCGAATCCTGGATCACGATGCGTCCGTTAGCGCCGAGATCAGCGCGGCGCTCGACGCTGTAGAGCCGCGATCCGCATCCCTCGCCATCCGGATGGTGATCCCACCCGCCTGATGGCCTAGCGATCCTTTTCGCGCTCCCCAATGGCCGCCTGGGCGGCGGCCAACCTCGCGATCGGCACGCGGTAGGGTGAGCAGCTCACATAGTCCAGGCCAACGGCTTCGCAGAACTGGATCGAGGCCGGATCGCCGCCGTGTTCGCCGCAGATGCCGAGCTTGACGTCCGGACGCGCGGCCCGGCCACGCTCGGCGGCGATCTTGATCAGGTCGCCTACGCCCTCCTGGTCCAGGCTGACGAAGGGGTCCTTATCGAAGATCCCCTTCTCAATGTACGTGTTCACGAAACGCCCGGAGTCGTCCCGGCTGATCCCGAAGGTGGTCTGGGTCAGATCGTTGGTCCCGAACGAGAAGAACTCGGCGTGCTCAGCCAGGTCGCCGGCCCGGATCGCCGCACGCGGCAGCTCCACCATGGTGCCAACCATGTACTCAATCGCCACGCCCTTCTCGGACAGCACCTCTTTTGCTGTTCGATCCGTCAGTTGCCGCAGGAACCGCATCTCCTCTCCCTTGGCGACCAGGGGATGCATGATCTCCGGGATGGGGGCAGGCCGCCCTTCGGCCGCCACCTCGCAGGCCGCCTCGATGATGGCGCGCACCTGCATCTCGTAGATCTCCGGATAGGAGACCCCCAGGCGGCACCCGCGGTGGCCCAGCATCGGGTTCACTTCGTGCAACTCCTGCGCCCGGCGCAGCAGCTTCGCGGCATCCAACCCCGTCGCTTCCGCCACCGCCCGCACGTCGTCTTCGTTGTGCGGCAGGAACTCGTGCAGCGGCGGGTCCAGCAGCCGGATGGTCACCGGCAGGCCCTCCATGATCTTGAACAGTTCCACGAAGTCGCGCCGCTGCATCGGCAGGATCTTGGCCAGCGCCGTCTTCCGCCCGATCACATCATCCGCCAGGATCATCTCGCGCACGGCGGCGATCCGCGCCGGATCGAAGAACATGTGCTCGGTCCGGCAGAGCCCGATGCCCTCGGCTCCAAACTGCCGTGCGGTCGAGGCGTCGAGCGCCGTCTCCGCATTAGCCCGCACCTTGAGCCGCCGCACGCTGTCGGCCCAGCCTATCAGGAGGCCGAAGTCACCGGAGAGCTCCGGCTCGATCATCTTCACGGCGCCCGAGAGCACCTCGCCGGTCGAGCCGTCAATGGTGACGACATCATACGCCCGGATGGTCTTGCCCCGCGCATGGAACTCGCCGGCCCGTGCGTCGATGTGAATCTCTCCGGCGCCCGACACGCAGGGCCGACCCATCCCGCGCGCCACAACGGCGGCATGGCTGGTCATGCCTCCCCTAGCCGTCACGATACCGCGCGCGGCGTCCATGCCGCGAATGTCCTCAGGGCTGGTCTCTTCACGGACCAGAATCACCGCCTCACCGGCGTTGCCCAGCTTTTCGGCCTCCTCGGCCGTGAAGACCACCTTGCCGGTGGCGGCGCCCGGGCTGGCCGGCAGGCCCGTGGCGATGACGTCGCGCGGGCTGACCGGATCAATGGTCGGGTGCAGCAGTTGATCGAGGCTGGCGGGATCCACCCGCATCACCGCTTCCTCCTTGGTGATCAACCCCTCAGAGGCCAAGTCCACCGCCACCTTGAGCGCCGCCTTGGCGGTGCGCTTCCCGTTGCGGGTCTGCAGCATGTAAAGCCGGCCCTGCTCGACCGTGAATTCGATGTCCTGCATGTCACGGTAGTGCCGCTCCAGCCGGCCGACCACTTCCTTGAACTGCGCGAACACCTCCGGAAGCGCTTCTTCCATAGATGGATTGGCGTCACCCATCTCTTCGCGGGCCACCTTGGTCAGGGGTTGCGGCGTGCGGATGCCGGCGACCACGTCTTCGCCCTGGGCGTTTATCAAGAACTCGCCATAGAGGCGGTTGTCGCCGGTCGAGGGATTGCGCGTGAACGCCACGCCCGTCGCAGAGCCGTCGCCCATATTGCCGAACACCATCGACTGGATGTTTACCGCCGTGCCCCAACTCTCGGGGATATCGTGCATGCGCCGATAGAATTTCGCCCGATCGTTCATCCAGCTGGCGAACACAGCGCCAACGGCGCCCCACAGTTGGTCCATCGGATCCTGTGGGAAAGGCTCCCCCCGTTCCCGTTCGACCAGCGCCTTGTACTCGCTGACCACAGCCTCCCAGTCGTCGGCTGACAGCCCGGTGTCGACATAGATCTCGAGGCGATCCTTGTGATCGTCGAGGATCTCTTCGAAATTGTGGTGGTCGATATCCAGCACCACGTTGGAGTACATCTGGATGAAGCGTCGATAGCTGTCGAAGGCAAAGCGCCGGTCGCCGGAAAGCTTTGCCAGACCCTCCACCGTCTGGTCGTTCAGGCCCAGATTGAGCACAGTGTCCATCATGCCGGGCATCGAGGCCCGAGCGCCCGAGCGCACCGAAACCAGCAGCGGGTTGGCCGCGTCGCCAAAGCGCTTGCCGGTGATCTGCTCAATTTTGGCCAGTCCCGCCGCCACCTGGTCCTTCAAGTCCTCCGGATAGCTGCGCTCATTGGCATAGAAGTGGGTGCAGGCTTCGGTAGTCACCGTGAACCCCGGCGGCACAGGCAGGCCCAACGACGACATCTCCGCCAGATTGGCGCCCTTGCCGCCCAACAGGTCCTTCATCGAAGCGTCGCCGTCGGCCGCGCCACCGCCAAAGGCATAGACCCAGCGCGTCCTGACCGTCTGATCCGACATCTTCCGTCTCTACTTTCTTTCCGACCGAGCGCGGTCGGCGCCTATCCCGTCACCTGGGCAAAGTCAGCCACCTGCCCCATCGCGTCACGCACCTGGGCCAGCAAACGCAGCCGGTTCGCACGCTCCTCGGATACATCGGAATTTACTAACACCTTGTCGAAGAACGCATCGACCGGCCCGCGCAGGCGCGCCAGCCCGCTCATGGCGGCTGCGAAGTCCTCGGCGACCAACGCGGCGTCCAGATCCGACTCGAGCGCTTCGACGGCAGCGATCAGTTCGATCTCCTCGGTCGGCGCCGCCGCCATGCGGATAGCCTGTCCGTCGGGCAGCGCGCCCTTTTTCTCTTCGGCCTTCAGGATGTTCACCGCCCGCCGATAGCCGGCCAGCAGGTTCGCGCCATCGTCAGTCTTGAGAAACGCTTCCAGCGCCGCCACCCGCGCCACCACCCGCACCAGATCGTCGTCGCCCAGTGCGAAAACTGCCGACACCAGATCATGTCGCCGTCCGCGATCCTTCAGCCAGACAGCCAGGCGGTCAGCGAAAAAGGCAGTCACCTCGGCCATCACGGCGTCGTAGGGGCGGAAGGCAAAATGCACCTCACCGGCCGGCGGCTCCCGCTCCAACCGGTCGAATACCAGGTCCACGTCCTGGTCCATCGCAACGACCTGGGGCGAACCCTGCAGCAGAGCCTCATCGAACTCTCGCAGGTAGGTCTCGAACTCGCGGCTCTTGGCCCGCCCGCGCGCGCCGAGGTGCGCGGTCAGCTTGTCGGTTGAAACCCAAAGCGCCCGGCCAGGATCCACATAGCAGCGCAGGGAGCGATACCATTCCGCCACCGCCGCCTTGAGCGGCACGCGCAACTCCGAGCCCAACACGATGCGGATCACGCCCAGCGCAGCCCGGCGCAGGGCGAACGGATCACGCGAACCCGTCGGCTTCTCGCCGATCGCATAGAAGGCGCAAAGCGTGTCCAGTTTCTCGGCCAGCGCCACCGCCATGGTCACCGGCCGGTCCGGAACCTCATCTGATGCGCCGACAGGCCGGTAGTGGTCACGGATCGCCTCAGCGACCAGCGGCGAAAGGCCCTGGGCCTCGGCGTAGTAGCCGCCCATAACGCCTTGAAGCTCCGGAAATTCGCCGACCACGCCGCTGGCAAGATCCGCCTTGGCGAGCCGCCCGGCCTGGGCGGCCTTGGCCGCATCGGCGCCTGTAAGAGGCGCCAGGCCGCTCGCCAGCATTTCCAGCCGCTCGACGCGATCAAACATCGTACCGAGCTTTGCGTGGAAGGTCACGCCCTTCAGCGTCTCCAGGCGATCCTCAAGTCGGAGTTTGCGGTCTTCGGTCCAGAAGAAGCGCGCGTCCGCCAATCGGGCCGAAAGCACCTTGGCGTTGCCCTTGGCGATGGTTTCGCCGCAATCGCTCGCGGCGATGTTGGCCACCGTCACGAAGTGCGGCGCGAGCTTGCCGGAGCGCGGATCACGCACCGCGAAAAAGCGTTGATGAACCCGCATAGATGTGCGGATCACCTCGGGCGGCAGGTCCAGGAACCCCGGATCCATTTCGCCTATGACCGGCACGGGCCATTCCACCAAGCCCGCGACTTCGTCCAGCAGCCCCTGGTCCTCGACCAGCTCCAGCCCCCGCGCGAAGCAGAGGGTGCGCGCCGCGTCCAGGATGCGATCCTTCCGCTCCTGTGGGTCCAGCACCACGAAGTGCCTTTCCAGCTTCTCGGCGTAGGCATCGAAGTCCTTCACCTTGAACGACTGGCCCGACCCCATGAAGCGGTGGCCGACCGTCACGTCGCCGCTCGCCAGTCCTTCGATCTGGAACGGAACCACCTCGCCGTCGAACACGCACAAAACCCGACGCAACGGCCGGACCCAGCGCATGCGGCTGACGCCCGAGGTCATGGACTTAGGCCAGGGAAAATCCGCCACGATGGCCGGAACGATCTGGGCGACGATTTCCGAAGTCGCACGCCCGCGCCGTTTCAGAGTCGCGAACCAGACTCCATCGCGCTCCACCAGGTCAGACTTCGCAAGGCCGCTCTTGCGCAGAAACCCGTCCAGCGCCTGCTCTGGCGCGTTGGTTCTCGGGCCCTTGAGCTCTTCATCCCGGTCGGCTTGCGCCACCGGAAGCCCCTCGGCGACCAGGGTTAGACGACGCGAACCGGCGAAGGTCTTAAGCGCCTCGGGCAGCAGGCCTTCCGCCGCCAGACGTTCACGCATCATCCGCTCAAGGTCGCGCGCGGCCCCAGCTTGCATGCGCGCGGGGATCTCTTCGGAGAGGAGTTCGAGCAGAAGTTGCGACATGATCAGGCGTTCCCGCCCTGGCTTGCAACCCAGGCCTCGGCGCACATTTTGGTCAGGTCGCGGACCCGGCCGATATAGCTCTGCCGCTCGGCCACGGCGATCGCACCGCGCGCGTCCATAATGTTGAACAGGTGGCTGGCCTTCAGCACGTGATCGTAGGCCGGAAGCGCGAGGGGCTGTCCTTGACGCCCGCGTCGGGCGAGAATCTTCGGAACCTCGCGCTCCATGTCTTCGAACTGGCGCTTCAACACCGCCACGTCGGCCGCCTCCAGCTCGTAGGCCGAGAACTGCTGCTCATTGGCCAGATAGATGTCGCCGTAAGTGAACTCGTCATTGAAGGCGAGATCGTAGACGTTGTCCTTGTCCTGCAGATAGAGGCTCAGCCGCTCCAGTCCGATGGTCAGCTCCCCGGCCACCGGGAACACGTCGAGCCCGCCCACCTGCTGGAAATAGGTGTACTGGGTGATCTCCATCCCATCGCACCAGACTTCCCAGCCCAGGCCCCAGGCCCCGACGGTCGGGTTTTCCCAGTCATCCTCGACGAAGCGGATGTCATGCAGACGCGGGTCTATGCCGATTGCTTCCAGGCAGCCCAGATAGAGCTCCTGCAGGTTCTCCGGGTTAGGCTTCAAGATCACCTGGTACTGGTGATGCTGATGAAGGCGATTGGGATTCTCGCCATAGCGCCCGTCCGCAGGCCGTCGCGACGGCTGCACATAGGCCACCTTCCATGGCTTGGGGCCCAGCGTGCGCAGCACCGTCATCGGCGACAGCGTGCCCGCCCCCACCTCCACGTCATAGGGTTGGAGGATCGCGCAACCCTGACGGCTCCAATAGTCATGGAGCTTCAGGATCAGGCCCTGAAACGAGAGCGGTTTGTCGGGCATGATCGGGGCGGTTGTTCGTGGGGGCAAAAAAGACGGCGGACCATAGAGCGCGTTCGGCAAAAGGGGAATCCGTTTCGCCGCGAGCCCGCCCAACTGGTCCAGTATTATGAACGCCCGTACGCGCCTCAGCGCGCGCGCAGTGCTGGTTCAGGGCGTGGCAGTTGTCGGAGCGGGCGCAGGCGCGGGTTCCGCCGGCGGGTCTACCGCCCCCTCGCCATGGATAAGCACCTTGTCCACAACGTGCAGAAGGCCGCTTCCCGTGCGGACGTCAGCCTGGATTATCTTGGCGCCGTCCACCTTCAGGGCGCCAGCCTCATCGCTGCCATCGATCAGGATGGTGTCGCCCGCGCCCGACGGCACCTGACCCTTGGCGCCCTTGATACGCACGGACTCGAATGGTGCGTTGATCACATGGTGCAGAACGAACCGTTGCATCGCCGCCTTATCGGCCTGCAAGCGCGCCAGTTCTCCGGCAGGCATCGCAGCAAAGGCCGCGTCGGTCGGCGCAAACACCGTCAAATTCTTATTGGTCCGAAGCAACCCGGCGAGGTTCGTCGCGTCGATGCCCGCCACCAGGGTTGTGAACTGGCCCGAAAGCTTGAGCGTATCGACCAGGTCACCCTGCACCACCACGGTCTTGGTGGCAGAGGCGGACGAGTCCTGCGCCGCCAGGGGCGTGGCGCCCATCGAGGCGATGAGGACGGCGGACAGCAATAGGCGGATCGGCGACATCGGGACTCCGAGGAAAGGCGGCAGCCAGGAACAGGCCAGAGAACTAGGCCCGGATGGCGTCGGATTTACGACCCCGCACCACGACGTCAAGCACCGACATTAACGACTGGCCGGTTCACCGTGCATAATAACTAGGCGCCCCGCGTCTGGATCGCCCAACCCTTGAGCGATCGATCACAGTTTGCCTCTATCCTGGGCGCCATTGTCGGGCGCGGTCGCTGTCCGTCTTAACCTCTGCGCGAGTGTCGGCGGGAACTGCCGTGCGCGGCGACACTCGGCGTTTAACAAAAGGGGCTGGGCCCGCCCTCAGGGCCGGAAGCGGGAGCGAGCGGATGAAACTCATCATGGCGATCGTCAAACCCTTCAAGCTGGACGACGTGCGCGAAGCGCTTGTCTCGGCCGGCGTGGAGGGCCTGACGGTCTCGGAGGTCAAAGGATATGGCCGTCAAAAAGGGCAGACCGAGATTTATCGGGGCGCCGAGTATCAGATCAATTTTCTGCCCAAGGTGAAGCTGGAGGCGGTGGTCGATGACACCGCGGCCGCCAGGGCGGTCGAAGCGATCAAGGCGGCCGCGGCCACCGGCAAGATCGGCGACGGCAAGATCTTCGTCCTCGACGTCTCGGAAGCCGTGCGCATCCGGACAGGCGAGACCGGCGCAGCAGCGCTTTAAGTACAAGGGGATATGTACATGAACCTGTTTGGAAAACAGCGACTTACCGGGCTAATGCTCGCGGTCGCCGTGACCGGCGCCGCTCTGGCGCCCGTCGCCTTCGCCCAGGAGGCGGCGCCCGCGCAGGCGACCGCCCCCGCCGCAACACCGGAAGCGACGGCGCCCGCCGTCGAAGCGGCGCCGGCTCCGGCCGAAGCCGCAGCGCCCGCTGAGGAAGAGGCTGCGCCGCCTTCGCCGGACAAGGGCGACACCACCTGGATGCTCACCTCGACAGTTCTCGTCCTGCTGATGATCCTGCCCGGTCTCGCACTGTTCTATGGCGGCCTGGTCCGCCAGAAGAACATGCTCTCCATGTTGATGCAGGTGTCGATCGTCACCGTCATCGGGATGATGGCGTGGGCCTTCTGGGGCTACTCGCTCGCCTTCACCGATGGCGGCGGCCTCAACAAGTTCATCGGCGGCACGAGCAAGCTCTTCCTGAGCGGCGCGGTGTTCAACGCCGAGGGGGCCTTCACAAATGTGGAGACCTTCTCAAACGGCGTCGTGATCCCGGAAGTGGTGTTCGTCTGCTTCCAGATGACCTTCGCCTGCATCACCGCCGCCCTGGTTCTGGGCGGCGTCGCCGAGCGGATGAAATTCGCGGCGGTGGTGGCTTTCGCGGTGCTGTGGCCGCTGCTCTCCTACTATCCCATGGCGCACATGGTGTGGTGGTGGGCCGGCGCGACCTCGGCCTTTGGTCAGACGGCGGACGCTCTGGCGGCCGGCGCCGGTCAAATCTGGGCCTTCGGTGCGCTCGACTTCGCAGGCGGCACGGTGGTGCACATCAACGCCGGCGTCGCGGCCCTGGTCGGCGCGCTGATCCTTGGCCCCCGCAAGGGCTATCAGTCCCAGCCGATGCCGCCTCATTCCCTCACGCTGACCCTGGTCGGCGCGGGATTGCTGTGGGTGGGCTGGTTCGGCTTTAACGCCGGCTCCAACCTGGAGGCTAACGGCTACGCTGGTCTGGCGATGATCAACACGCTCTTGGCCACGGCCGCGGCGGGCTTCTCCTGGGCGATGACCGAGTGGGTTATCCGCAAGAAGGCCTCCATGCTGGGCTTGGCCTCAGGTCTTGTGGCCGGCCTCGTGGCAGTCACGCCGGCCGCCGGCTTTGCCGGCCCGGTGGGCTCGATCATCCTGGGCCTTATCGTCAGCCCGATTTGCGTGATGTTCTGCTCGACCGTGAAGAACGTGCTCAAGTACGACGACAGCTTGGACGCCTTCGGCATTCACGCGGTCGGCGGAATCGTCGGCGCCATCGGCACCGGCATCCTGGTCAATCCAGCCCTAGGCGGCGCGGGCGTGGTGGACTTCACCAACGGCAGCGTCGGCTACGATGCGGCCTTCCAGATCACGGCCCAGCTCAAGGCCGTCGCCTTGGCGGTCACCTGGTCGGCCGTGGCCAGCGCCATCGTCTTCCTACTGATCAAGTACACGATCGGCGTGAAAGTCTCGGCCGACACGGAAGAAGAAGGCCTCGACATCGCCGAGCACGGCGAACGGGCCTACGGACACTGATCTCAAGTCCTTTGGTAAGCGTACGAGCGGGGGCCCTCAGGGGCCCCCGTTTTCGTTTGGGGAGATGCCGAAACCCCTCTTCCTTCTAGCGGGCGCAGGTGGACCGCAATTCGCGGCGATTGAAGATGCCTCGGGCTAAGGGCGGGTCGTCGCCGCTTATCTCTCCGGAGGTCGCGGGGCCCAGGCAGAGTTAGCGGAGATGATCAGTCTCTCTGCGTCACCTCGGCGCTGTGCGGCAGGCTAGGCGCCTGCAACGCCCTCGCCATCAGAATTGAGACGGCCCTCTAGCCCCAATAGCGTCGAACAGGGGTAGCGCCTGAGCGTCAGGCGAATGAGGGGCCAGCCGCCGCCCCCTCAGCTCACCACCACATCCGTGCCGGCCTTGGCGTCGTCCTTGGCGCGGCCGCGTTCGATCAGCTTCACGCAGCCGATTGAGATGAAATACAAGGCGATGATCGGCGCCGCGAGCAGCAGCTGGCTGATCGGATCCGGCGGCGTGACGATGGCCGCCACCACGATCACGGCGAACACCGCATATCGCCAGCCCTTCCACAGCATGGCCGAGTTCACGATGCCGGCCAGGCCCAGGAGCGTCAGCACCACCGGCAGCTGAAAGCACAGGCCAAAGGCCAGCAGGAGCGTCGTCACCAGCGTCAGATAGTCCGACACCTTGGGCAGCAACTCCACCGCCACACCGGCCGTCAGGATCTGCTGCGAAAGCGAGAACCACAGCACAAAAGGTAGGATCAGGTAGTAGACCAACGCCCCGCCCAGGCAGAACAGCACCGGCGCAGCCAGAAGAAACGGCAGGAACGCCCGCCGCTCACGCTTGTAGAGCCCCGGCGCCACGAAGCCATAGACCTGACCGGCCAGTACGGGGAAGCTCACCACGATGGCGCCGAACCCGGCCAGCTTCAGCTTGGTGAAGAAGAACTCCAGGGGCGCGGTGAACATCAGCCGCAGCTCGGTCGTCGCCGACGGCGCCTCCTTCAACCCCACCAGTACGAAGAACAGGTCGAACGGTCCTCCGCCGCTTCCGGACTTCGAGGCGACATATATGCTCGTCGCCATTTTGAAGGGGTAGAGCAGCACGTAATAGAGCGTCTCGGCGAAGGCGAAGCAGAGAATGAACCCCGCCACGATCGCCAGCACACAGATGATCAGCCGCCGCCGCAACTCGATCAGGTGATCCAGCAGTGGAGCGCGCGAGGCCTCGATTTCAGTGTCGTCGTCCAGGCTCACGAGGCGGCCTCGGCGGCCTTGCGACGACGCCGCGGCGGCGGCGCGGGGTCAGTCGTCTCGACAGCCGCCTTGGGCTTTCTGGCGCGCGGCTTGCGCGGCGTTGGGGGCTCGCCGTCTCCGATCTCGATCGGCGGAACCTCGGCGGACGGCGGCGTGTCGAACTGGTAGCTCATCGGCGGATGAAGCTGCACGCCCACATCGGCCATAGACTGTTCGATATCACCGACCGTCTCGCGCATCGCCCGGTCATGCTCGGCAATGTCGGCGAACTGTCCGCGCCGCATCGCCTCAACTTCCTTGCGCAGTTCGTCCAGTTCAGACTGACGCGCCATTTCATCAAAGCTGGCCCGGAATTCCGCCGCCATGCCGCGCAGCTTGGCCATGAACTGGCCGAACCGGCGGAGCAGCACGGGAAGATCCTTCGGGCCGACGACGATCAACGCCACGATAGCGATAACCACCAGTTCGGACATGCCGATTTCGGGAAGCATCCGGCTCGCCTAACGAGAAGCGCCGGCCGCATCAAGGCGGGCCGGCGCGAATGATCGTTCTGTCCTAAAGATCAGGTCCGTCCGACGTCTTTCTCGTCTTTCGGCAGCGGCGTCTTGGCCTGCTCCGGGGCGTCTTCCCCCTTGAGACCGTCGCGGAACGCCCGGATGCCCTTGGCGGTGTCGCCCATCAGGCTCGAGATCTTGCCCCGCCCGCCGAACAAGAGCGCCGCAGCGATGACGATCGCCAGGATGTGCCAGATACTGAGAGCGCCCATGCGCTTTGGCTCCTTAGGTTCGCGCCCCGGGCGCGGTGCGCCTGAGACACGATGAGGTTGGAAAACAATATAGGCCTTCGCGTGGCCTGGGGCCAACGCGTTCCGCACGATCAGGGCGGATTGCCAAGGAAGTCGATGTGAAACTCCGGC
Organism: Phenylobacterium sp.; assembly: GCF_044371015.1. Taxonomy (GTDB): domain Bacteria; phylum Pseudomonadota; class Alphaproteobacteria; order Caulobacterales; family Caulobacteraceae; genus Phenylobacterium. Next base: position 15,331 of record NZ_JBILUK010000042.1, read on the forward strand.
GAGTCGGGATCCAGCAGGTCTTCTTCCGACCCTGGCTGGGTAGGATCGGGCACGACGAAGTCCGCCGGCAGGTCCAGAGAGAGAAGCCCGGCGGTCTTCATTTCCGAGACGCCCGGAAGGTCCGCCAGCGAGGTAAGCCCATAGTGCTCAAGGAAGGCGTCGGTCGTACCATAGGTCACCGGCCGGCCCGGCGAGCGACGCCGGCCCCGCATCCGCACCAGGTCAAGCTCCAGCAGAACGTCCAGCGTGCCCCGGCTGGCCTGCACGCCACGCACTGCTTCGATCTCCGCCCGGGTTACGGGCTGATGATAGGCGATGATAGCCAGAGTCTCTTGGGCGGCGCGCGACAGGCGTCGCGGCTCCTCCCGCTCTTCGGTCAAGAGCCAGGCCAGATCCGCAGCGGTCTGAAACCGCCAGCCGCCCGCCACGCAGACAAGTTCCACGCCGCGACCGGCATAGATTGTCTCCAGCACCGCAAGACCGGCCGGAACGTCGGCCCCTTCGGGCAGCCGCGCCGCCAACTCCTCGACCCTCAATGGCCCGGCGGCGGCGAACAACAGCGCCTCGATCTCGCGCGCGGTGTGGATCGGATCGGTCACGGGCCGGCCTGCGGGGTCCGGGCGCGCAGATAGATGTCGGCAAAGGCCTCAAGCTGGCGGGCCTCCAAAGCGCCGTCCTTCACCAGCTCCAACCCCGCCGAAAGCGTCGACGCGAGGAACGACGCCCGACTCGGTCCCACGCCGCCTGAACCCGGCGGTGCGACCAACGCCAACGACGTCCACTCGTCCAGGTCTGGCAACAGTCGCTTCAACCGATCCCGCGCCTCGTCCAGCGCATAGGCCTGCGGTGGCGGCGGCGTATAGGTCCGCTCCGCCTCGCGACGGCGCTGGCCGATATAGGCGCTCATCAGGTCGTAGAGATTTCCCGCGACCCGGCCCGACGGTATCACCCGGATCGCCTCCGGATCGCCTCGCCCGAACACGTCGCGCCCCAGCCTGGGCCGTGCGGCTAGCGCCTCGGCGGCTTCCCGCATGGCGCCCAGCTTGGCAAGCCGGAACGCCAGCCGCTGCGCAACCTCCTCAGCCGGGGCCTCGTCGCCGGCGGGTCGCTCGGCGCGCGGCAACAAGAGGCGCGACTTCAAGTAGGCCAGCCAAGCCGCCATTACCAGATAGTCCGCCGCCAGAGCGAACTGCTCGCGCCGCACCCGCTGCACGAACTTCAGATACTGGTCCGCCAGCCGCGTGACCGACAGCGTCAGCAGGTCCACCTTCTGCGCCCGCGCCAGCGCTAGCAGCACGTATAGCGGCCCCTCATAGCCCTCCAGATCGACGATCAGCGCCTCGCCGTCGTCAGCAGCCAGCGCGGCGGCGGTGAAATCCAGACTGGGCTGATAGCCCCGGCTCACCGGACGAAGCAGCTCTTTCCGGCCGTCTGCAGGCGGGCGCAGAAGGCTTGAGCGTCCGCGCGGCTGGCGAAGCCGGTGACAAAGGTGCGGTAGAGCGCACCACCCTCGATTTTCTCCACGGCCTTGCCCTTACCGGCCGCCAGCCCTGGCGCGGCCGCCACCGCGTCGTTCCAGGCCCTGTCGGCCAGGGCGGGCGATGAGACCGCGCCGACCTGCACACGTGCGCCGCCCGCCGTCGCGACCTGCTTGGGCGCTTCGGTCTTAGTCGCGGGCGGCGGCGCGGCTTTAGTTGGCGCTGTCTTAGGTGGGTCGGCCTTGGGGGGCGGCGCCTTGGCGATAGACGCGGCTGCCGGAGCGGGAATCGCCGGCTTGATCGCCGGCGTCGCAACCGGTGCGGCCGGCTGGACAACGGGCGCCGGCCTTGGCGCCGGGGTTTCCGGCGGCGGCGCGAACTTCGGCTCGGCCGGGGCAGCGGCGGGGTCGCCCTCCTTGTAGATCTGCAGGCCCGCTGCGGGATCAACGGGCTGAGCGCTTGCGGGGGCCGCTTCGCGGATATCGGTCACCGCCTCGCCAACGGTGCGCGGCGCATCACCGGCCTGACGCACGCCGGACTGATAGAAGTACACAATCGCGGCTACCAATCCGGCGAGCACCAGCACGCTCAGGATTAGAGTCAACGGCAACGGTCGCGACCCCCGCGTCGGCTGACGCGGATCAAAACTCAGCGGCGCGTCGCCGTGGGGCGGAGTGTAGGCGCCACGCTCGGGGTCAGACATCGCGGAGGCTCCGGCGGCTAGCGGCGCGAATCGCACGCAGTCCCTGTGACATTACCCAAGGTCCGACCGCGCGGCGCGCACTCCGCCGCACGAAATCTGTGGGTGGTTGGTCGTCTCAGTTCCACACATCAAGGTGAAACAGCTTGCGGTGCTCCTCGATGGCGAACCGGTCCGTCATTCCGGCGATGTAGTCGCAAACCACCCTTGCCCGCCCGGC
>NZ_JBILUK010000232.1:0-4981 GCF_044371015.1 Phenylobacterium sp.
GAAGAAGGGCGAGCGTCTGGTGCTGGTCACCGACCGGCAGGACGCCGATACAGCGCAGATCGTGGCCTACGCCAAGTCGGTCGGAGCCCCCGAGATCGCCGTGCCCCGCCGCATCCTGAAGGTGCCCGAGATCCCCGTCATGGGCACCGGCAAGACCGACTACGTGGCGCTGCAGCGGATCGTCGACGCGGAGTAGCCGCTCACTCAGATGTGCAGCACCTTGCCGTAGGCGTCGAGGGCGCTCTCGTGCATGGCCTCGCTCATGGTCGGGTGCGGGAAGACCGTGGCGTGGAGGTCGGCTTCGGTGGCTTCCAGGGTCATGGCCAGCGCCAAGCCCTGGATCATCTCGGTGACCTCGTGCCCGATCATGTGGGCGCCGATCAGGGCCCCGGTCGCGCCGTCGAACACCGTCTTGACGAAGCCGTCGGTTTCGCCGGCCGCAATGGCCTTGCCGTTCACGCGGAACGGGAAACGGCCCACCTTCGGGTCGCGCCCCTGCTCCCTGGCCTGGGCCTCTGTCAGGCCGACGCTGGCGATCTGCGGCGTGGTGTAGGTGCATCCGGGGATCGGCGCGGTGAGGTTCGAGGGCTTGAGGCCCGCAATGTGCTCGATGCAGTGCACGCCCTCGTGGCTGGCCTTGTGCGCGAGCCAGGGCGGCCCGGCCACGTCGCCGATGGCGTAGAGCCCGGGAACCCCTGTGCCGCCATGCGCGTCGGTGACGATGTGGGTGCGGTCGATCTTCACGCCGAGCGCTTCCAGGCCCATGTCCTCGACATTGCCGACGATGCCCACCGCCACGATGGCCACCTCGGCCTCCAGCGTTTCAGCCTTGCCGCCGGCCTCGATCTCGACGCTGACGCCGGTCCTGGTCTTGGTCAGGCTCTTCACGCCGGCTGGGACGCGGAACTTGATGCCGCGTTTCTCGAAGGCCTTGTGCGCCGCCTTGGAGACCTCCTCGTCCTCCACCGACAGGATCCGCGGCATCATCTCGACGACCGTAACATCCGATCCTAGAGCCCTGTAGAAGCTGGCGAATTCCATGCCGATAGCCCCCGACCCGATGACCACCATCGACTTGGGCGCCTTCTTCGGGACCAGCGCCTCGCGATAGGTCCAGACCCGCTCGCCGTCGGGCTCCAGGCCGATGGCCGGGATCGTCCGGGCACGCGCGCCGGTGGCCAGGATCACGTGCTTGGCCGTGATCTGCCGGCTGCCCACCACCACGGTCGGGGCAGCAGCGCCCTTCTCCAGACGCGCCGAGCCTTCGATCACCTCGATCCTGTGCTTCTTCATCAGGAACGCGACGCCGGCGTTCAACTGCGCCGCGACCTTGCGGGAGCGTTGCACCACGGCGTCGAAGTCGAAGGCGCGGCCCTGAACCGACAGGCCATAGTCCTTGAGATGATCCAGCGTCTCATAGACCTCGGCGGTCTTGAGCAACGCCTTGGTCGGGATGCAGCCCCAGTTCAGACAGATGCCGCCCAGCTCGCTCCGCTCGACGATGGCGGTCTTGAGGCCGAGCTGGCTGGCCCGGATCGCGGTCACATAGCCGCCCGGTCCGGACCCGATCACCACAACGTCGAAGGCGTCAGCCATCAGAGCAGCCTCTGTATCGCGCCTTCCAGCGCCTTGGGTTCAACGGTGGGGGCGAAACGGCCGACCACCCGGCCCTTCCGGTCGATGAGGAACTTGGTGAAGTTCCACTTGATCCCGGCGCCGAGCACGCCCTTCTTCTGGGACTTGAGCCAGGCGTAGAGCGGATGGGCCTTGGGGCCGTTGACGTCGATCTTCCGCATCAGCGGGAAGTCCACGTCGTAGGTCAGCGAACAGAAGGTCTTGATCTCTTCCGCATCGCCCGGTTCCTGCGCGCCGAACTGGTTGCAGGGGAAGCCCAGGACCACGAGGCCCTTGTCGCGGTGCTTGCGGTAGAGCGCCTCGAGACCGGCGTACTGGCCGGTGAAGCCGCATTGGCTGGCCGTGTTGACGATCAGCAGCACCTTGTCCCGATAGTCGGCGAGCGGCGCGGGCGCGCCGTCGATGGTCTCGGCGGTGAAGTCGTAGATCGTGGTCACCCCCTCGCCCTCAAACGATCATCGTCAGCGGCTCTTCGATCAGCGCCTTGAACGCCGCGAGCCAGCGGGCGCCGACCGCGCCGTCGACCACCCGGTGGTCGCAGGTGAGCGTGACGGACATCACCGAGGCCACGGCGAGTTCATTGCCGCGCACGACCGGCCGCTTCTCGCCCGCGCCGACCGAGAGGATGCAGCCCTGCGGCTCGTTGATGATCGAGGCGAACGACTTGATCCCGAACATGCCGAGGTTCGAGACGCTGAAGGTGCCGCCCTGGAACTCCTCGGGCTTCAGCTTCTTGGTCCGCGCCCGCTCGGCGAGATCCTTGGCTTCCCGCGCGATCTGGGCGAGGCCCTTGGTTTCGGCGGCGCGGATGATCGGGGTGATCAGCCCGCCGGGCACCGCCACCGCCATGGCGATGTCGGCGTGATGGTGCATGGCGATGCCTTCCGGCGTGTAGGAGGCGTTGGCCTCGGGCACCCGCTTGAGCGCCACGGCGCAGGCCTTGATGACAAGGTCGTTGACGCTGACCTTCACGCCCTCGGCCTCGAGCAGCGCGTTGATCCGGGCCCGGGCCGCCAGCAGGCCGTCGATCTCCAGGTCGATGGACAGCGGGAAGTGCGGCACGTCGCGGAAGCTGTCGGTCATCCGCCGGGCCACGGTCTTGCGCATGCCGTCGAGCGGAATCAGGTCGTAGCTGCCGGGCGCGATGCCCATCTGCTCCAGGCTCTGAACCTGACGCGGGGCGGCAGGCGCCGCGACAGCGGCCGGGGCCGGCGCGGGCTTGGAGCCCGGCTGAGCCGCGTCGATATCCGCCTTGATGATCCGCCCGTGCGGCCCGCTGCCGGCGACGCCTGAGAGGTCGATCCCCTTCTGCTCCGCCAGCCGCCGCGCCAGCGGAGAGGCGAAGATCCGGCCTCCGTCCTCCTTGCGGGGCGGGGCTGGAGGCGGAGATGCAGGCTGTGTTTTTGTGGGTGGGGATGCCCCCTCCACCGCCTTCGGCGGTCCCCCTCCCCCGTTGGGGGAGGATGAGGCGGTCTTGTGGTCCCCCTCAGGGGGCGACGCGGCCAGACCCCCCGCCAGCCGGGCGATCACGGTGTTGACCTTCACGCCCTCGGTCCCTTCCGGAACCAGGATGGCCTCGACCACGCCTTCGTCGACGGCCTCGACCTCCATGGTCGCCTTGTCGGTCTCGATCTCGGCGATCACGTCGCCGGACTTCACCGCATCACCCGCCTTCACGAACCACTTGGCGAGGGCGCCCTCTTCCATCGTCGGAGACAGCGCCGGCATCAGGATGTCGGTCATGCGGGGGCGTCCTCGCTGAGGTGGGCCAGGGTGTGGGCGTGGGCTTCCCAGTTGCGGCCATCGAAGGGTTCGACCGTGATGTCGAGCCCGTCCGCATCATCCAGGCAGCGGGCGTTGACGCTCCAGCCGTCGGGATTGGAGCGCGGGCAATAGAAGCTCTTCACCCCGCAGACCGGGCAGAACAGGTGCTTCGCCACGCCGGTGTTGAAGCTGTACTGGGTGAGCCGATCCGCACCGGCGGTGATCCGAAACCGGCTCTCCGGCACGATGACGTGGATGAACCCCACCTTCTCGCACATCGAGCAGTTGCAGCTCTGCGCGACGATCCGATCCGGCAGCGCCGCCTCGAACCGCACGGCCCCGCAGTGGCACCCGCCCGCGCGCCAGGTGGGGGCGCCGTTCATCGGTAGCAAACCGCCTTCGCCGCTGCGACGATGCGCTCCACGGACGGCATCGACAGCACTTCCAGGTTGGCCGCGTAGGGCAGCGGCACGTCTTCCTGGGTGACGCGCATCGGCGGGGCGTCGAGATAGTCGAAGGCCAGCTCCGTCGCCTTGGCGCAGACCTCGGCGCCGACGCCCATGGGGCCCCAGCCCTCCTCGACCGTGACCAGGCGGTTGGTCTTCTTCACGCTTTCGACGACGGTCTCGATGTCCATCGGCCGGATCGTGCGCAGGTCGACCACCTCGGCCTCGATGCCGTCCGCGGCCAGCAGTTCCGCGGCCTGGAGGCAGAAGCCGACCATCCGGGAATAGGCGACCAGCGTGACGCCGGTCCCCTGGCGCCGCACCTTGGCCTTGCCGATCGGCACCACCCAGTCGACGCCGTCCGGCACGTCGAACTCCTGGCCGTAGAGCATCTCATGCTCCAGGAAGACCACCGGGTTCGGATCGCGGATCGAGGCCTTCAGCAGGCCCTTGGCGTCGGCGGCGTCATAGGGCGCGACCACCTTGAGGCCCGGCACGTGGCCGTACCAGGCCGCGTAGTCCTGGCTGTGCTGGGCCGCCACGCGGGAGGCGGCGCCGTTGGGACCGCGGAAGACGATCGAGGTCCTGATCTGGCCGCCCGACATGTAGAGCGTCTTGGCGGCGGAATTGATGATGTGGTCGATCGCCTGCATGGCGAAGTTGAAGGTCATGAACTCGACGATGGGCTTGAGGCCCGCCATCGCCGCGCCGACGCCCAGACCGGCGAAGCCGTGCTCGGTGATCGGCGTGTCGATCACCCGCTTGGGGCCGAACTCGTCCAGCAGGCCGCGGCTGACCTTATAGGCGCCCTGGTACTGCGCGACCTCCTCGCCCATCAGGAATACGTCCGGATCGCGGCGCATCTCCTCGGCCATGGCGTCGCGCAGGGCGTCGCGGACCGTGACCTTGGTGAAGGTGGTTCCGGGGGGAACGTCCGGATCGGGCAGGGTCGCAACGGGAGCCGGAGCTGCGGCCGCCGCCGCGCGGACCGGGTCGCCCTTGGCTTCGGCGCGAGAGGCCGGTGCGGCGTCGCCCCCCTCCACCGCCTTCGGCGGTGCCCCTCCCCCGATGGGGGAGGATGAGGGCGTTTTGTCCTCCCCCTCAGGGGGGGGTGGCCGCGCAGCGGACGGAGGGGG
>NZ_JBILUK010000043.1:0-17626 GCF_044371015.1 Phenylobacterium sp.
CGACGCGTTGGCCAGGGCCGTCGCGGCCGGCAGACCCGCCGTCTTGTCGCGACCCCATGCGGGGGCAGTATGCGAACCGGCCGCCGACGAAGCCTCGGACGAGGTCGGAACCTGCACGAGCGCCGGTGCGGGTCCTGCAGCGATGTCCGGCGCGTTGGCGACGAGCGAATCGGTCAATTCGTCCGACACCGCGTCGACGTCGAGCGAAGGCGTCTCTGCGAGCGGATCGCCGGCGACGAGTAACCCGCCGTCCGGGCCAGCGGCCAGAGTCGGCGCTACGGCCCCATCCGTCGTCGTGGGCGAGGCGTCCTGCGATCCGACTGCGGCCAGCAACACATCAAAGCCGCCGGCTCCGGGAGCAGGGCCCGACGGACCGCCGACGGCGGACACGGTCTGAACAGGTTGAATCGCGAGTGCGGACATGTCGCGGACGCTGGTTCTCTCGGAGGAACGGGGCGCGTCCTGCGCCGGGGTCATTCGGCAAGGCCTCAGCAACGAGCGCGCCAGCTCGTGGAAATGTTGATTTTACACGGAATTTTTTGAACCGCTGACTTCCGCGGGCTGTCATCTGGCGAAACTTGCCGGGTCGGCCTTGGCCCGGTGGGGCGTTCCCTGCCGCCCTGACTCGCCCGGATTGCTCGCCTCATGAGGTCGTGGCGCCGCTCTTGCGCCGTCAAATTCGACTGCAACGTCCAATGCGAATAGCGATGCTGAAAAGATTGAAGAACTTCTGGCTCTACGCGGGCGCGTTCACCAGTTCCCCGGCAGTTTCCGCCGGGCGCCGCGTCAGCCTTTGCCGGGCGGAGGCCTGATCCATGTCGCTGACCACCACGCTGAGGACGGCTTCGTCGGGCCTGCAGGCCGCCCAGGCCTCGCTCCGCGCCGTCTCGGACAACATCGCTAACGTCAACACGCCAGGCTACGTCCGCAAGGCGGTGGATCAGCAGCCGCTGGTGGTCGACGGCGTCGGCCAGGGCGTAAAGGTCGACGGCGTCCGTCGGATCACGGATCAGTACCTTCAGCTCGCCTCGCTGAGCGCCGCGTCCGACAGTGAGCGCTGGTCGGCGGTGGCCCAGTATCTGGACAACGCCCAGAGCCTGTTCGGCGACCCGGGCGGCGATGGCTACTTTTTCTCTCGTCTCGACAAAATCTTCGGCGCCTTCGCAACGGCGGCCGACGACCCCTCATCGACCCTGCTGAAGAGTCAGGCTCTGGGCAATGTGGAGGACTTCCTCTCCGAAGCCGGCCGGATCAACAGCCAGATCGTCTCTTTGGGCGACACGGTAGAGAGCCGGATCACGGCCGGAGTGGACCGGGCCAATCACCTGCTTGAGCAGATCGCCCTGCTCAACAGCGACATTAAGCGCGCCACCCTGGTCAACGCGGACGCCTCAGGCTCAGAGAACATCCAGAGCCAGCTGCTAGATGAACTGGCCGGGCTGATGAACGTACGTATCGCGCCGCGCGCCACCGGCGGGGCGGATGTGCGATCCCTTGAAGGCGTTCTGCTGGCCGGCGACCTACCGGCGCGCCTGACCTATGTGTCGTCGGACTCTACGCCCGGCTACATCACCGCCCAGCCGGTCAACAGCACCAACCAGCAGCCCATCCAGCTGGTCAGCGGCGAATTGCGCGGGCTGATGCAACTGCGCGACGAGGACCTGCCCAGGATCTACGACCAGCTTGGCGAGTTTGTTTCCAAGGCGGTGGACCAGATCAACGCCGCGCACAACGACGCCACCGCCTACCCGCCGCCGGCCAGCCTGGTCGGCCGCAATACCGGCCTCGACCTGCCGACCGCGGTCAGCAACTTCACGGGGACGACGACGCTGGCCGTGGTCAACGCCGCGGGCGCTCTGCAGCGCTCGGTCGCCATCAACTTCACCGCCGGAACGATATCGGTGAACGGGGGCGCGGCCACCGCCTTCACGCCCGCCAACTTCCTGACCAACCTCAATACCGCCCTGGCGGGCGTAGGTTCCGCGACCTTCACCAATGGTGTCCTCACCCTGAACGCCACCGGTGGAAACGGCCTGGCTCTGGACGAGGGGACCTCGGACAAGGCCGGCCGTGGCTTCTCCCACTATTTCGGTCTGAATGACCTGATCAACACAACAGGATTCGCCAACTACGCTACCGGCCTGACCGGCGCTGACCCGCATGGCTTCACGCCCGGCGGGCAGATCGCGCTCAGGCTGTCGCACCCCGACGGCCGACCGATCCGCGACCTCACGGTCACCGTGCCCGCGGCCGCGACGATGAACGACCTGCTGGCGGCTCTGAACAACAACGCAACCGGCGTGGGGCTTTTCGGCGCCTTCAGCCTGGATTCCGACGGTGTGCTGACCTTTGCCGGCTCCGCGCCGCTCAAGGCCAGGATGTCGGTGGTGACCGACAACACCCAGCGGGGTGCGGCCGGTCCCTCGATAAGCCAGATCTTCGGGCTGGGTGTGCGCGAGCGTTCGGCGCGAGCGGGCCGCTTCGAGGTGGCCCAGGCCTTGAACAGCGACCCCAACAAGGTGGCAATGGGCAAGCTCGACCTCACAGCCGCTGTCGGACAGGTGGCCGTGCGCCCCGGTGACGGCCAGGGCGCCCTGGCGATATCGACGATCGGCGAGGTGCTTACCCGCTTCCAGGCTGCGGGCGCGCTCGGAAAGGTGACCATGAACCTCAGCCGCTACGCCGCGGAGCTCGGCGGCGCGGTCGGGCGAAGCGCTGCAGCGGCCGAAACCCGAAAATCCAGCGCCGAGTCGGTGTTTCGCGAGGCAACCAACCGGCGTCAGTCGGTGGAAGGTGTCAACATCGACGAGGAACTAATCAACCTCACCACCTACCAGCAGGCGTTCAACGCCTCCGCCCGCATGGTGCAGGCCGCCAGCGACCTGTTCGATGTCCTGGTCAACATGGTCTGAGGAGACTGAATCCATGGTCACCCGCGTCACCACACCGGGCAACTACTCCGCCGTCCTCGCCAACCTGCTGGCCGCCCAGTCGCGGCAGATGGAAGCTGGCGACCGGGTCGCTACCCAGAAGAACGGGCAGGACTTGAAGGACTACGCACGTTCATCAGAGCTCCTCACAGCCATGCGGACCATGAAGGCCCGAGTGGAGGTGTTCCAGGATCAGAACAAGCTCTTGTCCGACAAGCTGGCCACCCAGAACACCGGCCTGGTGCGTGTGGCCGACGCCGCAACATCCGTCCGCCAGATCTTCGCGGAGGCCCTGGCCTCGGGCCGGGTCGATACCCTGATGGAGGACGTGGAGGGTCAGTTCCGCAACGCGGTCGAGGGGATGAACGCGCGCTATGGCGGCAAATACCTGTTCGCCGGCGGCCAGGTGGACACCCGCCCGGTTTCCGCCTCGGCCCTCGCCGACCTGACGGTTCCGCCGGCGGTCATCGCCAATTTCTTCCAGAACGACCGCTTCAAGGTGACCGCCAAGCTGGATGAGGCCACCACCGTCACCACCGGCCTGCTCGCGGATGACATCGGCACGCAGCTTCTAACCCTGTTCCAGACCTTTCAGGCCTTTGCGGAAGGCGCCAATGGACCGTTCCAGGGTGAAATGACCGCCGCTCAGAAGACCTTCCTCGAGAATCAGCTGGCAAGCTGGGATCAGGTGCGTTCGGAAGTCACGCTCAAGGCCGCCTACAACGGCACGAACCAGAAGCGGCTGGAGACGGTGGCCGCTGACCTGATCGGACGCGGCGACGCGCTGACCGGCATGCTGGGCGAGATCACCGACGCCGACATGGCCAAGGCGGCCGCCGACCTGCAGCAGGCGCAGCTTTCGGTCCAGTCCGCCGCCTTTGTCTTCCAGGCGCTGAAGGAGTCTTCATTGCTCAGCGTCCTCCGCTGACCGACACTGCACGGTGGGAGGATCATTCGATGCGCCGGTTACTGTTGTTCATCGCCGCAGCCCTGTCGACGGTATTGGGCGGCGATACGGTTAAAGCTGCGACCGATCCCAACTGCCAGAAGGCGCTGGAGTACTCCGCCGCCCGCCGGGGCGCGGCGGTTCTTGTGCTGCGAAACGGCGAAGTGGTCTGCGAGGGCTATGCCGGCGAAGGCGCGCCCGACAAGGGCATGGAGATCGCCTCGGGAACCAAGAGCTTTTCCGGCATGATGCTGGCCGCCGCCGTACAGGATGGCCTGATCAAGCTGGAAGAGCCTGTCTCAGCGACAATCACCGAATGGGCCGACGACCCGGCCAAGGCCACGGTGACGATCCGCGATCTGCTCAACCTTACCTCCGGCCTGCGGAGCCGAGGCGTCGCGGCGCCATCCTATGCCGAAGCGGTCGGGTTCAGTTTCACGGCTGCGCCCGGCGCGGACTATCAATATGGCGCAGCGCCTTTCCAGGTGTTCGGCGAGGTCATGCGGCGCAAGCTGGTCGCCGCTGGTCAGGACCCCGACCCCTACGTCTACCTCAACCGGCGCATTCTTGCGCCGATCGGGCTCAGGCCGTCCAACTGGCGTCGCAATCTGAAATCGGGCGACCTGCTGTTGCCCCAGGGCGCGATCCTGACCGTGCGCGAATGGGTGAAGTTCGGCGAGCTGGTCCGCGCAGGTGGACAGCACAAGGGCCGGCAACTCGTCGACCCAGCGACCTTCCGGGCTCAGTTCAAAGGTTCCAAGGTCAATCCGGCTTATGGAGTGACCTGGTGGCTGCCCAATCCAACGACCTCGACTGACGTGGTCACCGCCGTGAACGACATCAACCGCGATCCCGCGATGCCGCGGGATATGGTGCTGGCCGCCGGGGCAGGAGACCAACGGTTGTTCGTCGTGCCTTCCCAGGGGTTGGTGATCGCCAGACTCGCCAGTTTCGACATGGCCCAGGCGCTGATTCCCCGCGAACAAAGGCGGGAGCCGCAGGGCCCGGCCTGGTCCGACGCGGCCTTCGCCAAGTTCTTCCTGAAATAGGCCGCCTCTCCCCTTGGCGCGTGCAGGGGACTATATGGCGCCGATGACCACAGGCCCGCTTGCGCCGGATCGACTGGAGGACGGCCTCATTGAGGCGGCCCGCGCGGCCGTGCGCCTGCCGGTCGGAACCCGCATCGTCGCCGCCATGTCGGGCGGTGTGGATTCCACCGTCACCGCCGCCCTGCTGGCGCGGGCCGGGTACGACGTCGTGGGCGTCACGCTTCAGCTCTACGACCACGGTGCGGCGATCCAGAAGAAGGGCGCCTGCTGCGCGGGACAGGACATCCACGACGCGCGCAGCGCCGCCGACGCCATTGGCATCCCGCACTATGTTCTCGATTACGAGAGCCGTTTCCGGGACCAGGTGATGGAGGACTTCGCCGACGCCTATCTGCGCGGCGAGACGCCGGTGCCCTGCATTCGCTGCAACCAGACGGTCAAGTTCCGCGACCTCCTGGATGTCGCCCGCGACCTCGGGGCCGAGGCCATGGCCACCGGTCACTATGTACGCCGCGAGCTCGGGCCCGAGGGTCCGGAGTTGCACCGCGCGGTCGATCCCGCGAGGGACCAGTCCTACTTCCTGTTCGCCACGACGGTGGAGCAGCTGGCCTATCTTCGGTTTCCGCTTGGCGCTTTGCCGAAGCCGGTGGTGCGCGCGGCGGCCACCGCGCTCGGCCTAGCCGTGGCCGAGAAGCCCGACAGCCAGGACATCTGTTTCGTTCCCGAGGGCCGCTACACCACCGTAATCGACCGGCTGCGGCCACAGGGTGCAGTGCCCGGCGACATCGTGCACATGGACGGGCGCGTGTTGGGCCGTCACGATGGCGTCACCCGCTATACGATCGGCCAGCGTCGGGGGCTGAACGTGGCGGTGGGCGATCCGCTGTTCGTCACCCGCATCGACGCTGAGACGCGGCAGGTCATCGTGGGTCCACGCGAAGCGCTGCTGACCCGCGCGCTGACGCTCAAGGAGACCAACTGGCTAGGCGGCGGCGCAATGGCCGATGCCGTCGGGCGGCCGGTGCTGGCCCGTGTGCGCTCGACACGCGAGCCGGTCGCGGGACGCATTGCGATGATCGACGGCGAGCCGGGGGTGACCCTGGACGTGCATGAGGAGGGCGTGGCCCCGGGGCAGGCCTGCGTGCTCTATTCGCCCCAAGCACCGAGCCGAGTGCTGGGAGGCGGCTTCATCGCGCGCGCGGTGCGCGCCGAGCTAGAGGTCGTCCCGACTATGAAGAGAGCATGACCGGATGGAGACGGCCTCGACATCGAAAGGACGAGCACGCTTCACCCTGGTCAGCTTGACTAAAGCCGCCTGGGACGCGCTCTAGCGTGACCGTCCGCGACCTCGTGGATGTGGCCTGCGAGGAAGATCCTCGGGCGCCGTGCCTTTGGCTGCCATCCGACCTCTTTCCAGAGTTCTGCGCCGCCATCGGCCATCGCCCTAACGCGATCGGGGCGGTGATCTATCGCAACAAGACCGTCCGCGACGGCGGCCCCTACTGTGACATCACCACGCGCCGGCCGTAGAGCCAGAGAGACGACATGAGCCCGATCTCCGACCCCATCGTTATCGCCGGTTTCGCCCGCACGCCCATGGGCGCGTTCCAGGGTGCGCTCTCAGGCGTCAAGGCCACCGAACTGGGCGCCGTCGCCGTGCGCGCAGCGGTTGAACGTTCGGGCGCGGATCCAGATTCCATCGAGCAGATCCTGATGGGCTGCGTGCTGCCGGCGGGCCTGGGGCAGGCGCCGGCGCGGCAGGCCGCGCTAGGGGCGGGCCTGCCCAGGTCGGTCGAGGCCACCACAGTCAACAAGATGTGCGGCTCGGGGCTGCAGGCAGCGATCCTGGCGCATGACGCGCTGGGGGCGGGCTCGGCGGAGATCATCATCGCCGGCGGCATGGAGAGCATGACCGGCGCGCCCTATCTGTCGGCGCGACATCGCGGCGGCGCGCGGATCGGCCACGACCAGCTTTTCGACCACATGTATCTGGATGGGCTGGAAGACGCCTATGAGCCCGGTCGTCTTATGGGCAGCTTCGCGGAGGAGTCGGCGGCCGCCTACCAGTTCACCCGAGAAGCCCAGGATGAGTACGCGATCGGCAGCCTGGCCAAGGCCCGCGCCGCAATCGAGAGCGGCGCGTTTACGGTCGAGATCACGCCCGTGACGGTGCGCGGACGCGGCGGCGTGGTGGTGGTCGAGCACGACGAACAGCCGCTTAGGGCCGATCCCGCCAAGATCCCCACGCTCAAGCCCGCTTTCTCCCGCGACGGCACAATCACGGCGGCCAACGCCAGCTCGATTTCTGACGGCGCGGCGGCCCTGGTCCTGACCCGTGAGAGCGTCGCGCGAGCGCGGGGCATGACGGTGATCGCGCGCATCGCTGGCCACGGCGCCCACGCACAGGAACCTAGCCTGTTCACCACAGCGCCAGTCCCGGCCATGCAGAAGGCCCTGGCCCGCGCCGGTTGGCGGACCGAAGAGGTTGACCTTTTCGAAGTGAACGAGGCCTTCGCGGTGGTGGCCATGATCGCCGAGCGAGACCTCGGGATCGACCGAGCCAAGCTCAACGTCAACGGCGGCGCCTGTGCGCTGGGTCATCCGATCGGCGCCTCGGGCGCCCGCATCCTAGCGACTCTGCTGGCCGCGCTTCAGGCCCAAGGCGGCAAGCGCGGCCTCGCCAGCCTGTGCATCGGCGGCGGCGAGGCCGTGGCCATGGCGGTCGAAATGGCCTGAAGACGCCTAATGGCTCTTCATCGCGGCGATATCGTTCAGGTTCATCTTCATGCCGCCGGGCAGCGTCATGTCGCCAGGCTTCATATCGGCCGGGCAGGCGCCTTCCCATGTGGCGGTCATTTCCATGGACTGGGTCCCGTTGGCCTGCACCATCTTGGCGCCGGTCGTTGTCGTGGTCGCCTTCATCACATAGCGACTGCTGAAATCGCCGGTGACGGTCCCGGTCGTCACGTTCTTGCCCATCTCGCCGAAGTCGCACTCGGATTCGATTTTCCAGCCGCCAGCCGTCGGGGTGACGGCGTTCTTGGCGCAGATTTCATCGCCCATCTGCTGACCCCAGATCGTCATCTTGGCCTCGGTCGCTTCATCGAGGCAGATTTTGCTGCTCTGGGTCATGCCCTCGGTCGACATGGTCTGGGTCCAGAGACCCGGCTTGCGACGAGGCGGACCCGCGGGCGTCGCAGCCGTGGGCGCAGCAGCCGTCTCGGCGGAGGGCGCCTTTTCCCCGCCAGAGGGCTGACAGGCCGCAAGACCCAGGCCGGCCGCAATCACGATACCGAAAGCCATGCGCATCTTGTCGCTCTCCTCAGGATGACCCAAGTCTGTACGGTACGCGCCTTGGGAGAACGATCAATGTCCGACACGCCCGCGCTCCACGATACCGGCGCCCGCCTCGAGACCCGAGAGGGCGGCCATGTGGTCTATGCGGACTACCGGCGCGAGCCGGGCCGGCTTTATCTGGACTATGTCTATGCGCCACCCGAACTTCGCGGGACCGGCGCGTCGGGGCGATTGATGACGGCGGTCGCGAGTCAGGCGCGGGCCGAGGGCCTCAAAGTAACGCCGATCTGCGGCTATGCCGCCACTTGGCTGCGGCGCAGCGCCGAGTTCCGCGACCTCCTCGGATAGAGGGGCCTTCCCTCAGGAGCCCGGAGCTCGCTGGGCCTCCGGCAGCAGCACCGGAAGACGGACGCGGGCGGCGGCTCCCTCCCCCTCAACGCTCTCAATTGTAAATCGGCCGCCGTGCAGCGCGGCGAAGGCGCGGACGAGCGAGAGGCCCAGGCCCGTGCCGCCGGCGCGTTTGTCCGCATCGCCGGCTTGCTCGTAGGGGCGACCCAGGCGCTCAAGGTCGGCCGGCGCGATTCCAACGCCGGTGTCGACCACCGCCAGCTCCAGTTCGCCCTCGACGGCCGCCAGGGTGAGGGTCACGGCGCCGCCGGCTGGCGTGAAACGAAGGGCGTTGGCGAGCAGGTTGAGCGCGATCTGCTTAAGCGCTCGGCGATCTGCGCTGACCATCAGCGGGGCGGAGGGAAGCACGCCGCGTAGCATCACGCCGGCGCGATCCGCCTGGCCGCGCATCAGCCGAAGCACGGCGGTCGCGGCCTCCCGGGCGTCGAAATCCTCGCGCGCGAGCTCATATCGCTCCGCTTCGATCTTCGACATGTCGAGGAGATCGTTGATCAGCTCCAGGAGGTGTTCGCCGGACTCGTGGATCAGACCGGCGTACTCGGCGTAGCGATCGCCCAAAGGACCGAACAGCCGCTGCCGCATGATGTCGCTGAAGCCCATGATGGCGTTCAATGGCGTGCGCAGCTCGTGGCTCATGCCGGCCAGGAAACGGGACTTCCCGGCGTTGGCCTGGTCGGCGGCGTCGCGCTCGGCGATCAGCGCAGCCTCCCGGGCGTGGTCTTCATCGGCGTCCCGCATCAGCGCGTGAACGGCGCCGTCCGCGGTCGTAGTGAGCGTGATGTCAATCCAGGCCTCGGGATCCTCGGACCCGCGCGCGCGCAACCGGCCGCCTTCGGCCAACGCCGAGATCAAGGCCGGTCGATCAGCCTCGGTCACCAGTTCGATGAGCGCGCGGCCGGTCAGCCCTTCCGCGCCCCGACCGGCGGCGCGGAGGATGCAGCCCTCGGCGTCGAGCGTCGCCACGGTGATCGGCTGCGCAGCCAGGAACGCCATCGCCGCCTCGGTTGACTCAACCCGTCGCCGCGCCCGCTCGGCGCCGCCCTGATAGGCCAGGAGGCCGGCCGCCAGGCCGACGGCGGTCGTGGAGAGCGCGAGCAGGCCCAGCCATGGTGCAAACGGCGGCGGGGGCGGGGTGAGCGCGGTGATGAGGGCCGAAATGGCGGCGGCGGCGAGACCCGCAGCCGCGCCGAGCGCCAGGGTTCGTCGATCCTGAAACACCGCAGCTGCCGCCATCGGCGCCAGGCACCAGGCGGCTAACGGCCCTGAAGGCCCTCCGCCCAGCGCCACGGCGACCGCGCCTGCCAGGCCCCAACCAAAGACCGCAACCACGCGACCGGGCGGTTGCAACGCCACCGCCAACGCACCGACGAGGGCGGCGGCGGCCATGCTGGCCAGCGCCCAGAGAACCGCGCCCGCGCCCGAGAGGCCGAGCGCGGCCAACCCCAGCACCGGGATCCACACCAGATGCCAGACGACGGCGAACCGCCCGGACGTTGCGCGAGGGACGGTCAAATCAACCTCATGCAACGGTTTCGTAAGCGCCATGGGCCAGTTTGGCGGGCCACAACGAGCGGGCGGATTGTCGCGAAATGGCTCAAGACGCCACCCTAACACGGCCGGCCCGCGCCCGACGCGACGCCACGCTCGACGAGCAGAAACGCTCGTTTCTGCGCATGGTCAGCCACGAACTGCGCACGCCCTTGAACTCCATTCTGGGCTTTTCCGAGATTCTCACCTCGGAACTGTACGGCCCTCTGGGAGCCTCTCAGTACAAGGAATATGCCGGGATCATCCACGATAGCGGCCAGAAGCTGCTGAAACTGGTGAATCAGGTTCTGGAGATCGCCCGGCTGGAAGGCCGCGCGCTCGAATTCGACCTGGCATCAGAGCCCTTGGACGCTGCGCTGGAGGATGTTCTGCGGGGATTGGCCGGTGAGATCGCCGCGCGGGGGACCCGGATCCAGGTCGCCGCCGAGGCGCTGCCATCCGTCCATGCCGACTATCGCGGACTGCGCACGATGCTGACCCAGATTCTGGCCAACGCGGTGGCCTATGGGCCAGAGGGCGGGATGGTGGATATCAGCGCGCGCCGGGACGGCGGCCACGTCGAAATCATCGTGCGCGACCGCGGCCAGGGTGTCGACCCGCGGGAGATTCCTCGCCTGATGGCGCCCTTCCAGCAGGGGGATACCGCCCTGACCCGGAGCAGTGAAGGCGCCGGCCTGGGCCTGCCCATCGCCGACATGACCTGCCGGGCCATGGGCGGGCGTCTGCGCCTCGCTCCGGCCGAGGGCGGCGGGCTGGAAGCGCAGATCCGGCTGCCGGCGGCGTTGCCTTGAATAGCGGGCCTGCTTAAGGCCCATCCATGACCATTGCCGATGTGCTCGCGGAACTCGTGGAGGAGTTCGACCTCCTGGGCGACTGGGAGGAGCGCTATCGTCATGTCATCGAACTGGGTCGCGATCTTGAACCGCTCTCTGACGCAGAGCGGACGGACGCCAACAAGGTGCGAGGCTGCGCGAGCCAGGTCTGGCTGGTCACCACGCGCGACGGCGCAGGCAAGCTCGGGTTTCGGGGCGACTCAGACGCCCACATCGTCCGCGGGCTGATCGCGCTCCTGCTGCGGCTTTATGACGGTCGGTCGCCGACGGAGATCCAAGACTTCGACGCCAAGGCCGCGCTCGAAGCGCTGGGTCTGGCCGGCGCGCTTTCGACGCAGCGCTCAAATGGCCTTGCCTCGATGGTGGCGCGCATCCGTCGCGACGCTGAAGCGACCTAGTTATCAGGCCGCCGGACGTATCCCGCTCTGCAGGGACGCCAGACCGACCACAGCGTCATAACCCAGGATCACCGAAACCTCGCCCGCGTCGTTCGCCAGCGGCAGCCGCAGCCAGATCAACGACAAATGGCTTGCGCCGCGCCAGGCTAGGCTGTGGGCGCCGACGCCGGGTCGGCGTTCGCGGACGACGCGGTCAAGCTCGCCCCGCCAATAGTCGGCGGCCGTGGAATTGTAGACTTCGCCGAAGGTGCGCCCTGTGATCTCGCCGCCGTAAACGCCATAGAGGCCGGTGCCGGCCAGCCGAACACGATAGTCTTCGCCTGAGCGAAACTCCGTGAGACTGACGGTCGGAAGGTGGCGTTTCAAATCTGCTGGGTGGAGCCTGTGCCGCGGCGGCAGCCCGCCTGCGGGTTTCAGGCTGTTCCACCACGCGAACAGCTCCTCATGAGCCCGGATGGCCGAGGCCGGCGGCGTAAGCGGCGCCGACATCATAGGTCTCCGGGACAAAGGCTTGGATTCATGGCGAATCACATATCGCCTGACCCGCGAATCGGCGGCAAGCTGAAAGTGGTTAATGTTCTGCAAAGCGCCGGACCCGCGAAGGGTTCAGGCGGCGGCCTCCGCGCCGAGCGCGTTTTGAGCGCGGCGCCGGATCAGTTCAGCCGCCTTCTCGCCGCGGACAAGCCGCGCAAAGTCGGCTGCGCAGTCCAGATAGTCGCGGATGAGCGTAGGCTCTGCGTCGCTCCGCAGGGCCTGCAAAGCCTCTTCTACATAGAGGTCGAGGTGCTCGCCGACCTTCTCAGTCATGCGGTTCCTTGAGGCCGAGAAGCCACCGTAGTTGGCGGCCGTGTGCAGGGCGTCGGAGAACGTCAGCAGAGTCAGCGCGTCATCGACCGCAATAGGCGCGGGTGGCGCGTCGAGTCTTGGCCCGCGCTTGCCGCGACCGGTCTGAAGCGGCAGCGCCTCCAGCACCGCCTTCTCGGCCTCGCGCATTCGGGCCTCTATGCTGTCCGCCAGGGCGGCCCGCTGCTTGTAGAGGCGATGCCCCCAGCCGGACTCCCGGCTCAGCTCGACATTGGCCTCGATCTCCATGATCTGCTGCACTGCAAGCGTGCAGCGCCGCGCCATCTCGTGGGCGGCGGGCGGACCACCCGAGCCTCGGAACGCTGCCGCCGCCTTAAGCGTCAGATCGACTTCTTCGAGGACCACCTCGGCGAAACTCGCGAGTTCCGAGTCGTGCAGATAGCGCTCATTAGGCTTGTCCATCACCGCGGAAATGATCCGCAGGATCATCCAGGGTTGGTCGAGGTGCGCGCTCAGCATGTGGAAGAAGCGTGGCGTGGCGTCATCGGCGACGTCCACCGCATCCTTGTAGGCGAGCCGAGCCGCAGCAGCAGTTTCCGGCGTCCGTTGGGCTAGCCAGCCGGGTAAACGTTGCAACGCGCGACGCACCACGGTCGAGAGCTCCAGGCAGGCGGCGAGCAGTTCGGCGTCACAGGCGTCCGCGGCCGCCGCAAAGAGTTCCGTCTCGCGCGTTCGCAAGCCCTCGGCGGCGCGCGCGCACAGCACTTCCTGGGCTTCAAAGATCTCTCGGGCGTCGGCCTCATCGTCGGCCTCCTTACGGAGCACCGCCATCGCGTCGGGCTCCGCCGCGGCCAATGCAGTCCAAAGCAGCCGGAGAACCTGTCGAGGGAAACTTGGCCGTCCGGGAACCTCCGGACCGCCGAACAGCGGGTAGACCGGCTGGAACGTGGCGGTCCGTCTCTGACGTTCGCTGGTTTCGGCTTCAACCAAGGCGCGGACCTCGCCCAACGGACCGATCATCGGCGAGTCGCTGAGCGCCTGGCAGAGGCTGTTGATGACGTGATCCGGCGCGGCCGACACCATTGCGCGCACAATCTCGGCCTTATGCGCGGGAAGCGCCACCATGGGGCCCCTGCTCCGAACCGCCCTACGATGACCGAACTTTGTTCCGTCAACTGTTAAGGCTTTACGAAGTCAGGGAAAATCAGCTATCGGCTCGCGGAAGCTCAAGGCTTACGGCTAAGCCGCCCAGATCTGAAGCGCCAAGCTTCAGAGCGCCCCGGTAGGCGCGCGCCAGCTCGTCGATAATCGAGAGACCCAGACCAGAGCCCGGGGCGCTCTCGTCCAGCCGCGCGCCCCGACGGATGACCGCCTCGCGCTGCTCGGGCGCCAGACCCGGCCCATCATCCTCGATCGTCAGACTCAGGCGTTCACCGTCCAACGGGATGGCGCGCACGCGCACGCGGCTGCGCCCCCACTTGCCGGCATTCTCCATCGCGTTGCCGGCGATCTCCATGAAGTCCTGCCGCTCGCCCGCAAACCAAAGGTCGTCGGACGCATCCCAATCGATCGTGAGATTCTTGTCGCGGAAGATCCGTTCCAGCGTACGCGCCAGTTCGTCCAGCACTTCGGCAACGGGCGTGCGCTCACCAGGGCCCTGGGCGCGGGCGGCGGCGCGGGCGCGGCGCAGGTGGTGGTCCACTTGCTGACGCATCACATCGGCCTGCCGAGACACCACCTCCGCCAGCGGACCGGGCCGCTGCGCGGCCTCGGTCATCATCACTGAAATCGGCGTCTTCAGGGCATGGGCCAGATTGCCGACGTGGGTGCGCTGGCGCTCGACGGTCTCCTGGTTGTGGGCCACAAGGGCGTTCAGTTCCTCGGTCAGCGGCTGCAGCTCGGAGGGGTAGGCGCCGCCAAGGCGCTCGGACTTGCCTCTGCGGACATCGGCCACCTCACGCCCCAGACGGAAAAGCGGACTGAGACCCACACGCACCTGCACCACCACCGCCACGATCAACCCCGCGCCCAGCAGCGCGAAAGCGATGGCCGTGGTGGTGGCGAAGGCGCGGACATCGCGGTCGATGGGCGCGCGATCCTCGGCGGCGATGACGATCAACGGCGCCTGCCGGCCAGGAAGAGTGGTCCAGCGGGCGACGGCGCGCAGACGTTCCCCGGCTTGAGGTCCGGTCACGTCGAAAGCCGTGAGGCGGCCGGGATTGGCCCGGAGGCGGGCCGCCAGATCCGCGGGCGTGCGCAGCTCGGAATCCCAAAGCGACCGCGACGGCACCAGAACGCGGACGCCGCCGTCGGGCGTCGGCTCGGCGATGGCCCAGTAGCGACCCGAATAGGCTCGAAGCGCGCGCAGATCGGTGAGCGCCGGCGCCAGCACCTCGCCCGCCTCGACGGTCGTCCCAGAGATCAGGTTGTCGATCAGGTCTGACAGTCCGGCGTCGAAGCGGCGCAGCGCCGCCTGCTGGAAGAGCAGCGCCAGGATCAGGGCCGCCACCACCAGAGTCGCAGCTGACCAGCCGACCGCCAGCAGCGCCAGCCGCCGCGCGAGCGAGGGTCCGCCCTGTGGTGGGGAAGGCGCCTCGGAGGTCGTCACGCCGCTTCGGTCTCGCCAGGCAGAGGGGTGAGCCGATAGCCGAGCCCGCGCACCGTCTCGATGCGGTCTGCGCCGATCTTCTTGCGCACCCGGCCGATGAACACCTCGATGGTGTTGGAATCCCGGTCGAAATCCTGATCGTAAAGATGCTCGACCAACTCGGTGCGGCTGATCACCCTGCCCTGGTGCATCATCAAATAGTGCAGAAGGCGGTACTCAAGAGACGTGAGCCGCAGAGGTTCGCCGTCGACGCTGGCGCGGGCCGCGCGCGGGTCAAGCCGCAGTCCGCCGCAGGCCAGGCTAGGAGCCGCATGGCCCGCCGAGCGCCGCAAAAGCGCCCGCAGCCGCGCCAGCAACTCCTCGGTGTGGAAGGGCTTGGTGAGATAGTCATCGGCTCCGGCGTCGAATCCGGCCACCTTCTCGCTCCAGGCGCCCCGCGCGGTCAGGATCAGCACCGGCGTGGAGACGTTCCCACGCCGCCAGCGTTCCAGAACCGAGACGCCGTCAACTTTAGGCAGGCCCAGGTCGAGGATCACCGCGTCATAGGGTTCGGTCTCGCCCAAGAACTGCGCCTCCTCACCGTCAGGCGCATGGTCCACGGCATAGCCGGCGTCGGCCAAGGCGAGCTTGAGCTGCCTGGTCAGGTCCGGATCATCTTCCACCAACAGGATGCGCAATCGCGTCGTCTCCTCAAAAGGTTTCCGGCGGGTTCGGCCTCAGCCGCCCTGCCGGCCCATCACCTGGCCGCTCTCGGCATCGACCACGAACACCAACACACGGCCGTTCTCCATCTGCCACTGGACGTAGTAGGCGGTGCGACCGCCGGCTTCGCCCATCGTGGTGTTGAGGTGGCGGCCCGGGTAACGCGCGGCAAGCATGCCGAGCACTCGCGACAGCGGCGCATGACGGGCGCGGCTTTCGCGGGCGTCCGGGTCGCCCCGGCCGGCGCCCAGCACCGGACGGCCGCCGTCCTGCGCCACCGCGAGGGTGGGCTGGACGCCAAGCGCCGCGATCAGGATGGCCAGGATCGGTCTCATGCACCCCCGACTAGCCGCCCGGGACTGAACCCAGGCTGAACATGGATGTCGGACGCTCTTTAGACTACCCGCGTCGGCGGGGCGAATAGGGCCGTTTGGTTCGCTGCTCCTGAGCGAACGCCTCCAGCGCAGGGTCGGGCGGCTCAGGCAGCATGATCACCAACCTGGCGAACAGGTCGCCGCGCTGGCCCTTGGCGTCATAAAGGCCGCGCGCCTTCAACCGCAGCATGGCCCCGGAGTTGGAGCCGCGGGGCACGGTGATCGTCACCGGGCCGTCCGGCGTCGGCGCCTCGACCTTGCCGCCCAGCACCGCGTCATAGAGCGTGATGGGCAGGTCCATCACAAGCGCATCGGCCTCGCGGCGAAATACCGCGTGGGGTTTCAGCGTAATCTCGATGAAGGCGTCGCCGGGGCCGGATCGACCGGGCGCGCCCTGGCCCTTGAGCCGTAGTGTCTGGCCGTCCTGCGCGCCCTTGGGGATGGTCACGTCGATCGTTCGGCCGTCGGAGAATGCGATCCGCTGGCGTCCGCCCCGGATGGCGTCCACAAGATCCACCTCGAGCCGCGCGCGGGTATCGGCGCCGCGCTGGGAGAAGCCGCCAAATCCGCCGCCTACGCCGCCGGCGCCAGCCCGTCCGCCCGCCCTTCCCTGGCGCACGCCGCCGAACATCTCGCCGAGAATGTCGCCCAGATCGACGCCATCCATGCCTTCCGGGCGGAAGCCGCCGCGCTGGCCTTGTGCTGCGCCGGGCGAGCCCCAGGGGTCGCCGCCGAAACCCGCGCCCATGACCTCACGCCCGTCGGCGTCGATCAGACCGGCGTCGAACTTCTTGCGCTTCTCCGGATCGCCGACGATGTCAAACGCCGCGCTGACGCGCTTGAAGCGTTCCTCAGCGGACTTGTTTCCGGGATTTGTGTCGGGGTGATTGGCCTTGGCAAGCTTGCGGAACGCCTTGCGGATGTCATCCGCCGCCGCCGCGCGGGACACGCCAAGCTCCTGGTAGGGGTCGCGCGCCAAGGCTTTCGAAAGTCCTCAATCAGGGGGGAGTTGAAACCAGACTCTAGATTGGACGCCTCGCGCGGTCACGCAAGACCGTATGTGGCGAAAATATCACACATCCCGTCCCCGCTCGGCCACGAGGTCCCACGCGGCGAAGTCCAGAGCGTCTTCCGGGTCGTCGAGCACCGTCTCGCTGATCGTCTGGCCGCGCACCGAAACGCCGGCGCGGTGCACGCTCTCGGGATCACCAGAGATCAGCGGATGCCAGTCGGCCAGGTCGCGGCCCTCGTGCAGGCGACGATAGGCGCAACTGGGCGGCATCCACGCCAGCGCCTCGATGTTGTGCGGGGTCAGCTTGATGCAGTCGGGCACGGTGCGGTGACGATCCGCATAGTCCGAGCAGCGGCAGGCGGCGGGGTCGAAAAGTCGGCAGTGGACGCGGGTGGGGATGATCTCGTCGGTCACCTCGTCCTCGAACCGGACCAGACAGCACAGGCCACAGCCGTCGCAGAGGCTCTCCCACTCCGCCACGGTCATCTGTTCCAGAGTCTTGCGCCGCCAAAACGGTTCGCCGGTCATGGGTGAGGTTTAGTCCGCCCGCCCGCCCTCGGCAAAGACTCACCTGTCCATTCGGGCGCAGCGCCTATGTGATGAACCGGCAGGGCAGCGTGCTGCTGGGCGATACACGGCCTAAGCGGCTGATCGCGGCGGCCTATGCGGGGCTGTAGCCTGGTCACGATCCCCACGAAAAAGGGCCCGCGAGGGGCC
>NZ_JBILUK010000044.1:0-17577 GCF_044371015.1 Phenylobacterium sp.
AGGACCATCCTCCCCCAACGGGGGAGGGGAACCACGCGCAGCGTGGTGGAGGGGGAACGGGGGTGGAGGGGGGAAAGGGGGTGGAGGGAGGAGCGCGGGTTGCGGGGATACTCAGCCGCCGGGCACGCGTCGGAAGTCCAGCGCCCAGACCCGCCCGCTGGAGAGCCGGACGCCCGTCACCGCGCCGTCGGGCCCGCGCAGCAGGCGCGCCAGCACCCCGTCGGCGAACCAGGCGTCGGCGTAGAGGGGCTGGAGCACCATCGGCGCGCTCGGCCGGTCGGCCGGGGTGAGCACCAGCCGACCCTCGCGCCCGGCGGCGAAGAGCACCGCGCCCGCCTCCGGGCTGGAATAGGCGCCGACCACGCCGTCCGGCAGCGGCGCCGTCGGATCGGCCGGGGCCCTGCGCGCCAGGGTGACGGACTCGCCATCCGGACCCCGCCGCTCGACCTGGTTGGCGGTGAACAGGAAGTCGGCGTCCGGACCGCGATAGCGGCCTTCGCCGACCCGGCGGAGCGCCGACCCGCCGCGGACGCCGATCGTGCGGTCATCGGCGGCGATCTGCACGACCTGGCCGGTGCGATCCTCCACATAGACGCCGGGCAGGGCGGCGAGGTCCTTGGCCGGGGTGGCCGACGCGGCCTCCGGCGGCGCGGGCGGCGCCCCCAGGGCCTCGGCCACGCGGCGGCCGATCTGCACCGGATTGGCGTCGCCGCGGTTGCACAGCAGAGCCACAGAGAGCCCCTGGTCCGGATAGCGCGCCAGCCAGGCGCGGTAGGCGGCCGTGGCGCCGGAGTGGGAGATCTCGGTCCAGCCGCGCCAGGTGTTGGTCACCAGCCCCCGGCCATAGGCGATGCGCCGCCCGCCGGCCACGGTCGGCCGCTCGCGCAGGGCCGCGTCGAACCCCTCGCCCAGCCGGCCTTCGGTCAGGGCCGCGTTCCAGATCAGGAGATCGCCCACCGTGGTGAGCAGCCCGCCATGGCCGTAGGTGTTCTCGAAGGGCATCTCCTGGACGAAGCCGTTGGGGCTCGCGGCATAGGCCGTGGCGCGTCCGGGCGTGATGCGGCGGAACTGGTCGCGCCAACTGGTGCGGGTCATGCCCAGCGGCTTGAACAGGCGCGCCTCGGTGAACGCCGCCAGGCTCTGGCCGCTGACCCGCTGGACGATCCAGGCGGCCAGATTGTAGCCGCTGTTGGTGTAGGAGTAGGCCTCGCCGGGCGCAGAGTTGAGCGACCTCTGCCGGGTCGAGATCTGCAGCGTCTCGGCCAGGGTGTAGACCCGGTGGGTGCGGGGCCAGCCCGCCAGCGCCATCACCTCGCCCCAGTCGCGCAGGCCGCCGGTGTGGGACAGCAGCATGTCGACGGTGACCGGCGCGCCGTAGTCCGGCATCTCCGGCAGGTGTTTGCGGATGTCGTCGGAGAGCGAGAGCTTGCCCTCCTGCGCCAGGATCAGGATCGCCGCGGCGGTGAACTGCTTGGAGACCGACCCGGCCTCGAAGATCGTGTCGGGCGTGATCGGAACCGCATGCTCCATCTCCGCCCGGCCCCAGGCGCGGAACTCCGGCGCCGCCTCGCCCCGCCGCCAGCCCACGGCGCAGCCGGGGGTGTCGGGCCTGATGGTCTGGAACACGCCGTCGACGGTGAGCGGGGCCTGCGCAGGTTGCGCCTGGGCCGAAGTCGCGAGCGCCGCAAACGCCCCAATCACCGCCCAACGCATCCGACCGCCTCCCAGGTTTGGGGCGAGGCTATCGGCGGGGCGCCGGCAAGGGAAGTCGGGGGCCCGTGTCCCGCCCGCTCAGATCGCGCCGAAGCACCAGGCCAGGATCGACTTCTGGGCGTGGATGCGGTTTTCGGCCTCGTCCCAGATCAGGCTCTGAGGTCCGTCGATCACCGCGTCGGTGACTTCCTCGCCCCGGTGGGCCGGCAGGCAGTGGAGGAAGACGGCGTCGGAGGCGGCCTCGGACATCAGGCGCTCATCCACCTGATAGGGCTCCAGAGCCTCCAGCCGCTCGTCGTGGTCGGTGTCGCCCATCGAGACCCAGGTGTCGGTGATCACGCAGTCGGCGCCGCGCACCGCCTCTCGCGGATCGTGCGTGGTCATCACCTGGCCCTGCAGCTCAGCCGCGCGGGCCAGGTCCATCATGTCCGGGTGGTAGACGGCGGGCGTGGCGATGTTGAGCTTGAAGCCGAGCTTCGGCGCCGCCTGGATGAACGACGAGCAGACGTTGTTGCCGTCGCCGACCCAGGCCAGGGTGCGCCCGGTGACCGGGCCGCGATGCTCCTCGAAGGTCATCAGGTCGGCGATGATCTGGCAGGGGTGGCCACGATCTGACAGGCCGTTGATCACCGGCACGCCGGACCAGTGAGCCAGGCGCTCCACATCGTCGTGCGCGTTGGCGCGGATCATCACCGCATCGACCATGCGGGACAGCACCCGGGCGGTGTCCTCGATGGTCTCGCCCCGGCCCAGCTGCATGTCGGCGGCGGTGGAGATGATCACGTCGCCGCCCAGCTGGCGCATGGCCGCGTCGAACGAGAACCGGGTCCGCGTCGAGTTCTTCTGGAAGATCATCGCCAGGGTGCGGTCCACGCCCGGCCGGTCGGCGTCGGGCCGGCCCTGGGGCCAGCCCTTGCGCGCCGCCTTGCGGGCCTTCGCGTCCTCGAGGATGGCGCGGATCGTCGCGCCGTCCAGCCGGTGCAGATCGAGGAAGTGTCGGGGCGCGCCCGCGCTCATGCCACGAGCGCCTGGGCCTTGGCCCGGGCCGCCTCGCAGGCGCGCTCCAGCGCAGACACCGCCTCCCGCGCCTCATCCAGGGTCAGATTGAGCGGCGGCAGCAGGCGCACGCAGTTGTCGCCGCCGCCGGCGATCAGCAGGTGCTGGTCGCGGGCGTGCTGCATGAACTCGCGGTTGGGCGTGGCGAGCTTGACGCCGATCAGCAGGCCCTTGCCGCGGATATCCACCACCACGTCAGGGAAGCGATCCTTCAGGCCCGAGATCTGCTGTGTGAAGTACCCCGCGACGGCGCGGACATTGTCCATCAGCTCCGGCTTGACCAGCTCTTCCATCGCCGCGAGGCCCACGGCCATGGCCAGCGGATTGCCGCCATAGGTCGAGCCGTGGCTGCCGGGCTTCATGCCCTCCGCCGCCTCGACCGTGGCCAGGCAGGCGCCGACCGGGAAGCCGCCGCCCAGCGCCTTGGCCACCGCCATGATGTCGGGCTCGGCGCCCTCGGCCCATTCATGGGCGAAGAGCTTGCCGGTGCGCCCCAGGCCGCACTGGATCTCGTCATAGATCAGCAGCACGCCGGTCTCGTCGCAGAGCTGGCGCAGGCCCTTGAGGCACTGGTCCGGCACGGCGCGCGCGCCGCCCTCGCCCTGCACGGGCTCGATCAGGATCGCCGCCGTGGTCGGGCCGATCGCGGCCTTCAGCGCCTCGTGATCGCCCCAGGGAACCTGCACGAAGCCGGGAAGCTTCGGTCCGAAGCCCTCCAGATAGCTCTCGTTGCCGCTGGCGTTGACCGCCGCGATCGTGCGGCCGTGGAACGAGCCGTCGAACCCGATGATGTCGATCCGCTCGGGATTGCCCCTCGCCCAGTGATACTTGCGCGCGGTCTTGATCGCGCACTCGATCGCCTCGGTCCCCGAGTTGGTGAAGAACACCACATCGGCGAAGGTGTGATCGGTCAGCATCCGCGCCAGCTTCTCCTGGCCCGGGATCGTGAAGATGTTGGAGGTGTGCCAGAGCTTCTCGGCCTGGTCCTTCACCGCCTGCACCAGCTTGGGATGCGAGTGGCCCAGCGCGTTCACCGCGATGCCGGCCATGCAGTCCAGATAGGCCTCGCCGTCGGCGGTGTAGAGACGCGCGCCCTCGCCTCGCTCGAACGCCAGCGGCGTACGCGCGTAGACACCCATGATGTGATCACTGGGAACGGGCGGCGAGGTCGTCTCGGCCACGGCAGGGCCCTCCTGAAACGGAAGCGTCCCCGGCGCGGCGCGACGGGGACCGGAAGGCTTGGCGTTGTCGGGATTTGCCGTGACGGTGTCAACCGTAGCTCAGTTTGGGGGAACCCATCTCGCCCATTAGGCGAATCCGTTTGCCGATGGCCCGCCAGATGCTTGACTCGCTCCGACACGGATCAAACGTCCCGCAATGGGACGATCAATTGAAGTCGATATGAAGCTCTCAAGACTTCTCTGCGGCGCACTCGCGGCCAGCGCGCTCGCACTCACGGCCGCGCCAGCGAACGCCTACATCTTCGGCTATTCGTTTGGCTCATCCGGCAACGTCGTGCTCAAACTGGATGGTACGACGCTTGTAGAGGCCGTCGACCAAGGCTGGTACAGCCTCAACACTGGACATGATCCCGGCAACGACAATTACTATGCGGGGAGCGCAAATGATCCCGCACCAGACACAGTCGGCGCGGACTTGAACAATTTCTTCGTGTTCGACCTGTCCAATCTCCAAGGCGCTTTTAGTACGGCCAGCTTGATACTTTATAGTCACACCGTCAGTGGTCCTCACTCATACGAACTGTTTGACTACGGCGGTGACATAGACGATCTGCTTAATGGAACAGACGCCAACGCCCACAACGACCTGCAGACCGGCGCAAGCTACGGCCTGTTCACCTATAGCTCTGGTGACACCAACACCTTCCGTGAACTCTCCCTTGGCGGACCTGCCTTGGCCGACATCAACGCCGCCGTAGGGACGCGTTTCGCGTTCGGCGGCTCGGCCGAGTACACGGGCGCAGTGGTTCCCGAGCCCTCGACCTGGGCCATGATGATCCTAGGCTTCTTCGGCCTCGGCGGCGCGCTCCGCGCGCGTCGCCACCAGGTGGTCTCGGCCTTCAGCGCCTGATCGACGACCATCAGTCCTGAGTACCGATCGCCGTCGCCCGCAGGGGCGGCGGCGTTTGGCGTTTCGGGGAACGCCCTCAGCTCTTGATCTTGTAGCCCACGTCAAACATCCGCAGGCACACCCAGCCGAGGCCCAGCACAAGCACCGCAGTCATCGCCGCGCCGATCGCAAGGTTGCTCTCGGCCTGCCCTAGGAAGCCATATCGGAACCCGTCGATCAGATAGAAGAACGGGTTGTAGTGAGAGAGGGTCTGGAACGGCTCCGGCAGCCGCTCGACCAGGTAGAAGGTGCCCGAAAGGAACGTCATCGGCATGATGACGAAGTTGGTCACCGCCGCCATGTGGTCGAACTTCTCGCTCCAGAGGCCGGCCATGATGCCCAGGAACGCCATGATCAGCGCTGCACCGATCCCGAAGTAGAGGATCGCCCAGGGCTGGGCGATCGGCAGGCTGGCGAAGGGCAGGATGGCGGCCAGACTGACCACGCCGACCAGGATGCCCCGCGTCGCCGCGCCCGCACCGAAGCCCGCCACGTGTTCGGCCGGGGTCAGGGGCGGTGTCAGGAAATCGCCCATCAGCCCATTGAACTTGGACTGCAGAAGCGAGGAAGACGAATTGGCGAAGGCGTTGCCGAGGATCTGCATCATGATCAAGCCCGGGGCCACGAAGGTTCCGTAGGCTACGCCATGCACTTCCTTGACGCCGCCGACGGCGACGACGAACACCAGCATGTAGAGTAGCGCCGTCACCACCGGGGCGGCCAGGGTCTGCATCCCCACCTTCAGGAACCGCCGCACTTCACGCTGGTAGAGCGTCGAAAGGCCGGCCCAGTTCACCCTGGGGTAGGCGCGCGGCTGAGGGGGAAGGATGGGCGACGACGTGTCCGGCAGGTCTCTCATGGCGGAGATGTGCGCCCAGCAGGCGCCGGGCGCAAGATCGCCTGCGCGGGACGCAACATCTAGTTCCTGTGGATGAGCGCAGGGGCGCCTATTGTGGGCGTTAGGGAGTTGTTTACTACTGATGGTGGCTGGTGGGCGGCGGGAACGCAGGTCGCCACAACATATTGATCCCGGCGGGCGCTGGATCGTGGGGCAGGAGGCGGACATGGGCTGGACCGACGAGCGGGTCGAACTCCTCAAGAAGCTCTGGCAGGATGGGCTTTCCGCCAGCCAGATCGCGAAACAGCTGGGCGGGGTCACCCGCAACGCGGTGATCGGCAAGGTGCACCGCCTGGGCCTTTCGGGCCGGGCCACGCCTTCCAAGCCCCAGCGCACGGTGTTCAAGGCGCCGCGTCCCGCAAGGCCGGTCGCCGCGGCGCCCTCGGCCCCGCGCCGCATCGCAGAACCCGTATCGGCGACGAGCCTGGCCCCGGTTCCCCGGCCGCAGATCAATGAGGCGCCCGGCACCGCCACGGTGCTGACGCTCGGCGCTCACATGTGCAAGTGGCCGATCGGCGATCCTGCGCTCGACAGCTTCACCTTCTGTGGCCGCCGCTCGGAAGAGACCGGCCCCTACTGCCACGAGCACGCCATGGTGGCCTACCAGCCCGCCCAGTCGAAGAAGAAATCCAGCGCCTCAGAGCTTGCCCGGAGCCTGCGCCGCTACATCTGAGATCCGCGCAGCGCGCGGGCCTGATCCGTTGGGGATGGGCGGCGCGTCCGGAGGCAGGAGCCGCAAGGTCTCGGCCCCCAGGCGCGCCGCTTTCCGCTAGCGGCCAGACCCGTCTTGCGTGCTAGCCTCCGCCGCATGACCGACGCTGAAGCCGTCACCACCGAGGAACCCGGCAACGCCCGCGCCTACTCGGTTTCCGAGCTGGCCTTCGCGCTCAAGCGGACGCTGGAGGACGCTTATGGCTTCGTTCGGCTGCGGGGCGAGCTTTCCAAGGTCACCCACCACTCAAACGGCCATGTCTATCTCACGCTGAAGGACGAGCGCGCCGCAATCGACGGCGTCGTCTGGAAGGGCCAGGTGAGGAACCTTCAGATCCGGCCTGAGCAGGGGCTGGAGGTGATTGTTACAGGCAAGATCACGACCTATCCGCAGGGTTCGCGCTACCAGATCGTCATCGAGACCCTGGAGCCCGCTGGCGTCGGCGCCCTTCTGGCCCAGCTGGAGCGTCTGAAGGCCCGGCTGCGGCCCGCAAGCAGCCTCTGCCCACCATGCTCGCCGTGGTCGGCGTGGTCACCAGCCCGACCGGTGCGGTGATCCGCGACATCCTGCACCGTATCCGCGATCGCTGGCCCTGCCGCGTCGTGGTCTGGCCGGTGGTGGTGCAGGGCGATGCGGCAGCCGGCCAGGTGGCGGGCGCCATCCGGGGCTTCGCGGCGCTGGAAGCGGGCGGCGCGATCCCAAGGCCCGACGTGATCATCGTCGCGCGAGGTGGCGGTTCGGTGGAGGATCTCTGGGCGTTCAACGACGAGGCCCTGGCCCGCGCGGTCGCCGGCTGCCCCATCCCGCTGATCAGCGCCGTGGGCCATGAGACCGACACCACCTTGATCGACTTCGTCTCCGACCGTCGGTCGCCGACGCCGACGGCGGCGGTGGAGATGGCCACGCCGGTGCTGGCCGACCTCAGGGCGCAGCTCTCCGACCTCGACGCTCGACTGCATCGCGCCGGCGGGCGACTGGTGGAGGATCGACGGGCGCGGATCCTTGCCGCCGAACGGTCCCTGCGCCGCACCCCCGACCTTCTGCGGCTGGCGGAGCAGCGGTTCGATCTGGTCGCGGGGCGCCTGGCGGCCGGCCTGGCCCGCAATCTAGCGATCCACGAGCGCGCCCTGGCCGGGGTCGCCTCGCGGGTGACGCCTCTGCTGCTTCAGCGACCCATCGGCGTGCAGCGGGACCGACTGGCGGCCGTCGCAGCGCGCCTGGAGCCCGCCGCGCGGCGGCGCCTGGAGCGGTCTGCCGATCGCTTGGCCGCGCTCTCGCGCCTGCATGCCGCGGCCGACCCGGATCGCCCCCTGGCGCTGGGCTTTGCGCGGGTCTCGACGTCGGACGGGGATCTGGTCCGCGCGGGCGCCAAACTCAGTGTCGGCCAGGCGGTGGACATAACCTTCGCCGACCGAGCCACACGCCGCGCCGTGATCGACGGCGGGGCTGCGCCCGGCGTCCGCCCGAAATCCCGCCCCACCCCGCCGTCGCAGGGCGATCTGTTCTGACGGCGAGGCGCGCGCTACAAGGGCGCTCATGAACGCACACGACCGGGACCTGGGCGGATCCGAACTCGCCCGCCTGCACTATGGCGATGCCGACTATGCGGTGCTGCGCCCGGGCCGCTATGTGCAGTGCGCCGTCACGGGGGCGAAGATTCCTCTGGAGCATCTGCGCTACTGGAGCGCCGAACTCCAGGAAGCCTATGCCGGGCCCCCCGAGGCGACCAAGCGCTGGCTGGAGACCCATCCCAAGGGGTGAGGTTCAGTCTTCCCGATAGACCTCCCCCGGCCAGCGGCGGTGGACCCAGAACCATTCCTCTGGCCGCGCCCGCACGCGCTCTTCGATGAAGTTGTTGATGCGCCGGACGCCGGCGGCGACGTCTGCATCACGGTCGCCAGTGTCTTCCAGCTGGATTGGCTGGTGTACGATCACCCGAAACCGTGCGCCGGGCCCAATCCGCTCGACGCTCATTGGCTGCAACGGAATGCCGAAGCGCAGCGCGAAGGTCGCCGGCCCGGGCGCGGTGTGGGCCATGACGCCGAACAAGGGCGCAGCGACGCCGCCGTTGAACTTTTGATCGTTCATCAAGGCGACCGACTCTCCTCGCTCTAGCCCCCGCATCAGCTCGCGCGCGCCCTCCAGTCCCTTGGGGGCGAAGAGGCGCACTCCATAGCGGAACCGGTTGGCCCGCACCTTGGCATCGACGATCGGGTTGTTCATCGCCCGATAGGTGATCTGGCAGGGGGCGCCGGCGCGCACGATGGCGGCTGGCATCAGCTCGAAGCTGGAGAAGTGGCCGGAAACGAAAACCACCGGGCCGGCTCCCGCCGCGATCTCTGCGAGCCGTTCAGCACCTTCGATTTCGATCCGAGATGGGTCGGCGGCGATCCGGTCGAGGATCGGAAATTCCGCCATCACCCGACCAAACTCCCGCCACTGAGCGGACAGAAGGCGCTTGACCTCGGCCTCGTCCGCGTCTGGGAAAGCGATCCGCAGATTCTTGGCCGCGACTTGGTGCGCAGAGGTTAATGGACCCAGTGCGGCAAAACATCGCGCCCCAAAATTCGAAACAATATCAATGGGAAATAGGCGCGCTAGGGTAACTGCGACATCAAAGCCCATGGCTTCAAGCATCCAAAGCCATTTCACGGCGTATGACTGATTAGGCGCGGCCATCAAGCTTCCTAAGCGCGGTGACCGGCCTTTCGCAATGGAGGCAACTGGCGTGGCAATTGCGATGGCTCAACTCGCACGTCCCGAACCGGGACAAAGGGAAGTCATGGTCGGGGATTCCATGGACGAGATCGACACCCACCTGGGCCGCCGCCTCCGCCGCCGCCGCCGCCTGCTGGGCCTGACCCAACAGGAACTGGCGCACGCTTGCGGCGTGCGTTTTCAACAGATCCAAAAATATGAGTGCGCAGCCAACCGCATGTCGGCCGCACGTCTTTGGCAACTGGCTGAAGTGCTGGAAGTACCCGTCAGCTACTTCTACGAAGGCCTGATCCGCGACGAGCGCGAAGGCCTCGACTGCGAGGCGTCGTCCTCCAACGACACCATGGCCAGTAAGGAAACCCAGGACCTGATCCACGCCTACTACCAGCTTGGTGAACGCCCGCGTCGGCGTCTGCTGGACCTGGCCAAGGCCATGAACGGCGAGATCGAGGCTTAAGCTCGAGCCCCGACCGGGCTATCCAATAAGGTCATGCGACCTGACCTGACGGCCCTGGAGCCCTTTCTGCTTGAACTCAACGCCGCAGCGGCCGGAGCGATCCTGCCGCTGTTTCGCGGCGACCACGGCCTCACCAACAAACTGGCTCAGAGCTTTGACCCGGTCACCGAGGCGGACCGGGGCGCCGAGCGCGCCATTCGTACGCTGATCGCCGCGCGTTATCCCGACCACGGCGTAATCGGCGAGGAGTACGGCGAAGACCGACCAAACGCCGAGTGGGTCTGGGTGCTGGATCCGGTGGACGGCACGCGGGCTTTCATTGCCGGCCTGCCGCTTTGGTGCGTGCTGATCGGACTACGGCATGAGGGGCGTCCCGTACTTGGCTCGATCGCTCAACCCTTCCTGGACGAAATCTATCTGGGTCAGGCGGGCGGCAGCCGACTGATACGCCAAGGCGCTTCCCGGCCCCTGCGGGCACGCGCCTGCCCGGCGCTTTCCGGCGCGCTCATCGCCACCACAGATCCGGAGACCTGTTTCACCCCGCCAGAACTCGCAGCCTGGCGCCAGGTGCGATCGGCCGCCCGGCTCGCGCGCCTGGGCTGTGACGCCTATGCCTATGCCATGGTGGCGGCGGGCACGATGGACCTGGTCATCGAGGCCGGCCTCAAGGCTTGGGACATTGACGCCGCGATCCCGGTGGTCGAGGGCGCCGGGGGGCTGGTAACAGACTGGCGAGGCGGGCCAGTAGGGCCGTCCGGCGGCCAAATCGCCATCGCCGGCGACCGGGCGTGTCTTGACGCCGCCCTGGAGGCGCTCCGACCGGCGGCAGTCTGACTTGGATCAGGCTTTGGGCTTGGCCGTTTTTGGCCCTGGCGCGGTCTTCGGCTTAGCCGCCAACTTCACGGCGGCCTTGGGCGCCGCTGCAGCTTTTGTGGCCGCTTTAGCCTTGGTGGGCGGCTTGGCCTGAGCCTTTGGCGCAGGCTTGGCCGAACCCGGCTTGGAATCCTTCGGCGCCGCTGCTGACTTTGCCTTGGCCAAGGGTTTCGCCGCACCCTTCTGGTTGGCGGCCACCTTGGGTTTCGTCGGGCCCTTGGCCGGAGCGGCCTTCGCTGGAGCCGACTTGGTCTCGGCAGGCGTCTTTTTCGGCTTCGCGGCGGGCTTGGGCTTCAGTGTCGCCTTGGCGGTTGCGGGCGCCTTCGGCTTGGTCGGCGCCGGAGCAGGGGCAGCTTCGACAATGGCGGCCGCCGAAGGCGCCGGTTCAGGCGCGGCGGTCGGCGCGGTGGACGTGGGGGCTGTCTTGCCGGTCAGCGCATCGAATACGCGCAGGAAGATGTTCCGCATGTCGTCGGTCTCCATCAGGATTTCGTGATAGGCGCCGGAGACCTCAGTGAAGCCTCCGTTTGGAAGGTTTCGGGCCACGTACGCCTGGGCCGCATTGTCCACCAGCGCATCTTCTGCGGCCGAGACGATCTCGACCGGAACGGTCACCCGGGACAGGCGATGGGGTTGCGCCAGCCGCGAGGTCGCCTGTATGGCGAAGTCCAGCCAACCATAGGTCGGCGCGCCAAGCGCCAGCGCCGGCTCGGTCCGGACCTGCGCGCGATAGCGGGCGAAGCGGGCGGTGTCGTGAGTCAGCGCGTTGCCTTCGAACGTGTCATCATAGGGCGCGCCCGGCTGGCCGAGCACAAAACGGTCCGCCCGACCGATGGCCTGGTTGAACGTGGTGAGAGCGCGCGCCGCCAGAGGGTGAAACTTGCCGGTCTGAAGGCCCAGCATGGGCGCGCAGAGCACTGCGCCGGCGACCCGCGTCTCGCCTTCAACCAGCGCCAGCAGCGTCAGGCACCCCCCCATCGAATGACCCACGGCAATCCACGGCTTGGGCAAGCGGTCTTCGAAGGCGTCGAGCAGTTGTCGGTAGTCGTCCAGGAACGGCCGCCAGCCGTTGGCATGCCCCTTCAAGGGATCCGGGAGCTCGCGACCTGATAGGCCCTGCCCGCGCCAATCGTGGGCGAGCACGGCAAACCCGCGCCTACGGAAATCGGCGATGGTCTCAAAGTACTTCTCAATCGGCTCGGTCCGGCCGCCGGACAGCACGACCGACCCGCGCGGCGCTGCCGTCGTCGCCGGAAAAAGGGCCGCGCGCAGCTTGAGGCCATCAGCCGCCGTGATCCACCTGGGCTCGGCGTCTGGCGGGACCGGATCGCCCGGCGTGTCAATCAGTCGCGCGAAGTCGCCGTTCATGGCACGACCGACCGTTCGAAGAGTGCCTGAATGCCGGTCTTGAGGCTGAGAGCGAGACTCATGTCGGACAATTTCATGCGGCCGGTCATCATGGCGCGAACGGGGTCGAGTTCGCCCTTGCCCATCCGCTCAAGATCCGCACGGGTGACGCTGACCACCAGATCGGCAGGGCCATCGTCGTTGCTGACCCTTTGGCCATCGAGCCGGATCAGGCCCTCGCCTCGAAGGTCAAGCTTGACCGACCGGCCCAGCGGCGGCCCAGAAGCCGCCGCGCGCCGAATTCGCTCGGTCAGTTCGTCCAGCGTGGCCATGCCCCTCGCCTGTGACGTGCGACTCGGAAAGACCGAGCTTCGCCCCACGGGAAGTGGCTGTAAACCGTCAGGCCTTAGGCTTCACGAACCGCAGGGTCATGCGGTCGCTCTCGCCGATGGCGTCATACTTGGTGCGGTCGAAGTCGGGGTTCGACGGCTGGCCGAGCGGAGCGGTGCGGCGGATCGGCGGCAGGGTCCAAACGCCGAAGGGATGGTCCTTGGTGTCCTTGGCGTTGGCGTTGATTTCCGAGCGGGCCGCTAGCTTAAAGCCAGCCTTTTCGACTGCGGCGATCACCGCGGCCTCGGACATATAGCCGTTGGAGTAACCCGGAAGGTCGGGCTTTGGGTCGGAACGGTGCTCCTCGACAGCAAATACCCCACCGGGCTTCAGGACGGAGAAAGAATCCTTCAGAACACGATCTAGGAACGCCGGATTCGGCGCCCAGTTATGCAGGTTTCGGGCGGTGATGACCATGTCGGCGGATCCCGGCGCACCGAGCGGGCCCGAAACCGGGCCGAATCCCACATAGGTGATCTTGCCGAACTTCTCGGTGTCGGCGTAGCGCGCCTCGAAATCGGCGCGGCCCTTCTTCGCGGCCTCCGAAAGGTTCGGATTGGCGAGGTCAGCTGCGGTGGCCACGTAGGTGCCCCCAGTGGCCTTGGCATAGGGCGCCAGGATCTCGGTCCAGTAGCCGGAGCCAGGCGACAGTTCGATCACGGTCTGATTGGGCTTGAGGCCCCAGAAGGTCAGCGTCTCGGCTGGGCGGCGGGCCGGATCGCGGGCCTTGTGCGCCTCGCCACGTTGCGAACCGGCAACCGCAGCGGCGAGTTTGGCGTCGGCGGCGAAGGCCGGGGCGGCGGGCGCGGCGATCATGAGCGCAAGCGCGGCGGCGGTGGCGAAACGGAGCATCGGGGGGATCTGTCTCCAGAGCTGAATTGATCGGCTTAAGGTAGGCGCCGAACCTTCGTTTGGTAAGGGCTTGATCCTCACGAGTCGCCACCTAACTCTTGCTCAGCGGCGCCGGATGTCTGGGCCGTCTGGATCATGGCGGGGCCGAATGCGGACCGTCGGATCCATCACGAACCGCAACCTTGCTTTGAAAGAAGGATGTGACCTGATGCGTACGATCGACTTTTCGCCCCTCTATCGCTCCGTCGTGGGCTTTGACCGGATGGCCTCGCTGCTCGAGACCGCAGCCGCCGACTCCGGCGCTGGCTATCCCCCTTACAATATCGAGCGCACCGACGAGAACGCCTACCGCATCGATGTGGCGGTCGCGGGCTTCCGGCCCGATGAACTAAACGTCGAGGTGAAGGAGAACCTGCTCACCGTCACCGGCCGCAAGGCCGCCAACGACGAGTCCCGCCGCTTCCTGCACCGGGGCTTGGCCGAGCGTGACTTCGAGCGCCGGTTCCAGCTGGCCGACTACGTGATCGTTACCGACGCCAACCTGGCCGACGGTCTGCTCTCCATCGCGCTCCGCCGCGAGCTGCCCGAGGCGCTGAAGCCCCGCACGGTTGCCATCACCAACGGCGCCTCGACGCTGATCGAAGCTCACAAGGCAGCGTAAGCCGCGCGCGCCGCCTATCGCCCGGCCGGGCGGTAGGCGGCGTACAGCGCATGGGCTTCTTCGGCCAGCAGGCCGGATTCCACCGCGATCCCAGCATTCCGCAGCCGCGCCGAACCGCGCCCATCCGCGAAAACCGAGGCGTCCGCGGCAGCGATCACGACTCGAGCTACCCGCGCCGCGACCAGTCGCTCCGAGCAGGACAACCCGCCGGAACTGCGTTCGCCACAGGGCTCCAGCGTGACAAAGACATCGGCGTCTCGGGCGTCGAGGCCCGACAGCGCAACCTCTTCGGCATGGGGCCGACCACCATCGCCGGTGGCGCCCTCGCCCACCACTTCGCCGCCCTTCACAATCACGCAGCCCACCGCGGGATTGTCGCCCGTGCGGCCCACCTGGGCGAGGGCCAGTGCGATGGCGCGGCGCATGTGTGTGGCGTCAGACATGCCGCCATGATGAAGGTCCGGACGCCGCCGGGGAAGGACCCGCCCGGTTCCCGACGGCCGTTCACCGACGGCGCACCCATTTTGACCGAACCGCGATAGACAACGGGCCGCGCGGCCCGGATGCTGCCGTTCCCTATCCTGGAACCGGAGCCGGCATGCGCAGGCTGATCAAAATTGCCCTGGCGACGCTGGTGGCGCTTCTGATCTGGACCGGAGTGTTTCTGGTCGGGACCCTCGAAGGGTGGTGGCGACAGCCGCTTGCGCCGCGCGGCGACACGCCCGCCTTCATGGCGGCCGCCACGCGGATGATCGAGGCGGGCAAGCCCGGAAACCTCGCCTTTCAGCTGATCGAGCGCGGACAGCCAGTGGACGGACGCTTCGTCTCGATCGGCCAGCCGGTGGATCGCGACACCCTCTTCCAGGTCGCCTCCATGGGCAAATGGGTCACGGCGCTGGGGGTTATGACCCTCGTGGAGGCGGGCCAGGTGGACCTGGACGCCCCCATCGAGACCTACCTGAAGCGCTGGAAGCTGCCGCCCAGCGACTTCGATCACCGCCAGGTCACGGTGCGCCGCGTCCTCAGCCACACCGCCGGCCTCACCGACGGACTGGGCTATGCGGGTTTCAGGCCCGGCGAACCCATACAGTCGCTGCCGGAGTCCCTCACCCGCGCCGCCGACGCCTCACCGGGTCGGGACGGCGTCGTGCGGGTCGGCGCATCTCCCGGCGAGGGTTGGGATTATTCCGGCGGCGGCTACACCATGCTGCAGCTGCTCATCGAGGACGTCACGGGCGAGACGTTCGACGCCTATATGCGGCGCGCGGTGATGTCGCCGCTCGGCATGTCGCGCTCGACGTTTGCGTTGCCCGAGGGCGGCGTTAACAACCTGGCGCCGTTCTATGACGTCGGTGGCAAGCCGGCGATCCACTACCGGTTCGCGGCCACCGCCGCAGCCTCGCTTTACACCAGCGTGGCCGACCTCACCCGGCTGATCCAGGCGCACCTGCCGGGGCCGAGCGGCGCCGCGCCCGGGCGCGGCGTCCTGCGCCCGCAGACCCTTGAGGAGATGCGCCGTCCTCATGCCCGGGAGCTGGGCGCCGACATCTGGGGGCTGGGCGTCATCCTCTATGCGCCCACAAAGGCCGGCGGCCACATCATCGGCCACGACGGCGACAACGAGCCGGCGATCAACACCGCAGCGCGATTTGATCCCGCGAGCGGAGACGGCATCGTGGTGCTGGAGACGGGCCACTCCTCACTGGCCACGCAGATCGCCGGCGAGTGGGTGTTCTGGCAGTCAGGCGAGGTCGACACCCTCGTCATCACCGCAGAGGCGCGTCAGACGCTCACGACCCTCGCCATCGGGTGTCTGGTGATCGTGCTCGCCGGAATTGCGGTCGGCCGGTGGACCCGACCGCGCCGAGCCCTTAGATCGGCGGAATAGCGGTGGCGCGGCTGCCGTCGAGATAGCGCGCTGCGATCGGCTTCAAGGCGGCGTCCAGCTCGATCACCAGCGGGTTCGAGGTCGGGATCTCGACGTGCACGATGTCGTCGTCCGACACGCCGAACAGCAGCTTGACGATGGCGCGAAGTGAGTTGCCGTGCGCCGCCACCAGCAGGGTCTCGCCGCGCTTCAGGCAGGGCGCGATCTCGGCGTCCCAATAGGGTTGCACACGGACAAGGGTGGTCTTCAGGCTTTCGGTTGAGGGCAGATCGAGGCCCGCGTAGCGCCGGTCCATCGAGAAATCGAACTCCCCGCCGGGAACCAGCGGCGGCGGCGGCACATCGTAGGAGCGGCGCCAGACCTTCACCTGATCCTCGCCGTGTTTGGCCGCCGTCTCGGCTTTGTTGAGGCCGGTCAGGCCGCCATAGTGCCGTTCATTGAGCCGCCAGTCCTTCACCTCAGGCACGAACGCCTGACCGGCCGCGCCGAGCGCCAACCAGGACGTGCGGATGGCGCGGGTGAGCACCGAGGTGAACACCCGATCGATGGCGATCCCGGCGGCCTTGATCAGCTCGCCGCCTTTGCGCGCCTCCGCCTCGCCCTGGGCGGTGAGGTCCACGTCCACCCAGCCAGTGAAGCGGTCTTCCAGGTTCCACTGGCTTTGGCCGTGGCGCAGCAGGATCAGGGTGGGCAAGGCATCGGGCTCCAGGTTAAGAGACGGGACCTCGGCTAGCGCGGGCGGCGCTTTAGGGGAAGCCGGTTTCGCAAGCCGTCGCCGCGGGCTAAGGAAGGCGGATGCTGGATCGCCTCTATCTGCCACTGTTGGCCTTGACTGCGGTCGCCGTGGTCGGGCTGGGGCTGGTCTGGCCGCAGGGGCTAGGCGACCGCTCGCCCGCCCCGTTCGGTCACGAACCGATTCAGCGGACGCCGGAGATGCAGGCCCGTATGCAGCGCCAGCACGAAGCCTCGATGCGCCGGGCCGAACAGGCGCGCGCGGCCTTGCGCAACATCCAAAACCAGGCCGTTGACGTCACACGATGAGCGGCGCTGATCCCTTGGCGGTCGGCCGCCGGGTGCTGCGCACCGAGGCTGAGGCGCTCGCCCGTCTGGCCGACGGGCTGGATCGGAGCTTCGTCTCCGCAGTCGATCTCCTGTTTGCCGCCAGCGGTCGCGTGGTGGCCACCGGCATCGGCAAGTCAGGCCACGTGGCGCGCAAGATCGCGGCCACGCTGGCGTCGACGGGCACGGCGGCGATCTTTGTCCATCCCGCCGAGGCCAGCCACGGTGATCTCGGAATGATCGGACCGGGCGACCTCATACTGGCGCTGTCCAAGACTGGCGAGACCCGCGAACTGGCCGACATTATCGCCCACGCCAAGCGCTTCGCCATTCCACTGGTGGCGATAACCGCCGCACCCGATAGCGCGCTCGGCCGCGCGGCCGAGGTGGTGCTCACCCTGCCCAATACGCCCGAGGCCGCCGACGCGCTGAACGCGCCGACCACTTCGACAACCTTGCAGATGGCGCTCGGCGATGCGCTGGCGGTTACGCTGCTGGAGCGGCGCGGGTTCAAGCCCAGCGACTTCGGAGCACTGCACCCCGGCGGCAAGCTAGGCGCCATGCTGCGCACGGTGGGCGACTTGATGCATGCCGACGACGAACTCCCGCTTGTTGGCCGCGATACGCCCATGCGCGAGGCGTTGCTGGTGATGAGCGAAAAGCGCTGGGGCATTGTCGGCGTCATCGACGATCACAGCCGCCTGATCGGCGCCATCACCGACGGCGACCTGCGCCGCCATATCGAGGGCCTGTTTGAGCATGTCGCTGGCGAGGTCATGACCCTCGGCCCCCGCAAGACCGCCCCGCCCACCATGCTGGCCGC
>NZ_JBILUK010000233.1:0-4941 GCF_044371015.1 Phenylobacterium sp.
GCACCGTGCAGGCGCCGCATTGCGCGACGCCGCAGCCATACTTGGTTCCAGTCAGGCCCAGTTCATCTCGGAGCACCCATAGCAGCGGGGTGTCCGGCGACGCGGTCACTGTCAGAGACTTGCCGTTGACGTCCAGCGTCGTCGCCATTTTGGATTCCTCCGCCTAGGAAGCGGGCAAGTTAACGTTGTTCAGACGCTGGCGTAAACCGGGGCTTTGCCCGGTGCGCGGCCAACGGGTATCACCATGCCGAACTTTCGAACCTCCGGAGCCTTCATGTCCCGCCCCGTTCTCGCCGCCGTCTTCCTTGCTCTGGCCTCGGGCTCGCCGGCCCTGGCCGCCGACGGCGCGCAGCTGTTCAACATGCAGTGCCGCATGTGCCACACGGGCGGGCCGATGGGCCCCTCTCTGGTGGGTGTGGCCGGCGGACCGATCGCCGCCAAGACCTTCGCTTATTCGCCTGGCCTGAAGGCCAAGGGTGGAACCTGGACCGACGCCAATCTCGACGCCTATCTCAAGCAGCCCGCGGCGTTTTCGCCCGGCACCAAGATGCTGATCAATGTGCCTTCTGCAGAGGTTCGGGCCGCCCTTATCGAATATCTCAAGACCCTGAAGTAGCGCCGATGGACGCCTTCCCCGCCTTCTTCCCGCTGACCGGGCGCACGGTCGTGGTGGCGGGGACCGGCGAGGGCGCCGACGCCAAGGTTCGGCTGTTCGCGGGCTCTCCCGCCCGGATCGCCCGGATCGCGCCCGAACGGGCCGGCGACCCGGCGGCCTATGCCGGCGCGGTGCTGGCCTTCGTGGCCGGCGGCGAGCGGGACTGGGCCGAAAACGCCGTCGCCGCCGCCCGCCGCGCCGGGGTGCCGGTCAACGCCGTGGACCGTCCCGACCTCTGCGACTTCACCACGCCGGCCCTGGTCGACCGGGGCGAGGTGGTCGCGGCCATCGGCACCGGCGGCGCCTCGCCGATGCTGGCCACAATGCTGCGTCAGGACCTGGAAGCCCGCGTGCCCGAGGGCGCCGGCCGTATCGCCGCCCTGTTCCGCCAGATGCAGGATGAGGTTCGTTCCGCCTTGCCCGATCCGGCCGCGCGGCGTCGGTTCCTGCGGCGCGCCCTGGAAGGGCCGGCCGCCGAGGCGGCGCTGGCCGGCGACATGGCGACCGCCGCCGCCCGTTTCCGCGCCGAACTGAGCAAGGGCGACGCGGCTGCCGGCCGCGTGATCTACATCGATGCGAGGGGCCCGGCCGATCACCTTTCGCTGCGCGCCCTGCGCGGTCTTGGCGCAGCCGACGGGCTGATCCTGGATGACGGGGCCGATCCGGACATCGTGGGCATGGCCCGCCGTGACGCTGATCGACTTACCCCTCAAGACGCGGCGGGACTCGCCGCCCTTGCGAAGGAGGGGCTGGTGATCGCGCGGCTGACCACAGCCGATGACGGCCGCGCCGAGCGGCTGGCGCTGGCGGCCCTCGGCGTCGCCACCGAGGTCCTGCCTGTCGCCCGCTGAGGCCGATCAGGTGTTGAGCGGTCGCCCCTTGGTCTCCGGCAACAGCAGGATGCAGACCACCACCGACAGCGCGGTGAAGGCGAACGGGTACCAGAGCCCGGCATAGATATCGCCCGTCGCCGTCACGATGGCGAAGGCGGTGAAGGGAACGAAGCCGCCCACCCAGCCCGTGCCGATGTGATAGGGCAG
Organism: Phenylobacterium sp.; assembly: GCF_044371015.1. GTDB lineage: Bacteria > Pseudomonadota > Alphaproteobacteria > Caulobacterales > Caulobacteraceae > Phenylobacterium. Next base: position 1,696 of record NZ_JBILUK010000233.1, read on the forward strand.
GCTGAGGGCGGTGTAGCGCACCCGCGTGGGGAACAGCTCCACCAGACTGGCCGCGATCGGGCCATAGAGCGCGGTCGCCGCCGTGACGAAGATCAGCAGGATGCCGAAGGCGCCCCAGAGGTTCATGCGCTCCGGATCGGCCTTGGTCGGATAGCCGGCCCGCGCCAGGGCTTCCTTCAACCGGGTTTCGACGCTGGTCTTCACGGCCTTGGCCACTTCCGGCGAAAGGCCGGCGGCGCTGGTTGAGGGGATGGTCTGGTCGCCGATCCGCACCAGGGTCGGGCTGCCGGGCGCAGCCGCCTCGTTGCTGTAGGAAACGCCGGCGTTGGCCAGCGTTGATTTCGCCAGGTCGCAGGCCGAGACGAAGCTCGCCTTGCCCACGGGATCAAACTGCAGCTTGCAGTCCGCAGGATCGGCGATCACCACCACCGGCGTGCGCGCCTCCGCCTCGGCCAGCGCCGGGTTCAGCGTGTGCGCCAGCATGTGGAAGCCGGGGAAGTAGGCGCCGAGCATCAGCACCATGCCGAACAGCATCACCGTCTTGCGGCCCAGGATATCCGACAGCCAACCGAACGCGACATAGAGCACCGCGCTCGCCGCGGTCACCGAAAGCATCAGGATGTTGATGGTCTCCGGAGAGACCTTCATGAAGCGCTCCATGAAGGTCTGAACGTAGAAGAAGCCCGTGTACCAGACCGCCCCCTGCGCGCACATCACGCCGAACAGCGCGATCAGCACCAGGCGCAGGTTGGGCCACTCGCCGAAGGCCTCCTTGAACGGCGCCTTGGACTGGGCGCCTTCGGCCTTGAGGCGGGCGAACTCCGGGCTTTCGGTCAGCTTCAGGCGCATCCAGATCGATATCGCCAGCAGCACGCCCGAGAACAGGAACGGGATGCGCCAGCCCCAGGCGTCGAACGCCTCATTGCCCACCGAAATCCGGGTGATCAGGATCACCACCAGGGCGCCGAACAGGCCGAACGCCGCCGAGCTCTGGATCCAACTGGTGGCGAAGCCGCGCCCGTTGGCCGGCGCATGCTCGGCGACATAGATCGCCGCGCCGCCATACTCTCCGCCCAGGGCGAAGCCCTGCAGAATGCGCATCAGGATCAGCAGGATCGGCCCGATCAGGCCGGCCTGTTCGTAGCTCGGCAGGAAGCCGATCGCCACGGTCGCCACGCCCATCAGGATGACGGTGGCCAGGAACGCGCCCTTGCGGCCCTTCTGGTCGCCGATGCGTCCGAACACCAGCGCGCCCAACGGCCGGAACAGGAACCCCGCCCCGAACAGCGCCAGCGCCGCCGCCAGCGCCGCCGTCTCCGACAGGCCGGTGAAGAAGGTCTTGGAGATGACGCCGATCAGGCTGCCGAAGACAAAGAAATCGTACCACTCGAAGGTGGTCCCCGCCGACGACGCCGCGATCACCGTCCGCAACGAGGTGGGTTTCTCTTCGTCCTTCGCCGTCGCGTCAGCCATTCCTGGAGTCCTTGCCCGATTTCCCTGCGATTCCAGGTTTAGCCCGGATAGCGCGTCCGCCGGAAGCCCTCGCGCCCAGCGGGCTTTACCTCACCCCCACATAGGTCTTCACCAGGTCGAACAGATAGTCCCGCCCGTCGTAGAGCGACTGCACCCGGATGCGTTCGTTCAGGCCGTGCGCGCCGCCGCCGTCCAGATCGACGAAGATGCCGGGCGCGCCGTAGACGAAAATGCTCGCCGGGCCGAAGTAGCGGGCGTCCGTCGCCCCCGACGACATTGAAGGGATCACCGGGACGCCGGGGAAGTGCTTCTCCGCCAGCGCCTTCATCGGCCCCACCACCTTGGGATCCAGCGGCGGGTTAATGGCGATCGGACGGACGGGCGGGATCACCTCGACCTTCACCTCGGGATCGCCGATCACCTTCTCCAGCGTCTCGCGCGTGCCCTCCACCGTCTCGCCCGGGAAGATGCGGCAGTTGACCGTAGCCGCGGCGCGCTGTGGCAGCGCATTGTTGGCGTGGCCTGCGTCCAACCGCGTGGTGACGCAGTTGGTTTGCAGGATCGAGTTTACATTCAGGTCGATGGCCGCGACGCGCGCGGCCTCGGCGTCGTCGGGATTGGCCAACAGTCTCCTGAGCGCCTCGCCCACCGCGTCGCGCCGCTGAGCCCGCAGCTCGAAGCCCACCCGGGTCGTGTCGGTGAACTTCGCGGGAAACACATGGGCTCGAATCTTCAGGAGCGCTTCGGCCAGCTGATAGATCGCGTTGTCGGGCCGCGGTCGCGACGAGTGTCCGCCGGGATTCGTGACGGTCACCCGGTAGCTCTGCGCCGCCTTCTCGCCCACCTGGATCGACAGGATCTCGCGCTTGCCGTCGGCGCCGAGGCGCCCGCCGCCGCCCTCGTTCAGAACGAAGTCCGCTGCGATCAGCTCACGCCGGTTCTTGACCAGCCAGTCGGCGCCGTTGAACGCCTCGGCGGTCTCCTCGCCGCAGGTGAGCGCCATCTTCAGCGTCCGTTTCGGCGTCGTCCCCGCGCGCTTCAGCCGGATCATGGTGTCGACCCAGACGGCGTTCATGCCCTTCATGTCGGCGACGCCGCGGGCGTAGAAATAGCCGTTCTCCTCGATCAGCGTGAACGGGTCCCGCGTCCAGTCCTCCCGGCGCGCCTCGACCACATCGTGTGGCCGAGCAGGAGGATCGCGCCCGCCTTCGGATCGGAGCCCTTGAGGACGGCCGTGACGCTGCCCTCCTTGGGCTTATCGGCGGTGGCCAGCACCTCGACGTCGGCCGCTGCGTATCCCGCCGCCTTCAATCGCGCCGCCATCCGCTCGGCGGCCAGGGTGCAGCTTCCCGCCGAAAGCGTAGTGTTGGTCTCCACGAGCTCCTTGAAGATCTCGCGAAACGCCAGCTGATCTGGGCGCGGCGACTGCGCGTGCGCGGGCGGCAAAGCGGCGACCGCACCTAATGGGGCCGCCAGGAACGCGGCTCTTCGGACAAGCATTGAAAATCCCCATTGTGATCTGCGCACTCAATCACGGGGTCGCCATGCGGGAAAGCAGGCGCTCAGGCCGCGGCGCTCTCGCAAACGAGGCTGTCGTGACGCCGCTGGGCGGCCTGGGCGATCTCGGTGAGCAGTTCGCCGGGCGAGATCGGTTTGCCCACAACGCCGTCCATGCCGGCGTCGAGATAGGCTTGGCGTTGATGCGCCAGCACGTTGGCGGTCAGCGCGACGATCGGCGTCGCCGCCACGTCTCCGCCCATCGCGCGAATGCGG
>NZ_JBILUK010000234.1:0-4938 GCF_044371015.1 Phenylobacterium sp.
GCCCCAGCCTCGCGGGGATATGCATGCGACAACCCTGGATCCACCGCACAATGCCGGGGACGACGGATCGGAGGTCATGCGCCGGAGGTCCCGAACACGCGCTCGCGCGCGTTCCGGGATGACACCTGCGTTGGGGGAGGCGCGCATCACCTTCTCTGCGGTCCGTGGTTCCAACCCCCAGGGCCACAGACCGCTGCTAGGGTCGCACCGCGCCTTGCGCCCACTGACGCCGATTTGTCCCGCTGGACCTTGGCCGCGCGGGCGTGCCATGTAGCGGCTAGTTCTTCCCCAAGGATCTCAAGCGCCGCCCATGTCCGACGCCGCCGTTCTGTCGATACGGAACGTCTCCAAGACCTTCGGCAAGCGGCGCGCCCTCGACGGGGTTTCGCTCGACGCCCGGCGTGGCGAGATGATCGCGCTGATCGGCCCCTCGGGGTCTGGGAAATCCACGCTGCTGCGCTCGATCAGTGCGCTCCAGACGATCGACGCGGGTGACGGCGAGATCGTCGCCTTCGATGGTCCGGTTCAGAAGGACGGTCGCATCGATCCCGGCGTGCGCCGGACCCGCACCCGCATCGGCATGATCTTCCAGCAGTTCAATCTGGTCGGTCGGCTATCGCTGTTCACCAACGTGGCGCTGGGGTCGCTCGGGCGGATCGGCTACTGGCGCGCGGCGCTCGGCCTGTGGCCCTCCGAGACCAAGGCGGCGACCATGGCCGCGCTGCATCGTTTCGGCCTTTCGGACTATGCGGCCCAGCGGGCCAATACGCTTTCGGGCGGCCAGCAGCAGCGCGGCGCCATTGCCCGCGCCCTGGTGCAGAAGGCCAAGATCATCCTGGCCGACGAGCCGGTGGCCAGCCTCGATCCCGTCTCGGCCCGCCGGGTGATGGAAATCCTGGCCGAGCTCAACAGGGCCGACGGCCTGACCGTGGTGGTGACGCTGCACCAGGTCGACTACGCCCTGCGCTACTGCAAGCGGGTCGTGGCGCTGAAGGCCGGCCAGATCGTCTATGACGGCCCAGCCAGCGGCCTGCACAAGACCCAGTTGATCGACATTTATGGCCCGGAGTTCGAGGACGTGTTCTGGGAAGGAGCGCCCGCATGATCCGACCCCTGATCCGCGCCGCGACAGGTGTCGCCGCCGTCGGACTGGCCGCGCTGTCGCTCGCCGGATGCGGTCGCCCAGACCAGGCCCCGGCCCCGGGCGCGGCGTCGAACGAGGTGACCTTCTCGATCCTGTCGGCCGAGACCCAGGCCTCCATGGAGCCACTTTGGACGCCGCTGCTCAACGACATGTCGGCCTCGATCGGCGTGAAGGTGAAACCGTTCTTCGCCACCAACTACACGTCTCTGGTCGAGGCCATGCGCTTCAAGCAGGTGCAGATGGGCTGGTTCTCCGCCGCACCCGCCCTGCAGGCCGTACGCCGCGCTGACGCCGAGGTGATCGGCCGCGTCATGGATGCTGGCGGGAACTCAACCTACAAGTCGGTGCTGATCGTCAAGAAGGGCAGCGGGCTTACACTCGACAAGGTGCTGGCCTGCGACCGCACGCTCTCGCTCGGAATCGGCGACACCCAGTCGACCTCCGGCACGCTGGCGCCCAAGACTTATCTCTTCACACCCCGCAACATTGAGCCCGCCAAGTGCTTCAAGACCGTCCGCGCGGCCAACCATCAGGCCAACAGCTTCGCGGTCGCCAACAGCGTCGTCGACGTCGCCACCAACAACTCCGTCGGGCTGATCTTCTTCGCACGCGAGAACAAGGCGCTGGCGGACCGGCTTGAGGTGATCTGGGAGTCTCCGCCGCTGCCGGAGAGCTCCATCGTCGTGCGCAAAGACATGGATCCGGCGCTGAAGGAAAAGATCCGCCAGTTCTTCCTGACCTATGGAGTCGGCGATGACGAGAAGGCGGCCAAGCAGCGCGAAGTGCTGAAGGGTCTGGCCTATGGCGGCTTCCTGCCGGCCGACAACACCTACCTCAACCCCGTGCGAGAGATGGAGGCCAGCGAAGCGCTCGCCGAGGCCAAGCGCATCGGCGATGCAGGTCGGATCGCCAAGGCTCAGGCCGAGTTCGACAAGCTGCGCGCCGAGATCGCCCAGCAGCGGGCCATGGAGCCGGCGTCCAAATGACCGCGCCCGACGCCTCCGGCGCGATCCCGCCGGCCCCCAGCCGAACGCTGCTGCAGCGGACGCCGGACCTGCTGGTCTGGGGCGGGCTGATCATCCTTTTGGCGATAGCCTTCGGTCCGGCGGAGCTCAACAAACTGCCGCTGCTGTTCGCCAATTCGGCCAACATGCAGGAACTGGCGCGCGGCTTCCTTTCGCCGGATCCGTCGAACCTCGGCCTCTACATCGCCAAGATGTGGCAAACGATCCAGATGGCGATCTGGGGCACGTTCCTCGCCATCCTGACGGCGATCCCGCTCAGCCTGCTGGCTTCGCGCAACATCACGCCCTGGTTTATTCAGTGGCCGATCCGGCGCGTGCTCGACATCGTACGCTCTATCCCGGACCTGGTGATCGGGATGATCTTCCTGGTGGCCGTGGGACCCGGGCCCCTGGCGGGCGTGATGGCGCTGGCCATCGGCACTTCCGGCGTACTGGCCAAGCTCTTCTCGGAGGCCGTAGAGTCCATCGACAAAGGCCCGGTCGAGGGCGTGCGCGCCACGGGGGCGGCCCGGCTGCACGAGATCGTCTGGGGCGTAATCCCCCAGGTGGCGCCGCTCTGGACCAGCTATGCGCTCTACCGCTTCGAATCCAACAGCCGCAGCGCCACGGTGCTGGGTCTCATCGGCGCCGGCGGCATCGGTCAGCTGCTGTTCGACAGCCTGAACGGCTTCGCCTACTCCGATACGGCGATGATCGTCATCGTCATCATCGTGGCGGTGATCGGAATCGACATGCTTAGCCAGGCGATCCGCAGCCGCCTTCTGTAGGCGGCCCTAACCCTTGAACTTGGCCAGCAGCGCCTTCAGTTCCGGCTCATCCACCCGCTCGGCGGCGTCGGCGGGCGTGGTCCAGATCCGGTCGCGCTCGACCATCTCCGGCCAGATATCGCGCACCTCGGTGACCTCGAGCGGAAACACCATCACCCGCACGTGCTGCAGCCGCCCGCTGCGCAGCCGCTTGTCGTAGTGGTAGACGCCGAGGCTGCGTCCCCGAGCCTGGCCGACCACGCCCGCCTCCTCAAAGGCCTCGCGCGCCGCCGCCACGTCGGGCGTGAAGTCGCGCATCGGCCAACCCTTGGGGATCACCCAGCGACGTGTTTCTCGGGACGTGATCAGCAGGATCTCCAGGCCCTCGGCGGCGCGGCGCCAGGGCAAGGCGGCATACTGCGTGCGCGGCTCTCGGTCGGTTTCGGGGCGTAGCCTGTCGGTCTTCTTGCCCATCCGTGTGCGCGCCGGAACCCTTTACGAATCGGTCGAGTCGCGACCGGGAGAGCGGGCCGTTTACGCGGCGCGCGGGCTCGCGCCAACCCAATTGTCATCAAACTGTCACAGAAGCCGCGATCAGGCGGACTCCGGACCCTTCCGCCGCACCCGTGCGAGCCGGCGCAGACGTCGCCAGAATCGGGTCTTTTCAGGCTCGGGATAGGGCTGCAGGTTGCGCACAAAGTCCTCCGCGCAGGCCCGCCAGGAGAAGGTCTCGGCGAACGCGCGCACCTTGCCCCGGTCGAGGTCCAGGCATTGCAGGCAGGCCTCCCTGAGGCCCTCGGTCGCCGTCAGCGCCAGCACGCCGGCGCCCGAACCAGGGATCAGGTCGATGGGGCCGGGCGCCGGATAGGCCGCCACCGGCGTGCCGGCGGCCATCGCTTCCAGGATCACCAGCCCGAAGGTGTCGGTCAGCGAAGGGAACACGAACACGTCGGCGCAGGCATAGTGATCGGCCAGCTCTTTGCCGGACTTGGAGCCCTTGAACAGCACTTTCGGATACTGCGCGCGGAGCTCGTCAAGCTGCGGCCCGGGTCCGACGACCACCTTGGTGCCCGGCAGATCCAGCGCCAGGAACGCCTCGATGTTCTTCTCGACCGCCACCCGGCCCACATAGAGGAACACAGGACGGGTCAGGCCCTCGAACAGGTCCGGCTCGTCCGGCGCACGCGGCCGGAACTGCTCAGTGTCGACCCCACGCGACCAGGCGGAAATGTTGCGGAAGCCATGGCGAGACAGCTCCTCGCGCATGGTGGGTGTGGCGACCATCAGGCGGCCCGAGGGCTTGTGGAACCACTTCATGTAGGCGTAGCCGGCAGCCAGGGGCAGCGGCAGCCGGGCCGAGACATACTCCGGAAAGCGGGTGTGATAGCTGGTGGTGAACGGGAGTTTCCACTCCACGCAGATGCGCCGCGCCGCCAGTCCGATCGGGCCTTCGGTGGCGATATGGATGGCCTCGGGTTCGAAGGCCTTGAACAGCTCCTGCACCGGTTCATAGACCCCGATCGCCACCTTGATCTCGGAATAGGTCGGCAGGGGGAAAGTCTTGAACTGGCCCGGGTGGATCACTTCCACCGTGTGGCCCATCTCCGTCAGTTCACTCACCACGCGGGTCAGGGTGCGGACAACGCCGTTGACCTGGGGCTCCCAGGCGTCGGTCGCCACGAGAATACGCATCGGCCGCATCGCGTCGCGGGGCGCCGTGATCGCCTCACGAAGCCGACGGTCGGATCGCGGCGGCCGGGGTCGGGTTTCTGGCGTCAGCGCCTCGGTCTGCAGAAAGGCCCAGAAGGCGCCCAACAGCGCCTCTTTCGTCGGGAAGTGGCGATAGACCGTGCGCTCGCCCACGCCGGCCTCGCGGGCGATCTCGGCGAACCCAAGATCCTCGAGTGACCGATGCTCGAGCAAGCGACCGACGGCGCGCAGGATCTGGGCGCGGGTTTCCTCCCGCTGACGGTCGCGCAAACTCGGAAGGGGGCTTTTCATGGCAGTCGCACTGTCATGAAAG
>NZ_JBILUK010000235.1:0-4929 GCF_044371015.1 Phenylobacterium sp.
CCACGACAGAGGAAATGATCGCCAGCGCGGCGATGACGCCCAGCAGCAGGTGGCCGATCACATAGCGTTCAATGCGTCCGAAGCCGGTCACGCGCGGACCTCACGACGCGGCCAGCGGGGTCCGGGCTGGAGAGGAATCCGTCCGCTGATCCGGGACCTCAGAATGCGGGCCAGCGCAAAGGCCGTGGCGGCGAGCGGGATCGCGTACTGCAGGACGTTGAGCCAGGCCTCATCCTCGCAGGCCGACTGAACCTGAAAGCCCGCCAGGCGGATCAGGGCCGCGATGGCGCTGGTGGCGGCGATCCTGCGGCCATAGCCCAGTCGCGAGAATCCCCCGCCAAGGATCGCGTTCAGCGCCAGCGCCATGAACGCGATGTTGTAGATGGGTGACGCAAGCCGCGCGTGCCCCTCCGCCAGCAGCCCCAGCTGATTGCGGCGTTCCCAATCCTGCTCGAGATCCGGGAAGAACAACTCGTGCAGCCAGCGGTCCGAGGGCTTGAAGTGGATCAGCTCGTCCGCGTTGGAAAGTGGTTCTAGATCAAAGATATATTCTCGGAATGTGAGGTAATTCAGTACCCCCTGACTGGAGAATTCCTGGTTGGAGCCATTGCTCATGAACAGGACTGGACGGCCTTGGGCGCGGCCGATGCGGCCTGTTTCGGCGGTGTAGGTGGTGGTGGCGCCGTCGGGTCGGACCTGATGGATGAACAGGTTGCGCAGGTTGCCCTGGCCATCGACGCTCTGGGCGTAGACCGTCAGGCCCGGCGCGGGCTCGGTGAATTCGCCCTCGCGCACCAGGGTGGCTGCAAGGTCTGTCCGGACATTGAACAGTTCCGCCCGGAGCTCGCGGAAGGCGGCGGGCTGGACAAACACGTTCAGGATCAATGCCAGGAGCGCAACTGTGGCGGCGAGGCGCATGGCCGGCGAAATGACCCGCCAGCGGCTCATTCCGCCCGCGAAGCAGACGACGATCTCCTGCTCGGTATGGAGCCGATTGAGCGCGATCAAGGCGGCCACGAACACCGCGATCGGGAGGATCAAATTGATCAGCTGCGGCATGTAGAGCAGCGTCACCTTGAGGAACACGAGCGCGCTCTGGCGCTGGTTCACGATCAGGTCGAGGCCCGCGAGGCTCTGACTCAGGAGTGCGACTGACGTCAGCGCGGTTGCGGCCAGCAACACGGGGCCGACAAGTTGGCGCAACAGATAGCGGTCGATCAGGCGCATCGTGGAAATATGGCCTAGAACAGAGTTTGGGCGCGCCCCGCCGGCGGACCTGTTCTAAATCATGCGTCGCGGCCCCGCACAACCGGACCGGGCGCGCACCCGAGACGAGACAAGAGAGACGCAAGAAACATGGAATTCGTGTTCGCCGCGGCAGCAGACGCCGCGCCCGCCAAGGCCGCCATCGCCCGGATCGTGTTCGAAGGCGAGGCGCCCGAGGGGCTGGCCCGCGCGCTGGCCGCCAGCCGGTTCACCGGCAAGAAGGGCCAGACCCTGGATATCCTGGCCCCAGACGGCGTCGCGGCCGACCGACTGGTTTTGGTTGGCGCCGGCAAGCGCGACGCGTTTGACACGACGGCAGCCGAGCATGCCGCCGCCGCGGCGTATAATGCGGTGAAGGCGTCGGGACTCGCCGCGCTGAGGATCGAGGGCCTCGGCGCGCGCGCCGCCGACGGGGCGCTGGGCGTGAAGCTGGCGAGTTATCGCTTCGACCGCTACCGCACCAAGGAACCTGCCGAGAAGAAGCCTTCGATCAGCTCTGTGCAGGTCGTGGCGGATGATGTGGATGCGGCGCGGGCGGTGTTCGCAACACTTTCGGCGATCGGCGATGGCGTGATCTTCACCCGCGACCTGGTTTCTGAACCGCCGAATGTGCTGTTCCCCGTCGAGTTCGCCGCGCGGGTGAAGGCGCTGGAGGCCTTGGGCCTGGTCGTTGAGGTGTTGGGTCAGGAGGAAATGACCCGCCTCGGCATGGGTTCGCTCCTGGCCGTGGGTCAGGGCAGCATCCGGGAGAGCCAGCTGGTGGTGATCCGCTGGAACGGCGCCGCCGATCCCGCCGCCCAGCCGGTGGCCTTCATCGGCAAGGGCGTGTGCTTCGACACCGGCGGCATCTCCATCAAGCCGGCCGACGGCATGGAAGACATGAAGTGGGACATGGGCGGCGCGGGCGCGGTGGCGGGCCTGATGCACGCCCTGGCCGGGCGCAAGGCCAAGGTGAACGCCGTGGGCATCCTGGGCCTTGTCGAGAACATGCCGGATGGGAACGCCTACCGGCCGGGCGACGTCCTGACCTCGATGTCGGGCCAGACCATCGAGGTGATTAACACCGACGCCGAGGGCCGCCTCGTGCTCGCCGATGCGCTCTGGTACTGCCAGGACCGCTTCAAGCCGAAGTTCATGATCGACCTCGCCACTTTGACCGGCGCGATCATCATTTCGCTCGGCAACGACATGGCCGGCTGCTTCTCCAACGACGACGCGCTGGCGGGCCGCATCCTCGACGCCGCCAAGGCCGAGGACGAGGGTATGTGGCGAATGCCGCTGCCGGACGCCTACAACAAGCAGATCGACTCGATGATCGCCGACATGAAGAACACCGGCGGCCGTCCCGGCGGCTCAATCACGGCGGCGCTGTTCCTCAAGCGGTTCGTCAACGGCGTGCCCTGGGCGCACCTGGATATCGCGAACACCGCCTGGAAGAAGCCTTCGACTGTGCCGACGGTCCCGGATGGGGCGGTGGGCTATGGCGTGCGGCTGCTGAACCGGCTGGTGGCCGACCACTACGAGGACTAGGTCGGACGTGGCGCGGATTGCGCTCCTTCACAGTCCCCTGGTGGGGCCGGCGTGCTGGGGCGGGGTCGGCGCGGTGTTGGCCGGCCAGGGCCACGCGGTGTCCGCGCCAAGCTGGCCCGCGCTCGAAGAGATCGACTCCGACTTCTATCCTGCGTTGATCTCGGGCGTGGCGGCGGCCTTGGACGGCGAGGAGCCTTGGGTTCTGGTCGCCCACAGCGGCGCCGGCGCTCTGACGGCGGCCCTCGTCGAGGCGCTGGACGACCGGTCGAGCGGCGTGGTCCTTGTGGACGCCATTTTCCCGCATCCCGGGCGGAGCTGGATGGAGACCGCGCCGCCGAACCTGGCCGGGCAGCTGCGCAGCGGGGTGGAGTTCGGCCTGCTGCCGCCGTGGGATCGCTGGTGGCCGCCAGGCGCGTTGGCGCGGCTTGTGCCCGACGCCACCCGGCTGGCCGCTTTGGTCGATGAGCTGGCGCCGATTCCGCTGGGTTTCCTGGAAGAGCGCGCGCCGCCGGCGACGCTGTCCTCGCCGGCCGCATTCCTGCAACTCAGCGGGGCGTATGATGAGGAGGGGCGCCAGGCGGTGCGGCAGGGCTGGCCAGTGGTGCGGCTTCCGCTGCATCATCTCGCTATGCTGACCCACCCGGAAGCAGTCGGCGGTGCGATCCACGGTCTTGTGGAGCGGTTGACGCATGGCTGATGGGGCCTGCGAAGTGTGGTTCTACAGGCTGGAGCAGACCAGCCTGGAGCGGGCCCTGCCCGGACTGCTGGAGCGAACGCTTCAGCGCGGCTGGCGGGCGGTGGTTCGGACGCGGGACGCGGCGCGGGTCGCCGCCCTGGACGACTATCTCTGGACCTGGCGCGACGATAGCTTCCTTCCCCACGGAAAGGCTCAGGATCCGCAGGAAGCCCGTCACCCGATCCTGCTGACCACCGGCGCAGACAATCCTAACGGCGCGCAAGCGTTGTTCTGCCTGGACGGTGTCGAGCCCGGGGACCTGACCGGTTATGTCCGATGTCTGGTGATGTTCGAAGGCGCTGACGAGGCGGCGGTGGAGATCGCTCGCGCGCAGTGGCGGGATGTGACCGCCCGGAACCTGCCGCGCGCCTTCTGGCGGCAGACCGACGCCGGCTGGGAGAAGCAGTCATGAGGCTTCCGATCCTAGCGGCCATTGCAGGGCTCGTCCTTGTCGGTTGCAGTTCGACGCCGGATCCAGCCCCGCCGCCGCCGCCGCTCGTCGTGGCGCCGCCGCCGCCGCCAGCCCCTGCGCCGCCGCCAGACACTTGTGGCGCGTTGGAGCATCAGCACCTTATCGGACGGCTGCGGACCGAGATTCCGGTGCCCGTGCGTCCGGAGCAGCGGCGGGTGATGTGCACGACCTGTCCTGCAACGATGGACCATCAGCCGGATCGATTGAACTTCCTGTTCAACGCCGAGACCGGGCGGATCGAGTCGATCAGCTGCGGCTGATCAGGCGACGCCGAGTTCGGCCAACAGGGCGATCCAGGCGTCTCGGCCCTTTGCGCGGTCGAAGTGATCGACGGCCGTTCGTCGCGCCGCCGCCCGCAGGGCCGCCGCCGCCTTTGGGTCGCGGCAGGCGGAAATCAGGACTTCTGACAAGGCCTCGTGATCGAAGAAAGGCAGCAGGCGACCGTTCACGTCGTTGGTAATTGCGTCGCGCACCGGGCCGGTGTCGGAGCCGATGACGTAGCAGCCCGAGGCCATCGCTTCGACCAGCGACCAGGAGAGTACGAAGGGATAGGTGTAGTAGACGTGCGCGCAGCCGAGCCGGAGCGCCGCGAGCATCCGTGCGTGACTGACGCGGCCGACGAAATGAACCCGGGCCGGGTCGATAGCCAAGCCGTCGAAGGCGATCTCTTTCCAGGAGCGGCCATCCGGGGGCGGGGCGCCGTAGTTCCGGCGAGCGTCGTCGCCGACAATGATCACCTGGGCGTCGGGAACCTCCGCCAGCAGGCGCGGCAGGGCGCGGGCCAGGATGTGCAGCCCCCGGAGCGGCTCCAGGTGATTGTTGACGTGGGTGATCACCGGGGTTCCGGGCGCGATCACCCGCCCGTCGTCGAGGATGAACGGCTCGGCCGGGCCGGGTGTGATGGCGGCGGTGTCGATTCCCTCGT
>NZ_JBILUK010000236.1:0-4914 GCF_044371015.1 Phenylobacterium sp.
CCTGGCACAACATGTTCCTCTGCGCGGCCATGACCGAGGCCGACATCACAGGCGCGCTCGACGCCGCCGAAGCCGCCTTTGCCGCCCTGAAACGCCAGGCCCCGGGCTTAGGTCCGGTCGAAAAACTTGCCTTCCTCTCCGCCGGAGCCCGATGATGGACGATTATTCCGACTATGATGGCCTCGGTCTCGCCGAGCTGGTGAAGACCCGGCAGGTCACCCCCTCCGAATTGGTCGAGGCGGCGATCGAACGCATCGAGCGGCACAACCCGGCGCTCAACGCCGTGGTCTACAAGGGCTATGACGACGCCCGCAAATGGGCGGCGGGCGATCTTCCGGACGGCCCCTTTAAGGGCGTCCCCTTCCTGATCAAGGACTTGGGGGCGCAGGTTAAGGGCTGGCCTCGGTCGTCCGGCAGCATGTTCGCCCAGGTCGCCGCCGACGCCGAGGACAGCGAGCTGGTGAAGCGCTACCGCGCCGCCGGCGTGGTGATGCTCGGCAAGTCCAACACGCCCGAGTTCGGCATCCCCGGCGTCACCAACTCTGAACGGCTCGGCTTCTGCGCCAATCCCTGGAACACCGACCATATCTCCGGCGGCTCCTCCGGCGGCGCGGCCTCGGCGACGGCGGCCGGCATCGTCCCCCTCGCCCACGCCAGCGACGGCCTGGGCTCGATCCGCATTCCCGCCGCCTGCTGCGGCCTGGTCGGCATGAAGATCACCCGCGACCGCACGCCGATCTGCGAAGTGTCCGACGGCGCGCTGGGGTTCTCGGTGCACCATGTGGTCAGCCGGACGGTGCGCGACAGCGCCGCCATGCTCGACGCCACCGGCTATGCCCAGATCGGCGACCCCTTCCAGGCTCCTGCCAAGGACGGGCCCTATCTCGCCGAGATCGAGAAGAGCCCTGGCAGGCTGCGGATCGCCTGGTCAGCCCAGACCCCCAGCGGCCGCCCGATCCCCGAGGAGATGCACGCCGCCCTGGTCCGCACCGCGGAGTTGCTCAAGGGGCTTGGCCACGACGTGTTCGAACAGGACATCGGCGTCGACTACCGCGCGCTCTACCGCGCCCAGGGCCTGGCCAGCGCCTCGAACTTCTCCGCCAACGTCAGGCGCTGGGTCGATGCGCTCGGCCGCGAACCCGGCCCGGACGAGCTGGGCCCGCTGGCCCGCCGCGGGTACGAGTCCGGCAAGCGGCTCAACGGCCAGCAGGCCTTCTGGGGCTTCCAGGAGCTCCGCATTCTCAATCGCCAGATCGTCGCCGCCTATGAGGGCTTCGACGTCTTCCTCCAGCCCGTCATGGCCACGCCCGCCCCCAGGGGGGATTGGCTCTACCCGCTGATGGAAGACGTCAAGGAGTTCGACAAGCGCCAGGCCGCCACCTATGGCACCACCCCGCCCGCCAACTTCACCGGCCAGCCCTCGCTCTCCCTGCCGCTCTGGCAGTCCGAGAGCGGCCTGCCGATCGGCATGATGTTCACCGCCAAGTTCGCCGACGAAGCCACGCTCTACCGCCTCGCCGGCCAGCTGGAGAAGGAAGCGCCGTGGAAGGACCGCCGACCGCCGGTGTGGGGTTAAACCTCTAAGGCCGGAATCCCATCGCCCGCGGCCCCAGGTTCGACGGCAGACTGACATTGCGCCACGCGTCGGCCACCCACTCGCAGATCCAGCGACGGGTGTCCCTGGGGTCGATCATCTCCTCCATCTGGAAGCGGTTGAGGGGTCCGACAGGTCCGCGCACGCTTTCGATCCGGGCTTCGATTTCCGCGCGCAGCGCCACCGGATCGGCGGCTTCGGCCAGCTGGCGCTTGTAGGCGGCCTCGATCCCGCCCTCGGGGGGAATGCCACCCACGTCGGCGGCCGGCCAGACGACGCGGGGGTTCACCGCCGCGCGCGGGGCGGCGAAATTGTTTCCGGCCACGCCGAAGCTGCGCCGCATGATCACCGTGAACATCGGCATGGTCATCTGCGCCCAGGCGATCATCCAGGTCCCGCCCTTGCGGATCGTGGCCGCCATCTCGTGTTCAATTCCCACCGCAAAGCCCGGATTATCCACGAGATTCAGCACCGGAATGTGAAACAGATCGCAGAGATCCAGATGGCGGATCAGCTTCTCGCAGCCCGCCGCGGTCAGCGCGCCGCCGTTCTCATGGCGGCTGTCCGAGGCCAGGATCCCGACCGGATGGCCGCCGAACCGCGCGAACCCGACGATCTGATCCGAACCCCACAGCGCGCCGATCTCGAAGAATGAGTCCTGGTCCGCCATCAGCCGGATCGCCCGGCGCATGTCGAAGGTCGTCGTCCGCTTGCGCGGCACGATCGTGAACAGCTCCTCCTCGCGGCGGTCGATCGGGTCGTCGCAGGCGCTCACCGGCGGCGGCTCATAAACGCTGGAGGGCAGATAGGACAGGAACCGCCGGGTCTGATCGAACGCCGCCTCTTCGGTCTCGGCCAGGTTGTCCACCGCCCCGTTCCGGCAGTGGATCCGCCAGTCGCCCAGGTCCTCCTTGGTGACCTCATAGCCCACTGCATGCGCCACCACCGGCGGGCCCGCAACGAACAGCTGGGCGATGTCGCGCACCATCACCGAGAAGTGCCCCAGCACCGCCTTGGCCGCCCCAAGCCCCACGACGCTCCCCAAGAGCACATTGACCACCGGCGTCGTCGCCAGCTGCTCCGCATAGAGGCTGGAGCCCAGATGGCCCGGCAGGAACGAGCCGCCGCCGCCGGACACCCGCGGACGCCCGGCCTGAATGGAGCCGGAACTCTCCTGGACCTGGCTCTGGCCCGAGGTCTCCTGCTTGGGCACCATCGAGGCCACGCTGCCGCCACCGGACGAACCGTCCAGCAGGCGGACGGACGGACACCTCATGTTCAGCGCCAGTTCGTCGAGATAGCGGCTCTTCTGGCCGATGGCGCCGTCCGAATGGCCGCCGCGCGAGGTGAAATCATCCGCGCAGACCACCACGCGCCGCGCCTGCACCGCGCCCCAGCCGCCCACATGGTTGGCCGGGGTGAAGTCGGCGACGCCGCCGTCCTCATCGTAGCTGGCGAAGCCCGCCAGGCTGCCGACTTCCCGGAAGCTGCCGTCATCCAGCAGGCTGTCGATCCGTTCGCGACAGGTCAGCTTGCCCCGCGACCTCTGGCGCACCACGCCGGGATCGCGGCTGCCCGCTGCAAACCGGTCATGCGCGATCTTCTGCAGGTCCGCGACCTGGGCCATCATCGGCGCCCAGCTGTCGCGGCCGTGGACTCGCGGCGCAGCGCCCGCGCCCTCTGTCGGCGAGAGCGTCGCCACCACCTGCCCCGGGCCGACAGTCTGCCCGATCTCGATCGGCGCCAGGCTGGACACCACGCCGGCGCAAGGCGCGGTGATCCCCGTCTCCATCTTCATGGCGCTGACCACCATCAGCGTATCGCCGGCGGCGACCCTTGCGCCGATCTCGACGCTGACCGCCAAGACCGCCCCGCCCATCGGCGACTCGACACCCACCTCGCCGTCGGAAACCGGGAGCGACGCCTGCGAGGGTTCCGGCGCGGCCGGACGCCCGGATCTCGGCGACGGGGTCTGGTCAAGGAGCGCGCTCACAGGCGTCTTCGGAGACGACTGACCGGCGTCTCCCAGGCCCGGCTTGTCGGCGAGCAGCGTCGTCCGCGGATCGCCGCGCCGCACAGACTCATCCGCCAGAATGGCCCGCAGCTGACCCAGGTTCGTCGGCACGCCCTGCAGGTGATAATCCGCCAGGGCGGCCGCCGTCCGATCCAGCGCCGACACCAGCGCGCCCGACGAACCCGACCGCCCGATCACCTTGGCGAACATCGGATCGAACTGCGGCGGCGGCGCGTAGCCGAGATAGCCGCAGGCGTCGACCCGCACGCCCGGGCCGCCGGGCTCCTTGTAGGCGTTGAACGCGCCCGCGCCCGTCGCCACCACCCGCGCCTGCACGGCGAACCCCCGCACAGGCGGCGGCTGCGAAAGCCCCAGATCCGCCAGGGTCGCCCCTGCGGCGATCCGGAACTGAGCCTCGACCAGATCGACGCCGGTCACCTCCTCGGTGACCGTATGCTCCACCTGAATGCGAGGATTGCACTCGATGAACACGCGCTCGCCGCGCTCGGGGTTCACCAGGAACTCCACGGTCCCGGCATTGGCGTAGCCGGCCGCCCGGACCAGCTTCAGCGCATCGTCCAGCAGGCCCTGCCGCAGGGCCGGCTCCAGGTTCGCCGCGGGCGCGATTTCCACCACCTTCTGGTTCCGCTGCTGCACCGAGCAGTCCCGCTCCCAGAGGTGGACCAACCCGCCCGCGCCGTCGGCCAGCACCTGAACCTCGATGTGCCGCGCGTTCTCGACCAGCTTTTCCAGGAACACCGCCCCGTCGCCGAAGGCCGCCTCCGCCTCGCTCCGGCACCGCTCAAAGGCCTCGGCGAGGTCGCCCGGCGCATGCACCCGCCGCATCCCCCGCCCGCCCCCGCCGGCCGCCGCCTTCAGCATCACCGGATAGCCGATCTCCTGGGCCGCCTGGGTCGCCGCCTCGGCGGACTCCAGCCCCGAAGCGCCGCGCGCCACCGAGACGCCCAGCGATTCCGCCAGCCGCCGCGCCCGCACCTTGTCGCCGAACAGCTCCAGCGCCTCCGGCGGCGGCCCGATGAACACCAGCCCCGCCTCGGCGCAACGGCGGGCGAACGCCGCGTTCTCCGACAGAAACCCATAGCCCGGATGCACGCAGTCGCAGCCGGACGCCACCGCCGCGCCGATCACGGCCTCGATGTCGAGATAGGCCCGCACCGGGTCGGCCGGCGGTCCGGTGATCAACCGCGTCTCGGTCGTCACCGCCGTGTGCAGCGACCTGGCGTCGGCGGCGGCGTGCACGCTCACCGTCTCCACGCCCAGCGCCGCCGCCGCCCGCGCGATCCGA
>NZ_JBILUK010000045.1:0-17323 GCF_044371015.1 Phenylobacterium sp.
GGCGAACCATCGTTCCGGATTTCCACCACGTCGTCGGCCTGCGTGACATAGAGGTCGGCGCGCGCCAGCCGGTCCTTGATGGCGGCCGCATCCTCCCGACCGCGCGCCGCGAGCCGCCGGGCGAGGGTTGCCGGACTGGCCGAAATCGACACCACCCGGACCTGCCCGAACCGCAGGCGGGCCTCCTCCAGCACCGTGCGCGAGACGTTGGCCACGACCGTCCGGCCCGCAGCCAGCTCGACCGCCAGCTGGGCCGGCAGTCCATAGCCGAAGCCGTGAGCCTCCCAGGCCAGCAGGTATCCGCCCTCATCGCGCCGCGTCCGGAAATCCGATGAATCCACATGGCTGTGGTCCTCGCCGCCGGCATCGGCAGGTCGCGTGATCTCGCGCCGCGCGAAGACGACGTTTGGGTCGTCGACGAGGGCCGTTCGTGCGCCGTCGATCAGCGTGTCCTTGCCGACGCCCGAGGGGCCGACAACCAGGACCAGCCGGCCTTCAGCCGTGCTTTTCGACAAAGTCGTTGGCGTCGAGGCGGCGGAAGTCTTCGAGGGCGTCGGCGAGGCGGTCATGGCTCCAGTCCCACCAGGCGATCTTGAGCAGCCCGTCCTGTACGGCCTTGGGGAAGCGTTCGCGGATCGGGTGCGACGGCACGCCGCCCACGATCATGAACGGCGGCACATCCTTGGAGACCACGGCCCCTGCGCCCACCACAGCCCCAGTTCCGACCGTCACGCCGGGCAGCACCGTCGCGCCGTGTCCGATCCAGACGTCGTGGCCGAGGATCACCCGGTTTGAACGCCGCCACTCGAAGAACTCCTGGTCGTCCGCGTCGGAGAGACCATAGCTCACCGCGCGGTAGCTGAAGTGGTGCTGCGCCGCCTTCCAGGTGGGATGATTACCCGGGTTGATGCGGGCGTCACGCGCGATCGAGCAGAACCGCCCGATCTCCGCATAGGTCGCCGAGGCGTCGTTGACGATGTAGCTGTAGGCGCCCATGACCACTTCCGAGAGGCTCGTGCGCGCGCCCACGCGCGTCCAGGGTCCCAGCACACAGTCATGAACCTGCGCCTCCGGGTGGATCGTCGGGGCGGCCGGGTCCAGATCCAGTCCGGCCACGGCGGCATGCCGGTCGAAGTGGCGTTCGCCCGGGCCCAGCGGACGGTCCACGAGCCGCAGCGCCATCAGGCGGCGACCTCGACCACAACCGGCTCTAGCGACCGGGCGGACTTCCCATAGACCCGGTCCACCACCTGCGGAGTCAGCCCCTGGGGCGGCCCGTCGAACACCACTGCGCCGCGGGCCATGGCCACCACGCGCGTGCAATAGGTGCGGGCGATCTCCAGGCTGTGCAGATTGACGAGAACCGGAACCCTCCGCTCGCGGCAGATGCGCGCCAGGGTGTCCATCACGACCTCGGCGTTTATGGGATCCAGCGCAGCCACCGGTTCATCGGCGAGCAGGACCTCAGGGTCCTGCATCATGGCACGGGCGATGGCGACGCGCTGCTGCTGGCCGCCCGACAGGGTTCCGGCGCGCTGCAGGGCGGCGGCGGCCATGTCGAGCGCGTCGAGTTCCAATATGGCCTGCGCGCGGTCGGAGGCGGAAAACATCTTGAACAGGGTGGCGCCCGTCGGCCGCTCGGCGGCGACCCCCACCAGCACGTTGGTGATCACATCCAGCCTGGGGCACAGATTGAAGTGCTGGAAGATCATCGCGCAACGCCGCCGCCAGCGGCGAAGGTCACCGTTGCGCAGGCGGGTGACGTCCTCGCCATTCCAAAGAATGCGGCCCTCGTCGGGCTCGGTGAGCCGGTTGACCAGCCGCAGGAGCGTCGACTTGCCGGCCCCGGAACGGCCGATCACGCCGACCATCTCGCCGGGTTTGAAACTGAGCGTCACGCGATCGACAGCGACCGTATCGCCGAAACGCTTGCTCACGCCATGGAGCTCGAGCATCGGATCCCCCCGCTCACCAGGAATGAACGCTAGACGCCCGGCATGACGGGCGCGTGACGGGCCCCTCGGACTCGGCGGCGACGACCCTGCCATTTGTCCGTCGGCCGTGACGGGCCGAGTTACCCAAGACGCTGCCTAAGGCGCTGCGAGAAGGTATCCAGCGCCGCGACACAGATCACATAGAGAATGACGATAAAGGCCACTTCGTCGAAGGCGAAGACGCGGATCCGCTCCTCCAGCTCAAAGCCGATACCGCCGGCGCCGACGATCCCCAGTACCGCGGCGTTGCGGAAATTGCTCTCGAGATAGAACAGCGTCTGACTGGCCATGATCGGGGTCACCTGGGGCAGGAGGCCGTAGCGCAGCACCACCGGTGGCGCCGCGCCGGCTGACCTCAGGCCGTCGATCGGCTTCTCATCGACGTTTTCGATCGCCTCGGCGTAGAGTTTGGCCAGTCCCGGCAGGTCGGCGATCGCCAGGGCCAGCACGCCCCCAAACGGACCGAGTCCGAAGGCGGCGACAAAGATCAGCGCCCATACCAGGGCCGGCACGCCCCGAAAGACATCCAGCGCGCGGCGGAAGGCGAAGTGCAGAATGGGGTGGCCGACCACCGACTTCGCGCCCGCCACCCCCAGCGGCAGCGCCGCGACGGCCGCGAGAAATGTGCCAGCGAAGGCCATGGCGAAGGTCTCGGCCAACGCCCGAACAATTCGCGTCGGGTCTCCCCCGTCGTTGGGCGGAAACATATGACCGACGAAGCGGCCGAGCTTGTCGAGCCCCGCGCCGATGGAGCCCGGATCGATGCCGAGATCGAGCGCCATCGCCGCCAATGCAGCCAGGGAGAGAATCAGGACCGCCGCCCGCCCCGCGCGCACCCGCCAGCTTGGCCGAACAACGCCCGGCGCCAGCGCCATCGCTCGCTGCAGGTCGGTCGTCATCGGCGCGACTCCAGTCCGATGAGCCGGTGGCGGATCTTCTCAGAGGCGATGTCGATCAGGAAGATCATCCCGACGATCAGAAGGAGGATCGCCAGATAGGTGTCGAACTCGGTGTAAGTGATCGCGCGCTGCAGTTCGACCCCGATCCCGCCCGCGCCGACGATGCCCAGCGCCGCCGCCGCCGCCACATTGCCTTCGAGTCGAAGCAAGGCATAGGACGCGTACTGCGGAAGAACCTGGGGCAGGACCCCGTAGCGGATCTTCTGCGCGAGGCCGCCGCCGCAAGCCTCCAGAGCCTCCAGGGGCCGCGCATCGACCTCTTCGTTGGCTTCGGCGAACAGCTTGCTGAGCGAGCCGAAAGTCGACAGCGCCAGGGTGATGACTCCCGCCAGCGGCCCCACGCCGAAGGCGGCCACCAGGATCAGCGCCACGATCAGGTCCGGTAGGGTGCGGATGATCTCCAGCGTCCGCCGCATGATGAAGCGGATCGGCGCGAAGGGCATGAGATTGCGGGCGCAGACAAAGCCGGCCAACGCCGCGGCCAGCGCCCCGACGACTGTGGCCAGAATGGCCATCTCCACCGTCTGACGCAGGGCGTGAAGCCAGAGCGGCAGGTCGTAGTACCACCAGGCCAACGAGCCGCGCGTGCGTCGATCCTCCAGCAGCTGTTCGGCCGCCAGGTCCGGGGTCATCCGCTGCAGGAACTCGCCGATGCGCCCCAGGGGATCGCCCCCGATGTCCGCGCCGAAGAACTGACTCTGATGCAGCGACACGGCCAGCAGGGCCGAGAACAGCAATAGGCCCACCAGCGCTTCGATGCGCCGTCTCCGCAACACGCGTCGGCGCGTCTGCTCGAAGGTCGCGACCGCGTCGCTCACCTGAGATTGGCCAGGGTCAGCGCTTCCGCCTCGGCCGGCTGGAACTCAGCCGCGTCGCTTCGACCCGCGGCGAAGGCGAAGGCGGCGGGCGCTTCGAGGTGCAGCGCCATGTGGATGCCGATGAGCCGATAGCGGAGGTCGTTGGGCGTATCGCGGCGGATCGCCAGAGCCGCTTCCGCCCTGGGCCGGGCAACACGCAACACCCGAAGATCGCGACAGGGATCCGGGTCCTTGGGGGAGACCTTTCGGCACACCCGCTCCCAGGCCGCCCCGTGCACGGCGATGGCGTCGGCCGTCCGCCCTCGGAGCGCCGCGACGGCGGCGTCGCCCTCGGCACTCAGCATCTCCTGAAAGCTACCGGCGGGCAGGCCGCGCTCGGACAGCACCGCCCGGGGTGTCGCCAACCCCGCGGGGCTGCGGCCGCCGAAGGCGATGCGGCGACCCCGAAGCGCGGCCAGATCCCGCGCCGGATCATCGGCCCGAACCGCCACATAGATAGGGATCCGGTTCGACTGAGCCCCGGCGCGCACCGTCAGCAACGCCCGCACCTGGCCGCTCACCGGCGCATAGGCGGCGGCGTCTAGCCAGGCCATGTCGACGCGGCCGGCCGCCAACGCCGCGCCCGCCGCCGCGCGGTCAGGAAAGTGACACCGGAGCACCGGTCGTCCCAACCGCCGGGACAGATGATCGTGATAGGCTTTTTCACCGGCCGGCGCGCCGGCCGCGAGGGGCGCGCAGGCGGCCGCAGGGCCCGGCGCGGCGATCCGAAACGGCGGCGGGGACGCCGCTGCGACGACGGGCGCCGTCAGCACCAGCGCCGCCAAGGCGATCAGAT
Organism: Phenylobacterium sp.; assembly: GCF_044371015.1. Classification (GTDB taxonomy): domain Bacteria; phylum Pseudomonadota; class Alphaproteobacteria; order Caulobacterales; family Caulobacteraceae; genus Phenylobacterium. The sequence continues at coordinate 4,607 of NZ_JBILUK010000045.1, forward strand.
CCCGTCTCATTGCGGCCGGCCCGTCCCGCTGCGACGCTGGGCGAGTTCCGCCTTCCGCAGCTCGATGATCTCGCGATAGTGCTCGCGGTCGATCGCCGTATAGGCTGATCCCTCCAGCTGACCGATCTCCGGCCAGAGCTCGGGCCTGTCATAGGGCAGAGCGGCCAGCGCGCCGCGCGCCAGATCGATCATCGCTTGCGGCCGGTCGGTGCGGGTAATCATAGCCTCGCTGGGTATCGGGCCGGCCGTCCAGACAATGCGGAAGTCATCGATGTCAATCATGCCCTCCCGGGACAGCGTCCGGAGCGGTCCGCGCGTGAATCCCGTCTCCGGCGTGCCGCCGCTCACCTGTAGGATCGTCGCTTCGAACTGGCCGTTCGCCAGCGCCATGACCGCCTGAGTGTGGGCGCCCGCAAAGCTTGTCCGGCCGAAGAAAGCATCGGGGTCGATGCCCTGCCGACGCATCGCGGCGCGCGGGTAGAGGTATCCGGATGTCGAGTTGTAGTCGACATAGCCCAGCGTGCGGCCGCGCATGTCGGCCAGCGACTTCACAGGACTATCGGCCCGGACGACAAGCGCTGAGTAGTAGCCCGTCTCACCCTCCGCCTGTCGAAGCGTCAGCATCGGGGCGACCTTGTCGCCCACCTGCGCATCGACGTTGGCGTAGCCGCCTCCGGCGATGGCGGCGATATCGACCTGGCCGGACGAGACCGCCTGGATGACACCGTTGAAGTCGGCCGCTTCGTAGAGCCGGACCGGGACCCCAAGGGCCTCAGTGAGATAGGTCCGATAGACATCGCGCCGACGAACTATCTGCGGATCGTCGTTGTTGCCCGAGACGGCCATCTTCACGGTCTTGAGCTCGGCCCGCCAGTCGTCGCCTTCTGAACTTTCAGTCTTGGCGCAACTGGCCAAGACCAGGCAGACCATCCCAGCGACTGTCGCCAGCCCCGCCCGCCGCGCAGTTCGCCGCGCCATGCCGCCACCCAGAACCCGCCCGCGCTGCTGCGGGCGAGCCGCCAATCAACCCGTTCGCCGTGAAGAGGTGGTGACGGTGATGTGACGATATGAACTCCAGAGGTTGGGGTTGTCGCATCAAGTAGGGCTACGCCGCCACCCTTGGCGCGCGATCAACCATGTTCGTCATTGATCGACTGCGCTCCGGCCGGGCGACGTGCGTCCCGTGGGAGACGCGTTCTGGTCCGATTGCCCGCGCCCGCTGGGCTGCCCGACTTTGGGCTCACGTGGGACTCGGGCCATTGGCGCTCTCCGGTCCGCAAGACCATAGACTGGCATGCGCCTCTTTGTGTTACATTGTTTCAGCAACTTCGCGGGGGGGGGCGATGTTCAACGATCTTCCGGATCTTCTGCTGCGCCGACGCCGACTTGTCGGGCTGATCGCGATCGCGATCTCCTTGCTGACCTGGGCCGTCGATCTGGCCGGGCTGGTTTACCTATGTCCGTATTGCCGGACTCAGCGGACGGTCATTGGACTCCTGGGAGTCCTGATCCTCCTCCCCAATCCCGCGCACTGGCTGGTGCGCTATCTGACTGCGGTGTTGGCGGTCTTTGGGCTCGTCGTGGGCTCCACCCAGCACTTCCGGGGATGGGCGCGGATCATGTCCGGGAAGTTCAAGTGGGGTGATCAGTGGTACCTGAACAGCTGGATGCTCTCCGGCTTCGCCATCCTGATCATCGTCGCGCTGGTTCTGTTGATCTGGCGCTGGAAGCAGCCTTCGAAGACAGACTGATCTGGAGGAGAAGTCTCCGCTCGATCCGGTGCGTGCCGGGGCTGTCGTCGGGCCTGGGCCACCGCTCTGAAGCGAAGCAAGGCGACCACGAACCGCGCCGTCAGTCCGCGCTGGCCGGCGGATCCAGGCTGGCGCGCGCGTTCAGGGTGGCGGGATCAAAACCGGCGACGCGCTTATAGGAATCGGCGATCGCCTTGCGCTCATCAAACGGAAGACGAGCGTCGAGATCATCCTCGGAACTCGGCGCCCGAGCCTCCGCGAGCTCCAGAACCTGGTCCGGTCCATTCGCCCGGTTCATTTCCACGATCCGCGACGTCGCGGGCCGACGGTCGGCTTCGTAGCGGTTAAGGGCCTCCGTGGGACCGGGGGCCGTCGCCAGGTGGTAGGCCAGCGTCCGGGCGTCGAGGATCGCCTGTGTCGCGCCGTTTGATCCGATCGGATACATCGGGTGCGCCGCATCCCCCAGCAGCGTGGTTCGACCGAAGGTCCAGCGATCCAGCGGGTCGCGGTCGACCATCGGGAATTCATAGATTGGGCCTGAGGCGCCCACGAGCGTCTCGACATCTATCCCCGGCCACTTCCAGGTCTTGAAACGGGGCAGGAAGTCAGCGCGTTCGCCCGCCTTGTTCCAGTCCTCACGCGGGGGCGCATCGCCTTCGCCGTCACGCAGATCGCAAATCCAGTTGAGCAGGGTCTCGCCCGTCTCAGGATCGTATCGGATCGGATAGGCGACAAACTTCTGACGCGAGTGACCGGCCCAGATCATGCTCCGCCCGCCAACAACCGGCCCGGTCACCGAGGTTGATCGCCAGAGCGTCACGCCGTTCCACTTCGGCCGCCCTTCATCGGGATAGAACTGGCTGCGCACGGCCGAGTGGATACCGTCGGCGCCGACCAGGAGATCGGCTTCGACATGCTCCGAACCGCCATCGCCGCCGGACCGATCCTCGAACCGCGCCGTCGCGCCGTCATCCCGGGTCTCGAACCCGCTCAAGGCCCTGCCGAGGCGCACGGAGTCGTCGCCCAGCCGCTCGCGCACCTTGTGGAGCAACAACATCTGGAGTTCGCCGCGATGTATCGCCACCTGCGGCCAAAGATAACCGGCCGTCCGGCCGCGCGGCTCTTCCCAGACTTGGCGACCGTACTTGGTGAGGTAGACGAGACGGTCGATGGAAACACCCATCTCAACGAGATCATCGAGCAGACCCAGTTCCGTCATTTCGCGCATCGCGTGCGGCAGGAGATTGAGACCGACGCCCAAGGGCGCAAGGCTTGGCGCGGCTTCGTAGACAACCGGCTGGAAGCCGGCCTTGTGCAGGCTGAGCGCCGTGGTGAGTCCCGCGATGCCCGCGCCGACGATGACGATCCTCATGGGAGCCTCTAGGAGTCGGAAAGCGGCTTCCGTTGAAGGAAGGCCGCAACGAAGAACAGGATCATGGCGGCGAAATAGGCCACCGACACGATCACGAGACCGGTCTGCATGCCTTGAGCTGAAGCGGTGCGGCAGGCCTCAACCATGCCAGGCGCGATCGCCTTGACCCGACAGACGGTCTCGTAGGCTTCAGAACCGGCGGCGAAGGTGGCCGCCGCGACCCGATCGCTGGCGGCGCCGACCACGAGCGGGCCGGCGGCGGTTCCGAAGAGGGTGACGCCGAACATGCTGAACGCTGCCGTCGTGGCGCGCATATGCGGCGGCGACATGTTCTGAATGGCCGCCTGCAGTGTTCCGTTCTTCAGATCCGTCGCGAAGTTGGCCGCCACGACAAAGACCACCGCGGCGATCCACGCTTCCTGAGTGAAGGCCAGGAGGAAAAACACGCCCGCCAGTCCAGCCCCGATCCCTGGGAGGAGGATGTAGGATCTTCCACGGGCGCCAGCGAAGCGGTCGGCGAGGTACCCGCCGACGAATGTACCGGCAAGGCCCGCAACGCCGAGGGAAACGCCCGTGACGAGACCCGCCTGGCCAAGGCTCATGCCGAACTCACGGATGAAGAAAGACGCGGTGAAAATGTTGGTCCCGCCGATCCCCACGCCCAGAAATATCGCGGCGAACCACAGGAACACGTATGCGGGCTGTGACAGAAGCAGCCTGAGATCCGAAAACAGGGTCGTGCGCTCCGCAGCTGCGGAAGCCATTGCCGCGGGCCCGCGGCGCGGGTCTTTCAGAGTCAACAGCATCAGGACAGCCAGCAGCACGCCGGGAAGTCCCATGGCCGCGAACGCCCAACGCCACCCCCAGGTCTCAGCTACCGATCCCCCGATCACGGGCGCGAGGAACCCGGCGATCGGAATGCTCGTGGTCAGGACAGCCATGGCCATCCCTCGCTGGCGAGCCGGGAAATAGTCGCCCACGAGTGAGTAACTGGCGGGACTGCAGGCGCCTTCGCCGAGGCCGACCATGACCCGCGCTAGAAACAGCTGCGCGTAGTTTACGGCGAGTCCGCAGGCCATGGTCGCGCCCGACCAGACCGCCGCGGCGATCGAGAGGATCGTTATGCGGTTCCGCCTCTCGGCCAAGCGTGCGATCGGAATGCTCGCAAGCACATAGAGCAGCGCAAACGCTGGGCCGCTGACCATGCCCAGTTGCAGATCCGACAGCGCGAGGTCTCGCTTGAGCGGCTCTTGGAGGATGCTCAGAACGCCACGATCCATATAGTTCGTTGCGTTCACGAGCACGAGGATCGCGAGGAAGTAGAGTTCGGAACGGGTCCAGCCGCGGGCGGCCGATTGCGGAGGCGCCGCCGTGTTCACCACCGCTTCGCGACCGTCATCGACACGAACCGACCCACAGCGCTCGCGTGGCCGGGGTCCCAGCCTCCATCGATGTTCACGTATGGCGGATCCTGATCGAACAGATTCTGGATATCCAGGCTCACGGAAATCCCCTCGAACCACTTCACGGCCGTATCTTCAACCGTGTAGGCCATACGCAAATCGACGGTGTCATACCGTTCGATCCGCTGCACCGGCGTCGCAAGGGCGTTGTCATACCCACTAGAGTGATTGAGCGTCAGCACCGCAGCATAAGGCCCATTCGACCAGTCGAGATAGGCTCGGGCCCGGAACTTCACCGGTGTCGCAAGATTACCCACCTGCTCTAGCACCGGCGCGACTGGTGAAATCTGGATCTTGAAACTGTCGGTGTAGGATCCCGTCGCGCCGAGCACGAGCTGGCCGAAATCGCCGCGCCAACGGTAGCTGGCGTCGATGTCAAATCCGGTCACCTTGGTGCCTGCGAGATTTTGGGTCTGGGCGTTCTGAAGCCAGGCCACATTGGGCGGCAGAATACCGTTGATCAGCAGTCCCTGACTCGTGAACGACTGGATCAGCGCCGGGCTTGGGTTGCGCGTGACCAGGAACTGGTAATTGGGGTCCAGGAGCGTGCTGGACCCCCGGGGCGGGTTGCTCACCTGGTTCTCATAGTCGACCGAGAACCACGTGAGGCTGAGGCGCGAATCCGGAAGAAACGCTGGAATCCAATCGGCTGTGAACGACCAGCTGGTCGCTTCTTCCGGTGTGAGATTGGGGTTGCCCGCATTGACGGCCAGGCCCGTGCTGGTTCCTGAAGCCGCAAGCGGGTCCGGAACCGTTGTGACGACCAGCGCGGCTCCGCCCCGGAGCAAAAGAAGATCCTGGAGCAGGGGCGCCCGGAACGACGTCCCGTAGCTGCCCTTGAGCTGCAGGCCGTCGATCGGGGACCAGGTGACTCCGATCTTGGGGTTCCGGGTGGACCCGACATCGTCATAGTCGTCGATGCGATAGGCGAGGGACACGTCCAGTCGCCGCACACCGGACAGTTCGTTGGCGCTCCCGACCAGCGGGACGAGCAGTTCACCGTAGAGCGCACGCTGTTCGCGCGAGCTGCTGTTGAAGAGGAACGTCGGGGCCGCCGCGGCGCCCTGCTTTGAGCCGGCCGACAAGGTGTAGCGCGTGTACTCTGCACCGACAGCCAGCCGAACCGGGCCGCCTGCGATGTCAAACAGGGTCCCGTTCGCCGTCGCTTCGCCGCCAGAGATCAGGTTGCGTGCGTAAGGATAGAACAGCCCAGTGTTGAGGTTCGCCCGGGCTGCGGCCGTGTTGGCGCCGCCGAACGGATTGAACGCGGTGTTTGGATCCCGACTGGTCAGGGCCGCGGTCAGCGCGGCCGGAAGAATGCGCCGCGTGTTCTGCGCCTCGTCGGTCCGACCGTAGAAGCCGTCCAGGGTGGCCGACCAGCCGGCGGGCAGTTTGATGTCGAACCCGCCCGCGAGATGGGTGACCCGATAGAAGCCGTGCTGCCGCAGCAGGCCGAGTTCGGGTCCGAAGAAGTATTCCACGCTTACCGTGTTCGCGGTGACGCCCGGCGGCCGGACGAAAAACGGGTTCGTCGATGGAACGTTGAAGGTGGAGACGACAGAGCTTGATCCCTGCTGGATCGCGTTGGCGACGTATTTGCGCTTTGCGTAGAGCCCCTCGAGCCGCACTTTGAGGCTGTCCGACAGATCCTGTTCCGCGAACAGCACGACGCTGTCCCGACGCTGCTTGGGAAGCACATCGGCAAGGCGCGTCGTCTCGCAGCGGTTGCGGGTGTTGGGCACAAGGCTGGCAGCCGTCGCCGCCGTCACGCCGCCGACGGGTATGGCATAGGGCACGCCGGCGACGACGATGTTGCCCGGATTGCACTGGGAGCCACGGAAGTCGCGTCCGCCATCGGCCGTCAGGTCGGAGCGAATGAAGCTACGCTCAGAGCCATTCAGGTTGGAATTGACGGCGTGCTCGAAGGCGATCATCGCCCGACCGCCGCCCCAGTCGTGCCCCAGCATTTGTCCGAACTGGCGCTGATCGTAGCCGTCGGCGTAACCCGCGCGCACCTGGCTTAGGGCGCCCGTGAACGACTTGTTGATGATGAAGTTGACGACGCCGGCGACCGCGTCGGAGCCGTAGACCGCCGAGGCTCCATCCGCCACGACCTCGATCCGGGAGAGCGCCAGCGCCGGGATCGATGACGGATCCACATAGGTTCCGTTGACGCCGCTGGCCGGAAGACGGCGACCGTCAAGTAGAACCAGGGTCGCCTGCGACCCTAGACCCCGAAGGTTGAGCGCACTGCCACGGGTGGTGTTCGTACCGCTGGTGCCGGTGACGACTGCTGAGGAGGGGTCGATACCGAACCCAGCGACCTGCGGCACGGTCTTCAGGAGATCGTGTACGCTGGCCGACGGCTGTTTGGCGATCTGATCGGAGCCCAGCGTGATTACGCTCGAACCCACGGCTTCAACGCCTCGAATCCGGCTGCCGGTGACCACGACTTCCTCGACGTCCGTCTCGGCCGCCTGGACAGGGCCCGTGGCGAGCAGAACGGCGCCGGCGGCCGTAGTCCAGAATAGTGCGCGTCTCATGTCCGTTTCCCCATTCGGCGCCCGCTCGCAGCGGTTCGCTCGTGTCTATTCGGTTCTGGCGCGTCGCTCGGCTTTGGCCGGCGCAACGCGCTGTTCGATGAAGTCACCAACCAACTTCCACATCCGATCCTGATCCCAACTGTTGGAGTCCACGGCGTCGACCGGGAAGTTGAGAACCGGAACGCCGACTTCCTCAAGCGCGACATTGATCATGCGGCCGCCCCACCACCCCTCGATGGATAAGCCACCATCCACGCGGTGCTCTCGCGCCTCATGTATCGCCCAGGCGGCGCCCAGCCCTGGAATATGCATCTGCTCGGACATGCTGGTGTAGCGGCTCGCCAGCGCCCTCAAGGGGTCGCGGGCGCCATAGCGGATGTAGCCGTCGCTCGCGATCGACAGGTAGTTCGACCGCACGAAGACGGCGCCGTAGCGTTGCTCGAATTCCGTGAAGAACTGCAGGTTCTGCCAAAGGCCCTGCCCCACATACATCAGTCGAAACTGTTCGTTGGGGCAGACCCACTGTTCCGCCTCGGCCCGGGCCTTCACCTCGTCGCGAAAGGCGCGCGCCTGATCGAGCGCCCATTGGGTGCCGCGATGCCACTGGATGCCCATGGTCTGGCTCATCACCTCGCCAAGGCGCGCCGGCAGCTTCGGCGCGTTGATGATGATGCGTCGGATCTCGTCGAAGTACTCTTCCTGGCGATTCACGCGGTCGACGATTTCGGCGAGGCGGTCCATGTCCAGTCGGCGGCCGGCCACCCGTTCGGAAACCTCGATCAATTCCTTGAGCTGCTCGACGACGGAGTCGATACGGTCGCTCTCGTCGAGATCCTCCCACTGCCAGCGCGACATACGCCACCACTCCGGGTGGGGCCTGCGAATGGTCGGCGGCTCCAGCAGGACATGTGGGCAGCCCGCATGATCCGCCATGAGGCGGCCGGCGCGGTCGCTGGTGCAGACCAGTGAAGGCGGCGGCAGTCCGCCCCAGGGTTTGTCGGGGTTCTCCTCGTCCATCAGGACGGCCAGCCCAAGGGCGCCGTATCGACTCAGGCCTTCGTGGAATCCCTTCCGCCCGAGATAGTCCGAATAGTAGCCGGACTGGCGGCGCGCAGCCACGAGGCCCGAGTACCAGACGTCCGTGATGAACGGCAGGTCGAGCGCTTCCCAGATTTCATGGGGCACCAGCGCGGCGCCCACTGCGTAGGGGCGGCCGCCTTCGAAAACGTCCTCGCGGAGCTGGGCGAACCAGTCCCGCTGATGGCGCCGCAGACTGTGCGACACCTGCAGCTGGGTGGTTTCCTGATGCTGTTTGCGCGACGCCTCGCGCTCGGCGTCCGTGAGGCTCATGAGGCGGCGATCCGATCCGACGCGCCTCGGCGCGACAGCTGGCCAATGAAATCGGCGGATCGGCGGGCGGCGTCTTCTCGCCCTGCGGCCGTATCCAGGTCGCTGCGCAGCAGCAGGTGCGGACGACCGGCGTCCTGCGAAAGGGCGGCAAGGCGCGGATAGTCCCACCCTACCTTGTGGTCAGCCGGCGGCAGATGGATCACCACCCCGGCCACATCCGTGCGCCGGAGATTGGTTTCAAACCATCGATGGGCCGCCTCGGGCGGATAGACGTCGCGGCTCGTCGAGCCCAACCAGCAGGCCTCCAGCAGGACGTCCATCGGCGGACGATCCGTCGACAAGTCCGCGACGGCGCCACGCGCACCCAAGGGATCGTCCTCGGCCGCCACGCGGGCGCCGCCGTCTTCAAGGAGTCGGTGCAGGCTGAGGTCGTGCATGGGCTCCGAACTGAAGACCAGAAGGCCCGTCTTGTTCAGGTGGTTCGCGGTCTGAACCTGCGGCAGCCACGCATCCACGGCCGCCACATAGGCCTCGGGGGTCATGAACGCACTCGCGCCATGTGCGGTAAGCGCTTCGGAGCCGGTGAGCCGCCCGTTTGCGCGCGCGTCCTCAACACGGCGGCGCGCTTCGCGAACGCGATTTGTCCGCGCAATCGCGGCCCGCAGATCGTCGTCAACGATGGTGCGGCCGCTCGCGCGCTCAACCGCCGACTTCAGGAACTCCAGGCATCGAGCATTATGGTCCCGCACGGACTCCCGAACGCTTGGGAAGACATCGAAGAGCCAGATCGGCGGCGCCCGCGGCGCGCGCCCGAGACGGCGGATCTCCTTCAGAAAATAATAGAGATGCTGGCGTGGGCGGGACAGAACCAGAAGATCAAACGGTTCGAGGTCCCCCTCGACGGCCGCCTCGAACAGTCGGTGATCATCGGGCGAAACAACATCGTCCAGATAAGTATCCGCGATCGGCGTCTCGGCCCGGGGCGGCGGCGTCACGGCCATGGCGGCTGCGCCGGCCGCAAGCGCGATCTCGATCGGAACGCCCGACCCGATCGTCCCGATGCACGGCTGGCTGCCTTGGCCTGCGACCAGGGTCGGGCTTCGGGTCTCGTAGTTCGATGCGAGCGTCGCGTAGGTCACGTCAAATCGCTCCCGCGTCCTGCAGCGCGCCGATCTCGCTCGCGGAGTAACCGAGTTCGGCAAGCACGGCTTCCGTGTGTTCACCGAGCCCCGGGACAGGATCTCCTCCGGTGGGGGAGTCGGGATCGGCGCGGAAGCCTGCATTCATGAGACGGGCGGAGCGCGCACCGACCTGCGTGGGCTGGAGCAGCGCGCGCTCTTCGATCGCGGGCAATGTGAGGGCTTCGGCGGTGGTTCGAACCCGTGCAGCCGGGCATCCCGCCGCCATAAGCTCGGCCTCTAGATTCGCCGCCGACCTCGGCGCGATGCGTTCGGCGAGAATTGTCTTGAGCGCCGCGCCGTTCGTCATGCGCGTCCGAACGTCGGCGAAGCGTGGGTCCGCCTCAAGATCCGCCGCCCCCAGGACAGCGCAGAGCGCCTTCCAGTGCGCCTGAAAATTGGCGCTGAGCCAGATCCAGCCATCCCGGGTTCGGTAGGGCGCCACCGTCGGCCGGTCGTGGACAATCGGCTGAGCGGCAGCGAGCCCGTCGCCGGTGATCTCCTGCCGCACGACGCCTACGCCCATCAGGACCAGCGCGGAATCCAGCATGGCGACATCAAGATATTGCCCCTCACCGGTTCGTTCCCGCCGCAGAAGACCCGATAGGATGGCGGCGTAGGCCAGGTACCCGCTGAAGCAATCAACGCTGAAGCCCCGGGCCTGGCTTGGGATGTCGTCGTCCGCTCCGGTCCACATCATGCCGGAGATCGCCTTGATCGTATGGTCGTAGGCCGGCCATTTGCTCATGGCGCCGGTCTGGCCGAACCCGGAGATCGAGCAGTAGATCAACTTCGGGTTCGCCTTCTGGAGATCATCCCAGGAAAGGCCCAGGTCCCTGGCGACGCCAGGGCGCAGGTTTTCCACCAGCACGTCGCAGGACTGGGCCAACCGCCGCACCACATCCCGTCCGGCTTCCGACTTGAGGTTGACCGTCACCGACCTCTTGCCGCCATTGACTGCGATGAACGACGGGCTGGCGTCCCAACCCTCGACCCGCGCGAATTCGCGGAAGTCGTCGCCGACGCCGGGCTTCTCGATCTTGATCACCTCGGCGCCCAGCAGTTGCAGCTGATACGTGCAGAACGGACCCGCGAGCGCGTGGGTCAAGTCCAGGACGCGGATGCCGTCGAGCGCCTTCATCTCAGGTTTTTCGTGTCCCGGTCACGCGCATGGGGCGCGGCAATCACGATCCGTCAGGCCAAGCCTTGTGTCCAAGGCATAATCGAGTATGGCTCGATGCCATAACGGCATATCCCCGATGAACATCGCTCATCTGCAGAACTTCGTTCGGATCGTGGAGGCCGGAAGTCTGTCCCGCGCGGCCGACATCATCGGCATCGTGCAGCCCGCCCTGTCGCGTCAGGTTCGCAGCCTGGAGTGCGAGTTCGGCGTTGAGCTGCTGACGCGGCACGGCGCCGGCGTTTCTCCGACGCCGGCGGGCGAGGCCCTCGCCGCCGCCATACGAAGGCTGCTCGGCGATCTGCAAAGCGCCCGGGAAATCGTCCATGCGATCGAGCACGAGCCTGCCGGCCTCGTGACAGTCGGCGCGCCAAGTTCGTTGGCCGAAGCCTTCTTTCCCCCGCTCTTCGCCCGGCTCAGGACGCGGCACCCACGAATTCGCCTCCGGTTGCTCGACGAACTCTCAAACCCTCTGCTGCAGCGGACCATGCGTGGCGAGATCGATATCGCCATCCTGCATCGTGATCGATCGCTAGAGCGCTTGAAGGGCGTCGACTTCCTTGAGGAGCCCCTCGGTCTTGTTGGAGAGCCTGGCGCCCTGGGCGCGCTGGAATCCGTCTCGCCCGGCGCGCTGCAGGAGCTCCCGATCCTGGCGCCGACCGCCCCCAACCGATCCCGGATCGCAGTGGAATCGATGATTGGCAGCCTGGAGAGCCAGCTGGTGGCTGAGGTCGAGTGCCTGCCGGCTCTGCTCAGCATCCTGGCGCGTGGCGAAGGCTTTGCGATTCTCAGCTACTCAGCGGCGGCGCGCGCCATTGCGCGCGGCGAACTGGGGTTCCGGCCGATTGAGGGGCCGGCGATCGTTCGGCGAATGGTGCTGGTCCGGGCCGGTGAGAACAGGCCGACCGCCGCCGCAGCCGCGGTCGAGCGGGAGTTGCGCGGCCTGGCCGTCGACATGGCGTCGGAGATGCGCTGGACACCGTCAATCGCGACGGACGCGAGCGGGGGGCGTTGATGAGCCAGCAAGCCGATGTAGCGCAAGGTGATGATGACGCGGGCCGGCCAGAGCCGGATCTGGTGCGGCCGTTCAGCAAGACGATCGGCGAGGACCCGGCAATTCTCTTCGCCCAGCTCCGCCGCACCTGTCCGGTTGCGCTTCAGCAGGGCGTCTCGGGCGCATCGGGCCGCAACGTCTCAGCCTGGCTGGTCACCCGCTACGAAGACATTGTCGCCGCGGCCGGAGACACCGACACCTTCGGTCAGTTCGTCAGATGGTCCGATCGCCGGAGACCGCCGCTTGAGGCCGATCCGCCCGAACATGGGCCCATGCGGGCGCTGCTGCAGCCGTTCTTCATGCCGCGCGCGCTCGCGGCCTTCGAACCGATCTCGCGCGGCCTGGCCGAAAGCTTGTTGCAGCCGATCCTCGAAGGCGGCGGCGGCGACCTCGCCCGGGGCCTCTGCCGTCCCCTTCCACCACAGGTCCTGCTCGCCCGCCTCGGGCAACCTCTGGCGGATTGGGAGGCTATCAAGGCGGCTTGCGAGGCGGTCTATCTGCAGGGATCTCCCGATCCGCAGGACATCGAACTCTATGAATCTGCGAACGAGCAGCTCTGGGCCTACAGCCACGCCGTCGTCGCGGATCGCAGACGCTCGCCGCGACCGCCGAACGCCGATCTCGTGTCGGCCCTATTGGCCGGAACCGCCGGTGTCGCTGCGCTAAGCGACGATCTCGCGGCGGGTGTCGTCCGGCTGTTGGTGGCTGCGGGCCACGACTCCACCACCAGCGCGATGGGCGTCTGCCTGCGGCGCATCGTCGAGGACCTTGATCTGCAGGCGCGCCTCAGATCCGACCCCTCGCTGATCCCGGCGGCGGTTGAAGA
>NZ_JBILUK010000046.1:0-17288 GCF_044371015.1 Phenylobacterium sp.
CAAGAGCCCCGTCCAGAAGTACGACGCCCTCAAGCGTCTGCGCTGGTGGCTCGACGATGACTTCCTCGAGCCCGACTTCGCCGACCGGCCCTTCGACGAGGTGATCCGCGTCCTCTGCCGGAGCCTCAGCCTCCCCGATCCCGGACCGCTCGGCGGCGAGGCCGATCTTTGGACCCTGGACCTGCGCGGCGAGCGCCTCCCTGCCGTCCGCGCCGCCAAGGCGTCCCGCAAGCCGGCCACCCGTCCCCCGGACCCTCGCGTCCGCCAACACGATCTCCCGGACCAGGACTCTCCCGACGAAGACTGGGACCCCCTCAATCCCTTCGACGGCCGAGAGCCCTTCCAGAGCTCGGCCTGACGCCGCTCACCCCCGCGCTCACACCCTCCCGTGTCATCCCGGTTTTCGCGCCAGCGAAAGACCGGGACCCAGCCCCCACGGCCTCACCTCCGCACCCAACCGTCCCCGAGTCCCCGCCACGGGGTCCCGGACACGCGCTCGCGCGCGTTCCGGGGCTACAGGGGCGACGCGCGGTCCGACCCGAACCTTACCGCGCCGCGACCGGGCCCGGAGCGTTGGACGTCGTGGTGGGCGCCGGGCGGCGACGCTGGCTGTTGGCGTCCAGCATCTTCTGGATCGGCTCCCATTCCTGAACGTCGATGCCGCCGTCCTTGTTGGCGTCAGCCATCGCGAAGCGCGGACGGATGGCGTTGCCCAGGCCGCCGCGCAGCTCTTCCGGCTGGATCTTGCCGTCGAGGTTGGAGTCCATCATGCCGACCATGCGGGACTTCATCAGCTCCTCGTCATAGTTGGTCTGCTTGGCCGCCGTCTCGTCGACCCAGCGATAGGAAAGCTGGGTGAAGAACATCTCCTCGAACGACTGGTCGCCCCAGGTGATCTCCTTGCTGGGATCGGGGTTGGCCGGATTGCGGGCCGAGTTGTCGTAGATGTAGGTGGCGATCAGCTTGGAGCCCGCCGGGATCGGGATCGGCTCGGCGAACTCGTACATCCGCTGCCAGTTGAAGTCGTAGCGCGGCACGTTCAGCAGCTGCTTCTCGGTCCCGTCGGGATAGCGAAGCACCAGGTTCGAGTAGGTGCCGCGGTAGTGCGCATGGACCACCGCCGTGTGCAGCAGGGCGTCACGCGGGAACAGCAGATAGCCAACCTCCTTGTGCGCCTCCGCGTTGGGCGGAATACGGATCATCACATTGGCGATGGTGTTCTCGCGCATCACCAGCTCAGGCTTCTCACCCTTGGGGTAGAAGTAGAGGCCGATCTGCTGCGTGGAGAGCACCTCCTTGCCGAAGGGCGTGTAGTGCATCTGGTAGCCGATGGAGCCGCCCGCCGGGATGTAGGAGCCGATGCCCTTGGGCATCACGACGCTCTCCATGCCCACGGTGTAGCCGCCGACGCTGCCGCCCCAATTGGACATGCCGCCCAGCCGGTCCTGGCCCTCGGGAATCAGGCCCGAGAGGATGTGGTGGACGACTTGACGCTGTTGCACCCGCGCGGTCGAGGCCTTGAGCCAGCGCCCTTCGGTGAGCGGGTTGTCCATTACCGGATACTGGTAGTCGACATAGCCCGACGCCGGCACCTTGTAGGGCGGGATCTCGATCACGAGGTCCGGCTTGCCCAACGGCCACTCGGGCGCCACGTGGCGAACCTCGGCCAGCCGGTCCGGCCCCTCGCCGCGCGGCGCGCCGGCCTCGACCCAGCGGATCAGCGTCTTGATCTGGGCGGGCGAAAGGCTCTTGTCGTCCTTGAAGTGTCCGACCTTGGGATCGACGTCCCAGGGCGGCATCCGGTCCGTGCGGATCGTCTCACGGATCATCGGCGCGAAGCCCTTGATCTTGGCGTAGCCGTCGAAGGGGATCGGCGCGATCCCGCCCTCCTGGTGGCAGGCGACGCACTTCTGTTCGATGATCGGGACGATGTCGCGCGAATAGGAAATCTGCTGGAAGCTGGCCTTGGCGGCCGGGCTGCGATCGGGGAAGTCGATCACCGCGCCCTTGGCCGGAACCCGAGCCAGGCTCACAGGCTTGCCGGCGATCAGGGCCTCGATGGCGTTGGCCGCGTAGGCGCCCTTGCCGCCATCATTCAGCGGGCCGCGGTAGGCCACCGACCACGAGCGCGGATCGATGACGAACACCTCCGAAACGTGGCTCGCGCCCATCTGGTCCCCAGCCAGCTGGTTGTCGTCCATCAGGATCGGCATGGTGAGACCGAGCGCCTTGGCCTCGGCCTGCACCGCAGCGCGGGTGTCCTTTGCTGTTGAGTTCAACAGCATCACCGGCACGCCCTTTGCTCCATAGGTCGCCTGCAGCGCCGACAGCGCCGGGGCGATCTTGCGGATCTCCGGGCTGCCCACCGCGTGCATCACCAGCACGACGGCCTTGGCGTCCTGATAGCGGTAGAGGTCCTGCGAACGACCTTCCGCCGTCACCAGCCGGAAGTTGTCCACCTGGGCGGGGGTGGCCGCGGCGACCGGCGCCTTCGTCGGGCTTGCAGCCTGGGCGCCGCCCAGAGAGAGGGAAAGAGCCAGCCCGAGGGCGGAAGCGATCACGACGCGACGCATGATGGGAACACCTGGGAGTTTGACCGGGCATGGGGGAGCTTCCCGGAGTCTCGATATCTCCGGCGGATTGACGAAAGTCAAATAAATGACTCCCGCGTCACGCAAACCGCCGTGTGACACCGCGCTTTCGCCGCGCCATAATCGGCGGCAGCCATCAGCCCCGCATCAGACGGGGAGGTCCAGAAGGAGGATCCTCATGCCCTACGCCCCCGCGACCCGCGCCATCTACGACGCCGACAGCCACATCATGGAGCTGCCGGACTTCCTGAAGAAGTACGCCGACCCGGCCATCCGCGACCAGATTCCGGAAGTCAGCTATTCGGCCTCGATCGTCACCGACGAAGAGGTGGCGGTGATCATGAACCAAGGCGGGCGGCATTCCGATGAGCACCGCGCCGCCCAGATCGCCCTGGGCGACCAACTGATCGCCAAATCCAAGGAAATCCAGGGTCTGGGCGCCTTCGACGCCGCCGACCGGACGATCGCCATGGACATGCTGGGCTTCGCCAAACAGCTTGTGTTCGCCACCCACAGCCTCCGCATGCCCTTCTCGCCCTCGTCCAAACTCGAACCGCATCTGCGCTATGGCGCGTCACGGGCGCACAACCGGCACATGGCGGATTTCTGCAAGGCCGATAAGCGCCTGATCGGCGTCGCGGCCATCCCGCTCGACGCACCCGATCTGGCCATCGCGGAGCTGGACTGGGTGCTGGAGCAGGGCCTGGGCGCCGTCTGGGTTCCGCACCGGGCGCCGCTCGGCCACGCGCCGGGCCACGTCGATCTTGAGCCCTTCTGGGCGCGGTTGGCTGAAGCCCGCGTGCCGTTCGTCCTCCATGTTGGCGGCGCGCCGCTGCAGATCGACAAGTCCTGGGCCAACAACGGACGCGCGGCCGTGAAGGACTGGCTGGGCGGCGGCGAGAACGTGCGCACCAAGGACGCGGCTCTCCTGCACCAGCTGCCAGAAACCTTCATCTCGATGATGGTGCTGGACGGGGTCCTGGAGCGCCACCCGAACCTCACGGGCGCGGTGGTGGAGCTGGGCGCGGGCTGGGTCCCCGAGATGCTGCGTCGCCTGGACTGGGTGGCTCGCACCTGGGGCCGCACCGACGCCAACATCCAGGCCCAGAAGCGCAAGCCCTCCGAACAGATCGAGGCGCAACTGGCCTTCACCCCCGTCCCCACCGAGAACCTCGGCGTGATGCTGGATACCTCCAGCCCCGACCTCTACCTGTTCTCCAGCGACTACCCCCACATCGAGGGCGGCCGCGATCCGCTGGGCAAGTTCGGCGGCTTCCTCGAAGACCGGAGCGAAGCGGTGAAGGCCAAGTTCTTCACCGAGAACTTCCTGAGGGTGTTGCCAAACGCTGCATGAGACTGTGCTCGTCCGGAGACCCAATGCCTTTGTCGCGGCCTCAGCAGTGGAGGTGGCGTAGGCCGTGACGCGGCACAACTCTTGTGTCGCCGGATAGCGTGCTGGAGCGTCAACTCGCCTGCCTGCCAAACGGGCGCCGAGGGCCTTCTCTGCGTAAACCTCCCTTCCGTCTCTGTTGTGCTAGACTAGTCTGCTAGGGAGCCCGGAACGGGCCAAGGGAGGATGATGACCAAGGGCATGGCCGCAACGGTCGCCATACGCGGACAGCGGAGCCTGCTTCGGCAGATCCGCGAGGCGCTGGCCGGCGGCGGACCCGCCCAGCAGCGCCTCGACATGGTGGTGCGCACCATCGCGCTCTCCATGGTGGCCGAGGTGTGCTCGATCTATCTGCGGCGGGCCAACGGCGAGATGGAGCTGTTCGCCACAGAGGGCCTGGACCGAAAGGCCGTCCACGTCACCCGTATGAAGCCCGGTGAGGGCCTGGTGGGTGAGATCATGCGGCAGGGCAGTCCGCTCAACCTGGCTGACGCGCCTTGCCACCCGGCTTTCTCCTATCGGCCGGAAACCGGCGAAGATCCCTACCACGCCTTTCTCGGCGTACCGTTGCTGCGCGGCGGCCGGACCATCGGGGTCCTGGTGGTCCAGAACCGCACCGAGCGGACCTATTCCGAGGAAGAGGTCGAGGACATCCAGATCGTCGCCATGGTGCTGGCCGAGATGGTCGCATCAGGCGAACTGATCAGCGTCGGCGAACTTGAAGGGGTTGAGCTTTCGCCCCGCCGACCGGAACGACTGAAGGGCTCCAAGTTTGCCGAAGGCCTGGCCTATGGCGTCGCCGTGCTGCACGAACCGCCGGTCGCCTCGTCCCAGCTGCTTTCCGACGACTCGACTGCGGAAGGACTCCGCCTGACCCAGGGGCTGGAGGCGCTCAAAGCTCAGATCGACAGCATGCTCGAAGGCCACCACGGCCTGGTCGACGCCTCCTACGACGTCCTCGAGAGCTATAGGATGCTGGCCCATTCCACGAGTTGGAACCGCAGCCTGGAAGACGCCGTGCGCAACGGCCTCACCGCCGAGGCCGCCGTCGAACGGGTCCGCTCCGAGCATCGCGCGCGAATGGGCCAGGTGCGCGACCCTTATCTGCGTGAGCGACTGCACGACCTGGAAGACCTGAACGACCGACTGCTGCGCCACCTGTCCGGCGCCGGCGGCGTCGCCCGCGACCTGCCCGAGAACGCCGTACTGATCGCCCGCAACCTGGGGCCGGCCGACCTCCTGGAGTATGACCGCACGCGCCTGCGCGGGCTCCTGCTGGAGGAAGGCTCGTCGGCCAGCCACGCCGCCATCGTGGCCCGCGCCCTCGACATTCCCTGTGTGGGCCGCCTGAACGGCCTGCGCGATCAGGTGTCGGAAGGCGATCCCGTGATCGTCGACGCCGAAACCGGCGAGGCATTCCTGCGGCCGCGCCCCGACATCATCAAGGCGATCCAGGCGCGCATCGAGGTCCGCCGCCAAAGACAGGCCGAGTTCGCCAAGCTGCGCGACACTCCAGCCTTCACCCGCGACGGGGTGAAGATCACCCTGCTGATGAACGCCGGCCTCGACGTGGATCTGGAAAGCCTGGCCGACACCGGCGCCGAGGGCATCGGCCTCTTCCGCACCGAATTCCAATTCATGGTCTCCGAGGAGATGCCGCGCGTCACCGCACAGACGGCGCTCTATTCCCGCGTGATGGACGGCGCCGACGGCCTGCCGGTCACATTCCGAACTCTCGATCTCGGTGGCGACAAGGTGCTGCCCTACATGGAGGCTGAGCGGGAGGATAATCCGGCGCTGGGCTGGCGGGCCATCCGCATGGGGCTGGACCGGCCGGCGCTGCTGCGACTCCAACTTCGCGCCCTGATCGCCGCGGCCCAGGGGCGGCCCCTGCGGATCATGTTCCCGCTTGTGGCCAGCGTGGACGAGTTCCGCACCGCACGCGCGCTGGTCGACACAGAAATCGCCTGGGCCCAACGCCGTGGCCGGCCGGCGCCCTCGCGTCTCGATGTCGGCGCCATGATCGAGGCGCCCGCGCTGATCTGGCACTTGAATGCGTTGCTGCCGATGACCGACTTCGTCAGCGTCGGGACCAACGACCTGATGCAGTATCTGTTCGCCGCGGATCGGGGGAACCCGCGGGTAGCCGATCGCTATGACTTCCTATCCCCGCCAGCGCTGAAGGCCATGGCCGAGATCCAGCGGGCCTGCGTTCAGACCGGCACTCCGGTCAGCGTCTGCGGCGAGATGGCCGGCCGGCCCCTCGAGGCCTTCGCCTTGGTGGCTCTGGGCTTCGAGCGCCTGTCGATGCCGCCGGCCGGCATCGGTCCGGTTAAGCAGATGATCCTCGCCTGCGATCGCGAAGCGGCCCGCCGGGGCATCACCCCGCTGCTGGACTCCGGCGCAGGCTCAGTTCGCAATGAGATCGAGACCTTGAGCCGCAAGCTCTATCTGGCGGTCTGATTTACCCTCGAATCCGGCGATGCTGACCGTCCCTCAGGACCCTATCCTAACCGTGCTCGGAAAACGGACCCTCCGACGACCCAAGCCCCCGAGCGCGCGCGATCGCCTGCGCGCGAGCCTCAATGCGCCCGTCGCCGAGGCGGCGCCCTCATCCGAGGTTACGGTCGAACACGCCGCCCCGCCGCATCCGCTGCACACCCAGGACAGCATCGGGACCGCGCTTCGGGTCGCGCGCGAGGCCGCTGGCCTTTCCCTGCCCGACATCGCCCTGACCACCCGCGTGCGCCGCGCCTATCTCGAAGCGGTCGAGGAGATGCGACTCGACGCCCTGCCCTCCCGTCCCTTTACTATTGGCTACATCCGCGCCTACGCTGATGCGCTGGGCCTCGATCCCGACATCGCGGTCGAGCGATTCAAGTCTGACGAACCGGTGCTCGATGAACCCCTGCGCGCGCCTGTCGGCGTGCCGGAAGACCGCGATCCGCGCGTAGCGGCGCTCACCGTGGCGGCCCTGATAGCACTCGCCGCGATCGTCATGTGGAACATCGCCCAGCGGGCGATGATGGCCGAGGCGCCGCCCGCCGCCCTGGCCGCACCCGGCGAGGCCGAGCGCCTGCTGGCCGGCCTCAAGACCGGCCCTGTCACCCTTGGCGAACCGCTGCCCGCGCCGGTGGAATCCACCACGCCGCCGGTCTATGAGACTCCCGGCCTGGCTGCGGCCATGGGCCTGAAGTCCAACCCCGAGGCGTCGGTCGAAGCACCCAGCCCCAGGCCGGTTGGCGAAGCGCCGCCGGTCGATCTCGCCGCGCTCCAGCCGGTGTTTCAGCGTCAGGGTCGCATCTACGGCGCGACCGACCCGCGCCTGAACACGCCTGTGACCCTACAGGCCCTGCGCGGCGCGGCCCTGATCGTTCGGGGACCCGACGGCTCAATCTACTTCGCGCGCCAATTGATGAAGGGCGAGGCCTATCGCGTACCACGCCTGGCCGGCCTGACACTCGATGTCTCCGCGCCTCAGGACTTCCAGGTCTTCATCGGCGGCCGCTCCGCCGGTGTGCTGCCCGCGCAGCAGGTGTTGGCCTCTATACTTGTCGCCGCGCCGCCACCCGCGCCCCGACCGCCGACGTGATGGGCGTTTGGGTTTACGGCGCGCCGCGACTATTTTCCCGCCTATGACCGCCGAAGCTCACACCACCGTCCGCCCCTGGCGCGCGATCCATCGCCGCAAGAGCCGCAAGATCCGCGTGGGCTCGATCGAGGTCGGCGGCGACGCGCCGATCAGCGTGCAGTCCATGACCAACACCATCACCGCGGACGCGGTCGCCACCCTGAACCAGATACGCCAGTTGGAAGAGGCCGGCGCCGACATCGTCCGCGTCTCCTGTCCCGACGAAGACTCCACCGCCGCGTTCCGCCAGATCGCCCGCGAGGCCAAGGTCCCTCTGGTCGCCGACATCCATTTCCACTACCGGCGTGGCATCGAGGCGGCCGAGGCCGGCGCCGCCTGCCTGCGGATCAATCCGGGCAATATCGGATCGGCCTCCCGGGTCCGTGACGTTATCCAGGCCGCACGCGACCACGGCTGCTCCATGCGCATCGGCGTCAACGCCGGTTCACTGGAGCGCGACCTCTTGGAACAGTACGGCGAGCCCTGCCCGGAGGCGATGGTCGAGAGCGCGCTGCGTCATGCCCGCATCCTCCAGGACCACGACTTCCACGAGTTCAAAATCAGCGTGAAGGCCTCCGACGCCTTCATGACCGTCGCCGCCTATCAGCAGTTGGCCGAGGTCATCGACTGTCCGCTGCATCTGGGCGTCACCGAGGCTGGCGCTCTGCGCACCGGCACGGTCAAATCAGCCATCGGCATCGGCTCCCTGCTCTGGGCCGGCATCGGCGACACGATCCGCGTCAGCCTCGCCGCCGATCCGGTCGAGGAGATCAAGGTCGGCTTCGATATCCTCAAGTCGCTCGGCCTTCGCCACCGGGGCGTCAACATCATCGCCTGCCCCTCCTGCGCCCGCCAGGGGTTCGACGTTATCCGGACGGTCGAAGCGCTAGAGCAGCGCCTGGCCCACGTCTCGACGCCGATCAGCCTCTCGATCATCGGCTGCGTGGTGAACGGCCCTGGCGAGGCGCTGATGACAGACCTCGGCTTCACCGGCGGCGGCAAGGGCGCGGGCATGGTCTATGTGGCCGGCCGCCCCGACCACAAGCAGGACAACGCCGGCATGATCGACCACATTGTCGAACTGGTGGAGGCCAAGGCAAAGGAACTGGCGGCAGCCGGTTAGGGTCGCTTACCGGCCTCGGAACACCACCCGTCCATCCACCACGGTCAGAACCGCCCTTCCCTTCGTAATCTCCACCTCCGGAACCGTCATCAGATCGACGGAGAAAGCTGTAAGGTCAGCGATCTTGCCGACCTCGATGGAGCCCAGTTCCGCCTCAGCGAAGCGCGCATAGGCTGCGTCAAGGGTGAACAGCTTGAGCGCCTCGGCGCGGGACAGCCGCTGCTCCGGCGCCCAGTCTGGACCGGAAAAGCCGGAAAGATCTTTGCGCGCAACGGCCGCGTAAAACTCGATCAGCGGGTCACCGCGTTCGACCGGTGCATCCGATCCGCCCGCAACACGGGCGCCGGCGTTCAACATGTCCTTCCAGGCATAGGCCCCGGCCATCCGCCCCGGACCCAGCCGGGCGGGCGCGAAGTGCAGGTCGCCGATCGCGTGGCTGGGCTGCATAGAGGCGATGACGCCCAGGCTCGCGAACCTAGGAATGTCCGTGGGGCGGACGATCTGGGCGTGTTCAATCCGCCAACGCAACGCGCCCACGTCCAACTCGCCGTAGAGATCCAGCACCCCGGCGTTGCCGCGGTCCCCGATCGCATGGGTCGCTACCTGCAGGCCCGACCTTTTCGCCTGCGCCAGCACGCCGCGCAGCGTCTCGGGCGACATCACAAGAAGACCGTTGGTCTCCGGCGCGTCCGCATAGGGGGCGAACAGCGCCGCGCCACGGGACCCCAGCGCCCCGTCTTGATAGAGCTTGATCGCCCTCGTGGTGATCCGCCCGCTCTTCGAGGCGCGCGGCCCACTGGCCAATAGGGGACCCGCGTCGCGTCCGTCGACAGCGTTGTAGACCCGCAGAGGCGCCTGGCCGGCTGCGTCCATCGCCTCCAGCAGGCCGACGTCATCCCAGGCCGCGCTCATTGAATGCACGCCGGTCCAGCCGTAGGCCGCCTCGACCCTGAAAGCCGCTTCGAACGCCGCACGCCGGTCAGCCTCGCTCGGCGCCGTCCGCAGCTTGCGGACCAGCGCCATGGCGTTGTCGACCAGCACGCCGGTCAGGCGCCCATTAGCGTCTTTAAGGATCGCCCCGCCTTCCGGCGCGGGCGTCGCCTCGGTGACACCCGCGGCCCGAAGGGCGGCTGAGTTGGCGACCAGGGCGTGACCATCGGCCCGGGTCAGGATCACCGGCTGGTCGGGTGCGACAGGATCGAGGTCGTCGCGGTTCAGGAACCGGCCCTCGGGCCAGCCCGTCTCGATCCAGCCGCGACCGAAAACCGCCCCGTTGGGCTTGCGCTGAGCCAGATACGCCTTGACCCGCCCAGCCGCCTCGGCGGCCGACTTGGACCCTTCCAGATTCAGCGACAGCTCGCGCTCGCCGATCCCTCTAAGGTGTGCGTGAGCGTCAGTGAATCCTGGAAACATCGCCGCGCCTGCGAGGTCGATCACCTCGGTATTGGGCCCGCGAAGGGCCGCCGCGGCGTCCTTCGCGCCCACGAACACAATTCGTCCGTCCAAGACCGCCACCGCTTCCGCCCGCTCAGGCGCGGCGCCGGTGTAGATCGGCCCGCCCCATATCAGCAGATCGGCCGGCTGCGCTGCGGCTGGCGTCGCGGTGAGCAGAAGGAGGACGGCGAGGAGACGCTTCAGGTTCATAGCCTCGGCGCGCTGGAGCGGCTGCGGATCATCAGCATCTGAGCCCGCTCTTCCAGCTCCATGGCTGCGTCGAAGCTGATCGCTTCAAGCGCCGCGTCCAGAGTGCGCTTGGTGAGCCTCAGCGCGTCCGGCGCCGCGCGGAGCATGTCGGCGGCCAGCGCCTCGCCCGTGGCGTCCAGGTCGGCCTCCGCTGCCACCTGTGACACCAATCCCGCCTCCAGCGCCGCCGCCGCGCTCATGGGCCGACCGGCGAGCAGGGTTTCCCGCGCCTTGGAGAGCCCGATCATCCGCTGCAGCCGCCAGGCTGCGCCCAGCTCTGAACCCGACAGACCGATGTTGATGAACGCCGGATGGAACGCCGCCGTCTCGCCGGCGATGATCACGTCGCAGGCCAGCGCCATGGCGAGGCCCCCTCCGGCCGCTGGGCCGCGCACCGTGGCGATCAGCGGCTGTGGACACGCTCGCATGGCTTTCATCAGGTCTCGCAACACCCAGTCGCCATTCGGCCCGTCGCGCAGCGCTTCGGGCGTACCACCGGCCTTCAGATCTGCGCCGGACGAGAACGCCCGCCCCGCCCCGGTTAGGATCACCACCCGCACGTCGGTGTTGCGCCTCAGGCCCTCGAACTGCGCCAGCAGCGCCTCGGCCATCGGGTGGTTCAGCGCGTTCAGCCGCTCTGGGCGGTTCAGCGTCAGCCGCCTAAGGCCGTTGCCCAGATCATCGGCCAGCAGGATATCGGCGGCGGTCATGGCGTGGTCTCCCCCGGCGCTACAGTTCCAGATGCAGGAACTGATTGAAGGCGCTGGCCTCATAGTCACCGAACGACGGACCGTTCACAAACCCCCGCGTGCGATAGAGCGCGAGCGCCGCCTCGTAGGCCTCACCGCTGCCGGTCTCCAGGCTGACCTGGACGTAGCCGCGGGCCCGCGCAACCCCCAGGATGTGGTCGAGGATCGCCCCGCCGACGCCCGCACGCAGGTGGTCCGGATGGGTGCGCATCGACTTGATCTCGCCGATCTTGTTCGGGTGCGCCTTCAGGGCTCCGACGCCCGCAATCTCGTGGTCGCGCCAGGCGGTCCAGACGGTGATGTCAGGTGTCTGCAGGCCGGATAGGTCCAGTGCGAACGAGTGGCCCGGCGGTGAGTTCGCGCGCGCTCCGGCGAGATGATAGGCCACCAGCGCTCGCACCCCCGCGCCGGTCAGGTCATCCTCGCGGATCTCAATCGGGTTCAATCCAGCGCCCCGACGAATGGCAGCCCCCGCATCGCCCCGGCCGCATCCATGCCATAGCCGACTAGGTAGCGGGCCGGCGCCTCCCAGGCCACGAAGTCGGGTTCAATGGCCCGCGGCGTCGGCCATGGCTTGCGCGCGAAGACGGCCGTCAGCACCTCCCGCGCCCCGGAGTCGCGCACCAGGCGCGCAGCCTCCGACAAAGACAGCCCCGTGTCGAACACGTCGTCGATGATCAGCGCCTGGCGCCCGGCGATCGGCCGCTGCAGATCGGCCCGCACCTCGCAGCGTCCGCTGGACTCGCGCCCGTCGCGATATGAGGCCAGCCACATCGCGTCGAACCTCAAGCGCCGGCCCTCCCGCGCCAGCGCGCGGGTCAGGTCGGCGGCGAACCAGAGGCCACCGGTCAGCAGGCACACCGCCACCGCCTCGTCGTCCAGTTGCGGGGCGATGCGGGCCGCCAGCGCCGCCACCCGCGCCGCCACCTCGGTCTCGGAAATCAGAACACTCGGCTCTAATTCACTCATGCGCGGGCGCGCCGCCTGAGAGATCGAAGGCCACCACCAGTTCATGCGCCCCCGATGGCGGATCGGGCATGGCCACGGCGAAGTAACGCACCGCGCCGCCGGGCAGGTTCTCGCCCGAAGGCTCCGCGGTCAGGCTGGCCAACTCCGCGCCCTCGGAGTTAACCAGGGCGAAGCGGATCGGCGGCACTGCGGCGGCCTCATTGTGGGTGTTCCGCACCGCGCCCGAGATCGCCAGCACCGGTCGCCCGGCCTGGAACCCGGGCTTCGACGCCACGCCCTCGATAACCAGACCAAGTTCACTGACCGGCAGACCCACGGCCGCGAACAGAGCAGCGCTACCCGGGACCACGCCCGCCACCTGGGTGCGGAACACCACCGCGGCGCCGAGCCCCCCGACCACAACTAGCAGCCCCGCAGCGATCCCGATGATCCGTCCCAGAGGGCGTTTCGGCTTGTGAGAGGGCTTGATCTTGTCCTTGAGCTCCGGCTCGCTGGCCACGATCTCCAGGTCGTTATCCAGGTCGGCATCGCTCGACGCCGCAGGCGCCTCGCCCATCAGCGAAGAGAGGTCCGGGGCCGGTTCGGGCTCGGCCACGCCGCCCTCTGCACGCCAGCGCGCGCCGCAGTTTGTGCACTTCACCGTCCTTCCGTCCGGCGGAATGCTCGCCGGTTCGACGAAATAGCTGGTGGCGCACTCTGGACAGGTCAGTATCATCGGGGCGAATCGGACGCTCCAGCACGCTGTCGTCGAGGTCGCCGATTTCGGCCCCCATGTCCAGAAACGCCCCGCCCGGATTCGGTCCCACCGCCGCCGATGATGAGATCCTGCGCTTCTCCAGCGTATCCATGCGCTATGGGAACGGGCCCGAAGTGTTGTCCGACGTTTCGCTATCCCTGCCTCGCGGCTCCTTCCATTTCGTCACCGGCCCCTCGGGGGCCGGCAAGAGCTCGCTCTTGAAACTCATCTATCTCGCCGCACGACCATCCTCCGGCTCGATCCGGCTGTTCGGCGAGGATGTGGCCTCGATGCCGGCCCGAGACCGGCCTCGGGCACGTCGGCGCATTGGCGTGGTGTTCCAGGATCTTCTGTTGCTCGATCACCTCTCGGCTTTCGACAACACCGCGCTGCCGCTCCGCATCGCCGGCCACAAGCCCTCGGAGTACCGCGGCGACGTCGCCGAGTTGCTCACCTGGGTCGGTCTGGGCGCGCGCATGGGCTCGCTGCCGCCGACCCTTGCCGGCGGCGAGAAGCAGCGGCTGGCCATCGCCCGTGCTGTCGTCGGTCGGCCCGAGATTCTTCTGGCCGACGAGCCCACCGGCAATGTTGACCATGAGATGGCGCTTCGCATCTATCGGCTGTTCGTCGAGCTCAACCGCCTGGGCACCACGGTGATCATCGCCACGCATGATCAGGACCTCGTCGCCCGTTCAGCCCGGCCCATCCTTCACCTCGACCGAGGCCGCCTGCGCCCGCTTCCGCCGCAGGGGCCGGTGACATGAGTCCGCCCCCGTTCGAACCCGCCCGCTGGCAACCCGCGCCGTTCCTGCCCGAGCCCGACGCTCGTGATCCGGCTTTGCTGTTCGTCATCGCGGTGCTGTGTTTCCTCGCCTGCCTGACGGCGCTGGGCGCTATCGCCGGCGACCGCGCAGCCCGCGGCTGGGCCGGGCAACTCACGGGTGAGATCACTGTCGTCGTCCGCGCCCGAGGCGGCGAGACACCTGACGCCGCCGCCGCCCGGGCCGCCGAGGCTCTGGCCGGCGTGCCGGGAGTTTCCGAGGCGCGCGCGCTGGAGAAGGCCGAGGCCTACGCCCTGATCGAGCCTTGGATCGGCGACGTGGCCGACCTCGATGACCTGCCTGTACCCCGCCTTGTGGCGGTGGTGCTCGATCGCCAGGCGCCGGCGGCGCCCCCCGCACTGCGCCGCGCCCTGGCCGAGCGCGGCCTCGATGCGGTTGTCGACGATCACTCCGCCTGGATCGCCGACATCAAGGGTGCGGCGGGCGTGGTTCGGTCAATCGCCATCGTGGTCTTCCTCCTGATCGCCGCCGGGGCTGCCGCCGTGGTCGCCTTCGCCACCCGCCAGGGCCTGGCCGCCCGGCGCGACGTGGTCGAGGTTCTGCACATTACCGGGTCGGAGGACGCCCAGATCGCCAGCCTGTTCGAACTCCGCTTCGCCCGCATTGCGGCCCTGGCCGGGGCCGCCGGTGCGCTCGCCGCCGCGCTCGCCGGCGGCGCTCTGCGCCTGGCCGGCGGGGGTCAGGGGCTAACCCCCGCTCTGCCGGTGGCTTGGATCGACCTCCTTGCAGTTCTCCCCTGTCCGCTGATCGCAGCGCTGGTCGCGGCCGTGGCGGCGCGGCTGACCGCGCGTCGGCTGATCGGGCGCATGGGATGAAGGCGATCGCGGCCGTCCTGGTGGTGGCGCTGATCTGGCTCTCCGGCCTTCTCGCCTTCGCGGCCCGGGTTCAGCAGCAGACCCCGCCACGCGCGCCGGAGCGGGCCGAGGGCGTGGTTGTGCTCACCGGGGCTGGGTCCAATGCCCGAATCGCCGCCGCCATGGGCCTGCTCGAAGATGGTTTCGGCGGCCGCCTGCTGGTTTCCGGCGTCGACCGCAAGGCCACGCGGGAAGACATCCGCAACGTGTCCCGCGCCGTTCGACGCCTCTACGACTGCTGCGTGGATCTGGGCTTCACCGCCGCCGACACCGTCGGCAACGCCCGGGAGACCGCCAGCTGGGCTCGCGCCATGCGCTTTCGCAGCCTGATCGTCGTCACCGCCGACTATCACATGCCCCGCGCCATGCTCGAACTCAACGCCGCGCTAAAGCCGATGGGCGTCTCGGCCCAGACCTACGCTGTCGCCACGCCGGCCCTGAAGGCTCGCGACTGGTGGCGCCATCCATCCGCCGCGCGCTTGATGGTGGTGGAGTACTCCAAGTATCTGGCGATCCTGGCGCGGGAGGCCGTCCTTGGCCTCGGCCCGCGCGAAACGGAGGCGACCCCGCCGTGATCCTTGTTCGCTCGCTGGCATATGTGGCGTTGTTCTACCTGTGGACCGCCATGGTCGCGATCCTCTGCACACCGGTGCTGCTGGGTCCTACGCGATGGACGCTGACCATGTTCCACCTCTGGGGCCGCGGGGTGACGGGTTTGCTGGCCATCTGCGGCATCAAGGTCGAGGTGCGCGGCCGCCATCACATTCCGACCGGCGCGGCCATAGTGGCACCCAAGCATCAGTGCATGCTGGACGTCTTTGCCCAGTTCACCTGGCTGCCGGCCTCGGCCTTCGTCATGAAACAGGAGCTGGCCTGGATTCCCTGGTTCGGTTGGTACGCCCGTAAGGCCGGCGCCATCGTCATCGACCGCGACGGTGGCGCCACCACCATGCGCCAGGTGATCCGCGAGGGGACCGCCCTGTTCAAGGAGGGCCGCCAGGTGGTGATTTTCCCGGAGGGCACCCGCACCACGCCGGGCGCCGCGCCAGACTACAAGCCCGGCATCGCTGCGCTTTACCGCGAGTTGAACGTGCCGGTCTGCCCGGTGGCCACCAACTCCGGCGTCCATTGGCCCGCCCACGGCTTCATCCGCCATCCCGGAACCATCGTCTTCGAGTATCTCGAACCGATCCCCCCCGGCCTGAAACGCGCCGAGTTCATGCGCCTCTTGCAAGAGCGCATCGAAACCAAATCCACAGAACTGATGAAGCTCTGAACAACCGAAAACGCGGAGCTATATCTCTCGCGCAAAGCACCGCCCTCTCGTGTATTTCGTGGCTCCTCTTCCTGACACCCCGCTGTCAGCAGCCGCCTTAGCCCCAGTAGCCCTCGTGCGGGCGAAGGCTTAAGTTCTCCGGCATGCCTCCGGCCACAGAGTTCCCCGGCGTCGCCGACATGTCCGCGGCCTTCGTGCACGACGCTGAAGCCATGCCGATGATGTGGACTCCGCACCGCCCCACGCGGCCGGAGAAGTCGGAAGGCGGCCGCCGCTTCCGGCTGTCCAGCGCCTACGAGCCCGCCGGCGACCAGCCGACCGCCATCGCCGAGCTGGTGGCGGGTCTGGAAGGCCGGGAGCGCGACCAGGTGCTGCTGGGGGTCACCGGCTCGGGCAAGACCTTCACCATGGCCAAGATCATCGAGGAGACCCAGCGTCCGGCCCTCATCCTCGCGCCCAACAAGACGCTCGCCGCCCAGCTCTACAGCGAATTCAAGAGCTTCTTTCCCGACAACGCGGTCGAGTTCTTCGTCAGCTACTACGACTACTATCAGCCGGAAGCCTACGTTCCCCGGACCGACACCTACATCGAGAAGGACTCCAACCGGAACGAACAGATCGACCGGATGCGCCACGCCGCCACCCGCGCGATCCTCGAGCGTGACGACGTTATCGTCGTGGCCTCAGTGTCCTGCATCTACGGCATCGGCTCGGTCGAGACCTATTCGGCCATGACCTTCTCCCTGAAGCCGGGCGACCGGATCGACGAGAAGAAGCTGATGGCCGACTTCGTGGCCCTTCAGTATCGACGCAACGAACAGGCCTTCGAGCGCGGGACCTTCCGCCGTCGGGGCGACACCATCGAGATCTTCCCGGCCCACTCCGAAGACCTGGCGTGGCGCATCAGCCTGTTTGGCGACGAGGTGGAGTCGATCGTTGAGTTCGACCCGCTGACAGGCAAGAAGACCAATGAACTCGACGGCGTGAAGGTCTACGCCAATAGCCACTATGTCACGCCCCGGCCGACGCTCCGCCAGGCTGTCGACCGCATCAAGGTGGAGTTGAAGGAACGCCTCGACTGGCTGGTCGCCAACGGCAAGCTGCTGGAGGCCCAGCGGCTCGAACAGCGCACCACCTTCGACATCGAGATGATGGAGGCCACCGGCTCCTGCGCCGGCATCGAGAACTACTCCCGCTACCTCACCGGCCGCCGCCCTGGCGAGCCGCCGCCCACCTTCTTCGAATACATCCCCGACAACGCCCTGCTGTTTGTCGACGAAAGCCACCAGACCGTCCCCCAGATCGGCGGCATGTACCGGGGCGACTACCGGCGGAAATTCACCCTCGCGGAATACGGTTTCCGCCTGCCCTCCTGCATCGACAACCGCCCGCTCAAGTTCGAGGAGTGGGAGGCGATGCGCCCCGACAGCGTCTTCGTCTCGGC
>NZ_JBILUK010000238.1:0-4868 GCF_044371015.1 Phenylobacterium sp.
CGCGCCAACAGCCGCGCGATGGTGGTCTTGCCGGTCCCCGGCGGACCCCACAGGATCATCGACGACAGGCGCTTGGCCGCCGCCATCCGCCCGATCGGCCCCTCCGGTCCGAGCAGGTGATCCTGCCCGACCACCTCCTCAAGCCGCTGCGGCCGGAGCCGATCCGCCAGCGGGGAAGGCTGGGCGGGCGTCAGGCCGGCGGCTTCGAAGAGGTCGGCCATGGGGTCAGGGTGCGGTCAGGGTGGCCGGCGGCGTGTAGTGCACCTGGGCGTGCGGCCCGAGCGGCAGGTCCAGCGCCGCCCACAACAGGGTCATCGAGATCCCCGCCGCCATGAAACTCAGCGCATAGGGCAGCATCAGCGCCAGCAGCGAGCCCACCCCAACACTCTTGTCCCAGCGCCGGCAGAAGGCCAGCACCAGCGGAAAGTAGCTCATCAGGGGCGTCATGATGTTGGTGTAGCTGTCACCCATCCGATAGGCGGCGGTGGTCATCTCTGGAGAAATCCCCAGCAGCATGAACATCGGCACCACCACGGGGGCCAGCGCGCTCCACTTGGCCGCCGCCGAACCGATGAACAGGTCCAGGATCGACGAGAAGGCCTGCACGCTCATCAGCAACAGCGGCGCCGGCAGCGCCATTGCTCTCAGCACCTCGGCGCCGTTGATCGCCGCGATCGGTCCCAGCCGCGACCAGTTGAACATCGCCACGAAGTGCGCCGCGAAGAACACGAACACCACATAGGGCGCCAGCATCCGCACGCCTTCGGCCATCTTGCCGATCACATCGCGGGCGTTCTTCACCGTGCCGTTGCCGATGCCGAAGGCAATGCCGCTGGCCAGGAACAGCATCATGAAACCGGCGATCAGCGCCCCGTAGAACGGTTGAAGTTGCGCCGGCCCCGTCTGGGTCTCGTCGATCAGAGGCGTGTAGCCCGGCCACAGCGCCAGGGCCGCGAAGGCGATCACAACGCCCAGCGCTGCGATACCCGCCCAGCGCAGTCCGCGGCGCTCTTCGTCGGTCACCGCCGAACGGGCCAGTTCGGCCTTCAGCTCATCATCCGCCTCGCCGCCCCAGGCGCCCATTCGCGGCTCGATGATCCGGTCGGTCACGAACCAGATGATCGGCGTGAACACGAACACCGCCGCCAGGATGAACCACCAGTTGCCCAACGGGTTCATGGTCCAGGTCGGATCGATGATCCGGGCCGCCTCCTGGGTGAAGCCGAACAGCAGAACGTCGGTCTGGCCGGGCGTGATGTTGCCGACGAATCCGCCCGAGACCGCCGCGAAGGCGGCTGCGATCCCCACCAGAGGATGGCGGCCGACCGCGGCGTACAGCAGCCCCGCCAGCGGGATGAACACCACATAGGCCGCGTCCGAGGCATGGTGCGAAACCATCCCGATCAGCGCCACCGTCGGCGTCAGCAGGGCGCGCGGCGTGTCGCGCAGGCTGTAGCGGATCAGCGCGCTCAACAGGCCCGTCCGTTCCGCCACCGCCGCGCCCATCACGATCACCAGCACTTGGCCCAGCGGTGCGAACCCGGCCAGCGTCCGCGGCATCTCGGTGAACAGGCGCTGGATGTTCTCTTCCGAAAACAGCGAGTGGGCGACGAACGTCAGCCGCCCGTCCTCGAGCACGCCCCATTGCGGCGCCTTGTCGCCCGGATAGGCCAGCGAGGCCTGCCACCCCATCGCCGCGCCCAGCGCCGACAGCAGCATCAGGGCGAAGATCAGCCAGACGAAGATGATCGCCGGTTCCGGCAGCTTGTTTCCCAGCCGCTCAATGGCGGCGAGAAACCCCTTGGTCGGGGCGGGTTCGGGCGAAGGCGCAACGTCACTCATGCCGTTGACCTAGCACGGCAAAGGCGACTTCAATCAAGTGTGTCATCCCGGAATTCGCGGCGCCCGAACGTCCTGGATGACACGGCTGATGGATCCCTACCCGCGGAACGTCGCCGACACCTCGCGCCCGTCGCGCTCGATGGTCACCTGCCACAGCCGCTGCGGCTGGGCGACGGCCCCTGCGAGATCCCGGACATTGCCGATCCGCTGGCCGTTCACCGCCCGGATGATGTCGCCGCGGCGCAGGCCCACGTTCATCGCCGCGCCGCGGTCCAGGCCCGTGACCAGCACCCCGGGACCGGCGAACGGATCGACGCCGAGCTCGTCAGCCACCGCCGGCGAGAGATTGACCACCTGGGCGCCGTCGAACGGATGCCGCCCAGTCAGGGTCCGCGCATCGCGCGGCGGGTTCGCCGGCGGAGCTTCGGCGCGCAGGGTCAGGGTCTGGTCGCGGCCGTCGGCGCGACGCACGCCAAGGCTCAGGGTTTCGCCCGGCCGGCTGTTGCGGATCGCATAGTTCAGGCCCGCCGCGTCGGTCACCGGCTTGCCGTCCGCCTGCAACACCACGTCGCCGGTCTTTAGGCCCGCCCGGGCGGCGGGCCCGCCCGGCCAGATATCCGCCACCAGCGCCCCCTGCGGCAACGCGAGGTCCAGGCTTCGCGCGATCTCGGCGCTCACCGTCTGGGTGCGCGCGCCCAGCCAGGGCCGCACCACCGCGCGGCCACCGCCGACGGCGGTCTCCACCACGCGCCGCACCACGGCCGCCGGGATCGCGAAGCCGACGCCCGAGGAACTGCCCGAGCGCGAGAGGATGAAGCTGTTCACGCCGATCAGGTCGCCGTCCATGTCCACCAGCGCCCCGCCGGAATTGCCGGGATTGATCGCCGCATCGGTCTGGATATAGGCCGAGCCGCCGTCGCCGGTCGGGTCGGTGGTGCGGTTGAGAGCCGAGACGATTCCGTTGGTCACCGTCTGGCCCACGCCGAACGGATCGCCGATCGCCAGCACCAGATCTCCGACCTGCGTGCCGTCGCTGTCGTCAAGCGCCAGCACCGGCAGCTTTTCGCCCGGCGGAAGATCGATCTTCAGCACCGCAAGGTCCGTTCGCGGTTCGGCCAGCAGAATGCGGGCCGGAAACTCCCGCCGGTCATTGAGCGCCACGGTGATTTCCTGGCCGCCCTCGACCACGTGGTTGTTGGTCACGATCACCCCGTCCGACCGGACGATCACGCCCGAGCCCAGCGAAGCCGCCAGCCGCGCCTGCGGCACGCCCAGGCCGAACATCTGCCAGAACGGGTCCGTCTGCTGGCGCACCAGCCGCTTGGCCGAGATGTTCACCACCGCCGGCGCCGCCTTCTGCACCACCGGCGCGAACGACATCTTCATGGCCGCCGCGCTGGTCGGCGCTGCGCGGGTGGGTTCGGCCAAGACGGGTTGCGACTGGCTCTCGCGCGGTGAACAGGCGCCCAGCAGGCCAACGGCGAAGAGGATAGGAACGCGAGACGCGCGCATGAAAACTCCGGTGATAGACGCCGCCGCTTGCACCACCGCAATTCGGCGGCATCGTGGCGAGATCAGGTCTTGGCCGGCCCCGCCGCCCGCGCCGCGATCGACGCGAGCCCCATGGCCAGCACCAGAAGTCCGGCCGCCAGATAGATCGCCAGGCCCTCCGGCCAGCCGCGCCGCAGCGACTCGGCGAACACCAGACCGAACAGCGCAGGTCCGAGCATCGAACCGATCCCCGACAGGCTCTGGTTGGCGCCCTGAAGCTGGCCCTGCTCCTGCGGCTCCACCTTGCGCGTCATCAGCCCCTGCAGGCCCGGCATGATGAAGCCCGAGAGCGCGAAGATCGGCGTGCCGATCAGATAGAGCCAGCCATCCGGCGCCCAACCGTACCACGCGAAGCCGATCGCCCCGGCCGTCAGCCCGATGAACATCGTACGCCGTTCGCCGAACCGCCTCACTGCGGGCCCGACCAGGAAGATCTGCACCAGCACGCCCAGCACCCCGGTCAGCAGGAACGTCAGGCCCAGGAAGCCGGGCGACCAGCCGTAGCGATGGGTGGTGTAGAGCACGAAGATCGTCGGCAGCACCACATGGGCGACCTGGAACAGGAAGCCCACGCTCGCCAGCGGCAGCAGCCCCGCCTTCGAGCGCAGCAGCTTCAACGCCCCGACCGGATTGGCCCGACGCCAGTCATAGGCCTTGGCCCGTCTTTCAAGCGGCAGGGACTCGGGCAGGATGAAGTAACCATAGGCCACGTTGATGAAGGTGATCGCCGCGGCCACCAGGAACGGCAGGCGCAGGTCGTACTCGCCCAGGAACCCGCCCAGGGTCGGCCCGATGATGAAGCCGAATGAAAACGCCGAACCCATCCAGCCGAAGACCTTGGCCCGCTCGCTCGGCGCGGTGACGTCGGCCAGATAGGCGTTGGCGGTGGAGAAGCTGGCCGCCGTGGCGCCGTTCAGGATGCGCCCGACCAAAAGCCACCACAGCGTCGGCGCGAACGCCATGAACAGGAAATCGATCCCCAGGCCCAACAGCGACAACAACAGCACAGGTCGCCGCCCGAACCGATCCGAGAACATCCCCAGGATCGGCCCGCAGACAAACTGCATCACCCCCCAGGTGGTGGCGAACAGCACATTCCAGTCGGCCGCCGCAGCCGTATCGCCCCCGGTCATTTCGCGGATCAGGTTCGGAAGGATCGGGATCATGATCCCGAACGAGATCGAGTTCATCAGCGCCAGCGCGAAGATGAAGGCGAAGCCCGCCTGCCGCCCTTTTGGCGCCGCCAATTCCGGACTGCTCAACGCGAACTCCCCTGCCCCGCCTGCTCACGATACGATGAAAGCAGCGCCCGCCACCACTCTCCCAGCTTCGACAGCAGCAGCCCGTCCGGAAATCCATGCCGCGCCGCGTTCCCCTCCGGCACGGCGTGGAACCCGCGATGCTCGACGCTCACCCGGGTCTCATCCCCCACAGCCTCGAATCGAACCTCCGCCTCAGTAGAGAGTCCCGGCGGA